>NZ_JBJZON010000008.1:0-260182 GCF_047200735.1 Pseudonocardia oceanicola
CCCCGACAGCACATCACCAAGGTCGTCGCCCGCCTCATACGCGGCGAGCACAGCGTCTCGGATCGCCGAGACCCGCGCCTCGACCTCGTCGCGCCACCGCTCGACCTCCCCCGAAGTGGCATCCGCGCCTGACGAGTTCATAGCCGCAGCCTGCCACGCAGGACCGACAGGACCGGGACCCACCGGCTTCGGCAGCGTCTTCACCTCGCGCCAGAGGCACGAACTCGACACCTTCAAATACGTCGGCTTACCACTGGGTAATCGGGAGTTGCAGCAGAGGCAAGAACTCCCGGCGGGCGACGACGACGTCACCAGCGTCGCAGGTCATTGGTGAGGCCTGGGGTCGGGCGGGCTGAGTGGCGCCGAGAGTCGTGATCGAGGCCTGGATCTTCGAGGCCATGGTCGACGGCCGGCGAGCGCAGATGCTGGCCCGCGGGGCTGGTCACGACAACCGCGGAAACGCGCACACGGCTTGTCATAAGGTTCCAGCAGTAGTACGCGGGCGACTGCCCATGGACCAACGGCGTCAGCTGCGGGCTCATCGCGCCGTGAACCAGTCTTCAGACACTCCAGCAAAGCGGGGGAAAGACACTCCGGCAAAGCGGGGGAAGCTCTGATCTGAGGACGCGCGGGGGCTTTGGGGCCCTCGGCATGATTGCTGTCCCGCGGGTTACCCGCGTCCGGTGAACCAAGGCGACGCACGACGTGTGACCGTGCTGAGCGCAGCTTGCGCCGCTGCTGGCGGCCGCGAACACGCGGTCGTGCGCGAAGCGCTCCTCAGCGAGTCCCTCCGCCGGCACATCCCGCTCGCGGTGTCGACGGTCCGTCCCGACGCCGTCCCTGGGGAGTTCATCCTCGCCGGAGAGGAGCCTGATCTGGTCATCGTGGTGGGCGCGCTGATCGATGAGAGCATCACGAGGCTCTGCCGCCAGGTCCGCATCCGCCGCCTCCGTCGCAAGATCGAGAAAGACCCCGGCAGCCCCAGCATCGTGCTCACCGTCCGCGGGGTCGGCTACCGCCTCGACGACAGTCGTCATCCCGCAGCCCTGACCGAAGAAGTGCACAAGGTTCACCAGTCCGGCGTGAGCACCCCGCCACCGCCCGCGGGCGACGGCCTCGGCGAGGGGCGCCTCGTCCTCGACGACCAAGCCGCACATCAGCCCCCGCCTGCTCCCCCGCCGTCTCGCCCGGGACTCCACCGGCTCGACAACCGTTGCCTCGGGCGTCGGCCGGCCGGTCGACCAGCAGACCCGGGGACAGGCAGACCGGCACCTTTGACCGCCCACTCAGTCACCTGGACCCGGCGGACGTCCCGAGCAGGGTGAACCCGACGGCCACGAGCACAACTCCGGTCGGGCGCCGTGCTCGAGCAACTCCTGCGGCAGGGACAGGGAGGGGAGGACGAACACGTCGCCGCTGAACACGTCGCCTTACCACCTGAAGGACGGGAGTGCACCTGATGCCAGGACTACCGGCCGGACCCGCGGTCTCTACGCATCGAGCTGGATCATGTCGGCGTTCATCACGTCCGGTGTGATGAGCCTGCCACTGAAATTGACCTGCTCGAAGTAGTCGAGGAATCCTGCTTCCTTCGCGCCGGCTTCCAGTCGGTCACTGAAAGCCTTGTCGGGCAGCTTCCACACCGCCATGTACCGGTAATTCATGCGCTCCGGCCCCGTGTTGTCGTTGATGGCGCAGCCAAGGAACTGGGCACCCTGTTCGACCAGGCTCATGATGAGTGGACCGATCTTCTCGAGGAAGAACTGCTGTCGCTCCTCCAGGGAAAGCGCGAGCCACGACGACCTCGCTCTCCAGATCTCGGTGAGGATGTAGCCGCTCTCGCTGCCCATGGATGTCCTCCTGGTGCCCGGCTCGACCGATCTCTGCAACTCCCGGGGTCGAGGAACTGTCCAGTCTCGTGACCGACCACGGCAGCCGGACATACGCAGTGGTGCGTACGTCGTGCCGAGAACGGCGAGCGGGTCCGGCTGACAGGCGTTGAGCTGGTCGGCGTGGACCGGGGGCGCCCGGAACGGCGCCCGCCGAGGTCGTGGGCCGCTCCGTGCCGGCATGTGCCACCCGGAAGGCATGGAACGTCGCCGCAGCAGCGGTTTGGCACACCGTACTCCAGACTCGGCCTGCTCGAGCAGCTCTCCGGTCGGTGCGGAGCAGCTCTTGACCTGAACCCGGGTCGAGGTTGCATCCTCGGTCCCATGGCCGTCGCGTTCAACCACACCATCGTCGCCACCCGGGATCAGGAGGCCGGCGCGCGTTTCCTCGCCGAGGTACTCGGGCTGCCCGCGCCGACCCGCTTCGGGCCGTTCAGCGTCGTCGCGCTGCCCGACGGGGCGAGCCTCGACTACCTCCACAGCGACGAGGTGCATCCGCAGCACTACGCGTTCCTGGTCTCGGAGGCCGAGTTCGACGCCGTCGTCGGGAGGCTGCGGGAGCGGGACGTGCCGATCTTCGCCGATCCGGGGCACGGCACGCCGGGCCACAACACGCACGACGGTGGCCGCGGCGCCTACTTCGAGTCCCCGGAGGGCCACAATCTAGAGGTGATCACCCGGCCCTACGGCAGCGGCGGGGCGTGAGCGACCCAACCCCACCGCCACCGCGCCGACGAGCACACCTCGCCCTACCGGCGACCCGCCCACGTCGGGCTCGCATCCCCTCGACAGAAGGTCTCGGCAGCCCGCACCCCGACGCTCGCGGGGGTCAGGCGCGGACACCTCGCTGGTCGACCGCCCCGCGGAGGCCGACGCAGCCGACGCACCCGACGCAGTCCACGCAGTCCACGCACCCGATGCAGCCCACGCACCGCGTGCAGTTCACGCAGGCCAGAGTGGCCACGCAGCTGCGCAGGCCGACGCCGAGCACGGTGAGCAGGCTCCCCACGATCCCGAGGGCGCCGGCGGTGGCGGCGCTCCCGGCGACCGCGACGCTGCCGGCCGTGGCCGCGCTTCCGGCGACCGCGACACTCCCGGCCGTCGCCACGCTCCCGGCGACCGCGACGCTGCCGGCCGTGGCCGCGCTCCGGGCCACGCCGATGCTTCCTGCCGTGGCCGCGCTCCCGGCCACGGCGACACTGCTGGTGGTGTCCACACTGCCCGCGACGGCGAGGCTGTCGGCCGTCCGGACGCTGCCGACCGAGGCGATCACGCCGGGCGCGTCACCGGAGTCCTGCTCGTCCCGGGCGCGGACCTCCTTCTCGGTCATGATTGCCATGGTGCCCGAGCTCGTGCCCGTGGTCGAGGCAGGACGTGCCCTCCCCCGGCATCCGGGCGAGTGCGCGCCCGTGCCGGCTCAGCACAGCCAGCGGGTGGCAGCCTCGACGACGTCGGAGGGCGTGCGGTTGAAGGCGATGGCGGCGTCGGGAGCGTACCGATGGACCAGGTTCACGATCGCCTCGAAGAGCTCCAGCTGCTCGTCCTCCTTGCGCAGACCGCCTCCCACCACGACGCACTCCCACACCTGGTCGCGGAGCGCCGAGGTCACGACGGCCTCGGCGTCGTCGATGCCGTCGAGCCCGATCAGACAGCTCCGAGCGCCGATCCCCCGCTCGGCGAACCGGGCCATCGACTCCGCCACCGCGGTCGCCACCGGCTCCGGGTCCCACGGTCCCGGGACCCGGTAGGGGTCCAGTCCGATCACGAGAACCCGCGCCGGGGTCGGTGTCGCCATTCGCCGACCATAGCCACGCACGGGCGGGAATCCCTACCGACGGCAGGCCGCGTGGAACCGCGGCACGTCGGTCCGGCCCGTGGCGAGCGCCCGCGTCAGCCGGTGATCGTCTCGTAGAACCGGACGGCGAGCCGGTCGGCGTGCACGAGGACCGGGTGGCGCTCGTGCAGGTGACCGCACCAGACACAGGCGCCTGGTGCAGCGGGCGGTGTGCGGGTTGCGGCAGCCGCCGTGCGGCCCCGGTGCCGGACTGCCCGTGTACGCACCGCCCGCGCCGCCTCGGCACCGGCCCACGCCACCGCCACGGACAGCGTCAGACCGCCGACGGCGAGCCCACCGACGAGCCGGGCGGCCGCCCGCACGGCCCGAAGGCCCAGGTCCTCGGCGGCCTCGCGCACGCGCGGCGAGGTCGGCCGGGAACCGTTGTCCGGAAGGGCACCGCCCCGGTCGGGAACGGGAAGTGCGGAGGAGAACGACCGGGCGGCGTCCGCCACCGCTGACGTCCCGATGCCTCGACGGACGGGCACTCCTGCCTCCACTCCTGGTGGGGCCGCATGCCACCGCGGTTCCGGCTGTCGGGAGCCCCGGCCGACCGAGTGCGTGCCGCGGAGACCGGGCCCTGTCGTGTACGACCGTCAGCGTAGGCGCGGCGCGCCCTGCGCAGGGCCGGGGAGCGAGGTCGTCCGCAATCCTTCACCGTCGCGCCGGGTGAGCACGGTGCCGACTTCACCCGGCGTCCGGCTGCACCTCCCGGCCCGCCGTCCTCGGCGACCCGAACGACCGTCCGTCACCTCGACGGCGGGGCCGACCTGATCTGCAGGCCCGGGCGACGACCGTGGACCGTGAGGTAACCGAGCCCTTCCGGCCCGGCGACCAACCGGCGCGTGGAGCCGCGGGGCAGCCACAACACGGTCCCGGCGGTCAGGGCCAGTCGCTCGCCGGGGGCCTCGACGGTTCCCGACCCCGCCGCGACCACCACGAGGACGTCGAGGTCCGGTTCGGTGTGGGTCTCGATCACCTGGCCGGCATCCAGGTTGAGGACGTTGGCGTCCAACTGCCGGCCGGGTTCGGTCAGCCGCCACACCACCCCGCCGGGCACCGTCGCCCGGGCGGCGACGAGCGGCTGCAGGTCGTGCACCACGCGCGGAACGTCCACGATCGGATTGTCGCGCCCGCTCCGCCGCACGCCCCCTGTGGGGTCCGCCCCCCCCGCCGCGAACGGCGGCGGTCAGGCGCCGACGTAGGCCGCGAGGTGCTCGCCGGTCACCGTCGACCGTGCGGCGACGAGTTCGGCGGGCGTGCCCTCGAACACGACCCGACCGCCGTCGTGGCCCGCGCCGGGTCCGAGGTCGATGATCCAGTCCGCGTGCGCCATGACCGCCTGGTGGTGCTCGATGACGAGCACCGACTTGCCGGAGTCGACCAGATGGTCGAGCAGGCCGAGCAGCTGCTCGACGTCGGCGAGGTGCAGGCCGGTCGTCGGCTCGTCGAGGACGTAGACCCCGCCCTTCTCGCCCATGTGCGTGGCCAGCTTGAGCCGCTGCCGCTCGCCGCCGGACAGCGTGGTGAGCGGCTGGCCGATGGTGAGGTATCCGAGCCCGACAGCCGCGAGCCGCTCGAGGACCTTGTGTGCGGCCGGCGTGCGCGCCCGGCCCGAGCCGAAGAACTCCTCCGCCTCGGCCACCGGCATCGCGAGCACCTCGCTGATGTCCTTGCCGCCGAGGTGGTACTCCAGCACGGAGGCGTCGAAGCGCTTGCCCTCGCACTGCTCGCAGATCGTGGCGACACCGGCCATCATCGCGAGATCGGTGTAGATCACGCCCGCGCCGTTGCAGGTCGGGCAGGCCCCCGCCGAGTTGGCGCTGAAGAGCGCCGGCTTGACGCCGTTGGCCTTGGCGAACGCCTTGCGGATCGGCTCGAGCAGCCCGGTGTACGTCGCCGGGTTGCTGCGCCGCGAGCCGCGGATCGCGCCCTGGTCGACCACCACCACGCCGTCGCGGCCGGCCACCGACCCGTGGATCAGCGAGCTCTTGCCCGAACCCGCCACCCCGGTCATGACGCAGAGCACCCCGAGCGGGATGTCGACGTCGACCCCCTGCAGGTTGTGCGTGGTGGCGCCGCGGACCTCGAGCGCCCCCGACCGGGTGCGCACCGACGGCTTGAGCGAGGCCCGGTCGTCGAGGTGCCGCCCGGTGAGCGTGCCGCTGGCCCGCAGTCCCTCGACGGATCCCTCGAAGACCACCTGGCCGCCCCCCGTGCCCGCGCCCGGTCCGAGGTCGACGACGTGGTCGGCGATCGCGATCGCCTCCGGCTTGTGCTCCACGACGAGCACGGTGTTGCCCTTGTCCCGCAGCCGCCGGAGCAGGTCGTTCATCCGTTGGATGTCGTGCGGGTGCAGGCCGATCGTGGGTTCGTCGAAGACGTAGGTGACGTCGGTGAGCGAGGAGCCGAGGTGACGGATCATCTTGGTCCGCTGCGCCTCGCCGCCGGACAGCGTGCCGGAGGGCCGGTCGAGCGAGAGGTAGCCCAGCCCGATCTCCACGAACGAGTCGAGCGTCTCCCCCAGCGCCGTGAGCAACGGTGCCGCCGACGGCTCGGCCAGCCCGCGGACCCAGTCGGCGAGCTCGTTGATCTGCATCGCGCAGGCGTCGGCGATGCTGATCCCGTCGATCGTCGACGAGCGGGCCGCCGCGGTGAGCCGGGTGCCCTCGCACTCGGGGCAGGTGGAGAAGGTGGCCGCACGCTCCACGAAGGCGCGGATGTGCGGCTGCAGCGCGTCGATGTCCTTCGACAGGTAGGACTTCTGGATCTGCGGGACCAGTCCGGCGTAGGTCAGGTTGATGCCCTCGACCTTGATCTTGGTCGGCTCCTTGTGGACCAGGTCGTGCAGCTCGCGCTTCGTGAACTTCGCGATCGGCTTGTCCGGGTCGAAGAAGCCACAGCCGCGGTAGATGCGGCCGTACCACCCGTCCATGCTGTAGCCGGGGATGGTGATCGCGCCCTCGTTGAGCGACTTGCTCTCGTCGAAGAGCGCGGTCAGATCGATGTCGTTCACCGAGCCGCGGCCCTCGCAGCGCGGGCACATGCCGCCGGTGATGCTGAACTCGCGCCGCTCCTTCACCGTCTGCCCGGCCTTCTCCATGGTGACCGCGCCCGCGCCGCTGATCGAGGCGACGTTGAAGGAGAAGGCCTGGGGCGAGCCGATGTGGGGCTGCCCCAGCCGGCTGAAGAGGATGCGCAGCATCGCGTTCGCGTCGGTGACGGTACCGACCGTGGAACGGGGGTTGGCGCCCATCCGCTCCTGGTCGACGATGATCGCCGTGGTCAGCCCGTCGAGGACGTCGACCTCCGGGCGCGCCAGGGTCGGCATGAAGCCCTGCACGAAGGCGCTGTAGGTCTCGTTGATCAGCCGCTGCGACTCCGCGGCGATCGTGCCGAACACCAGCGAGCTCTTGCCCGATCCGGAGACGCCGGTGAACACCGTGAGCCGGCGCTTCGGCAGCTCGACGCTGACGTCCTTGAGGTTGTTCTCCCGTGCGCCGTGCACGCGGATCAGGTCGTGGCTGTCGGCGGCGTGCGCCGCGGGCACCCGCGTCTCCGTGGACGTGCTCATCCTCTCCCCCTCCGTCCGGCGCGTGCTCAGCGCAGTTCCTGGATCCTGATCAGGTTGCCGGCGGGATCGCGGAACGCGCAGTCCCGGACACCGTAGGGCTGCTCGGTCGGCTCCTGGACGACCTCTGCGTCGCCCTTCTGCAGGCGCTCGAACGTCGCGTCGAGGTCCTTGGTGGCGAGGTTGAGGCCGGCGTAGGTGCCCTTGGCCATCATCTCGGAGATGGTGCGCCGCTCGTCCTCGGTGATCCCCGGGTCGGCGGCGGGCGGGTGCAGGACGATGGACGTCTCGCTGCCGGCGGGGCCCACGGTGATCCAGTACATGCCGTTGTAGCCGACCTCGTTGCGGACCTCGAAGCCGAGTGTGTCGCGGTAGAACGCGAGGGCCTCGTCCTTGCCGGTGTGCGGGAGGTAGGTCTGGTGGATGGTCAGATCGCTCATGTCGGCGACGCTAGCGGGGGCCCGGCGACCGGGGCTTCTTGATTCCTGACGGGTCTGGTGACCTGCTTCGCCACACAGGCGGGCATCCCCGCCGTGGCCTCCGCGGCCTGCCTGCGGTAGGCGCTGGGCGGCATGCCGACGAGCTCGGTGAAGCGGGTGCTGAAGGTCCCGAGCGAGGAGCAGCCGACCGCGAAGCACACCTCGGTGACGCTCAGGTCCCCCCGCCGCAGCAGCGCCATCGCCCGCTCGACGCGCCGGGTCATGAGGTAGGAGTACGGCGACTCGCCGTAGGCGCGCCGGAACTCGCGGCTGAGGTGCCCCGCCGACATGTGCTCGCCGCGGGCCAGCGCCTCGACGTCGAGCGGGCGGGCGTACTCGCGGTCGATCCGGTCCCGGACCCGCCGCAGCCGTGCCAGGTGACGCAGGTGCTCCCTCGCATCGGGTCTGCCGGCCACGGGGTGATCGTGCCACGTCCCGCGGCGCGACGGCAGCGCCGTCGTCGGGCACGACGGTTCGGTTCAGGACCCGTGGCCCGCTCGGCCGGCGGCGTCCGGGTCGGTCCCCGGCTCGGACGCCCCGGCTCGCCTGCGGGCCTCCTCCTCGGTCTCGGCGGTGGGCCGCGTGCCCGGCAGGGGCCGCCCGGCGGGTTCGCGCACGAACCACACGGCGATCGCGCCGACGGCGCCCGCGAACATCAGCCAGTAGGCCGGGAACAGGGTGTGTCCGGTCGCGGTGACCAGCGACTCCGCGATCAAGGGGGTGGTGCCGCCGAACGCCGACACCGAGATGTTGTAGCCGACGGCGACCGCGCCGCCGCGCACCTCCGTCGGGAACAGCGCCGGCAGCGTCGACGGCTCGCCCGCGAAGAAGGTGAGCGCCATCAACCCGATCAGCAGGACGCCGCCGAAGACGGGGAGGTAGGCGCCCCGGCCCATCAGGAGGTAGGCGGGAACGGCACCGGCGAGCATCAGCCCGCTGCCCACGAGCATCACCGGCCTCCGCCCGACCTTGTCGGTCAGTCGCGCCACCTGCGTGACGAGGAGGAGCAGGATCGCCTGCACGATGAGGATGAGCAGCAGGGCCGCGGTGTCGCCGATCCCGACGGCCGTCGTCAGATAGGTGGGCAGGTATCCGGTGAGCGTGTAGACGGCGACGTTGATGGCCATGACCAGCCCGATGACGATGAGCAGCGGGCGCCGCTGGTCGATCACCGTCCGGCGGAAGCGCGACCGGCCGGACGCCGCGCCGGAGTCGTCCTGCTGCTCGAAGGCCGGGCTCTCGTCGAGCTGCCGTCGGATGTAGACGCCGACGATGCCGATCAACGCCGCCGTCAGGAACGGCACGCGCCAGCCCCAGGCCAGCATGGTCTCCTGGCCGAGCAGTGCGGTGAGGCCCGTGACCAGGCCCGAACCCGCCACGTACCCGGTCAGGGTGCCCACCGGCAACCAACTCGCCCAGAAGCCGCGCCGGCGGTCCGGGGCGTGCTCGTTGATGTAGACCATCGCGTCGACGTACTCGCCGCCGGTGGAGAAGCCCTGCACCGCGCGCACCACGAAGAGCAGGACGACCGCCCACGGCCCGATGGCCGCGTAGCCGGGCAGCACACCGAGCGCCGTGGTGCTCGCGGCCATCATCCCGATGGTGATGGTGAGCACCCGCTTGCGCCCGATCTTGTCGGCGAGCGGGCCGAAGACGAACCCGCCGAGTGGTCGGACCAGGAACGACACCGCGAACGCGCCGAAGGTCGCCACCATCGCCAGCCCGGAGCCGGCCGGGAAGAACACGGACGACAGCGTGGTCGCGAGGAAGCCGTAGACCCCGAAGTCGTACCACTCCATGAAGTTGCCGACGGCCGTCCCGCCGACGGTGCGGCGAAGCTTCGGCCGGTCCACGACCTCGACCTCGCGTGGTGTCCCGTCCCCGTCCGCCCGGTCCCTCATCGCGACCTCCCCTCGGAGGTGAGGGGAGTTTCCCCGTGAAACCGCGCTCAACCGCGTCGTCAGCTCACCGCAAGGAGACCGACGGTAACGGGCCGGTCACCGCCCCCGGCCCGCCGCGGACTGCAGCTCGTCGATGCGCTTGGACGCCTCGGCCTTGGTGAGACCGCCGAGGTCCTCGGGCAACTCGTGGCCGGCCTGCTGCGCGAGCGTCTCCAGGTACGAGCGCTGCGGGCCCGTGATCGGCTCGTCGCCGGTGGTCCAGTCCTCCGGGTCCTTCGCGGCCGGTGTGGTGGTCTGCTCCCGGGTGTCGCGATCGGTCATGCTTCGAACATATCTTCGATCGCGCCCGCCCGCGACCCGGGCCGGGCCCACACCCGCGCGTCAGGCCGGGTTCGTCGACGAGCGGGTGGTCGCCGCTCCCTTGGCGATCGCCCGGATCCGGAAGGCCCAGCCGATCAGGATCACCCCGCCGACCAGCGCGAACACCCCGACCAGCCAGATCAGGGCGAGGACGCCGGTCGCCGGCCACACGAGCAGCGCGAGGCCGAACAGGACGTTGACGATGCCCGCGACGAGCGTCCAGCCCCACGCGTGCGCGCCGGTACGGCGCGCCGCGAACGCCTCGGCGATCTCCGCGACGCCCATGACGATCGCCCAGAAGGCGATGACGAACAGCAGCGCGAGCGCCGTGACGCCGGGCCAGAAGAGGGCGACGAGGCCGGCGATCACCGAGAGCACACCCTGCACCACCGGCCAGACCCAGTGCGCCGCCGTCTTCCGGGCCCGGACCCCCATCACCACGGCCACGACGCCGTCGAGGATCGCGTAGAAGCCGAACAGGAACACCAGGGTCAGCAGGGCGATCCCCGGACTGACCAGCGCGATGATCCCGAACAGGGCGATCAGGACGCCGCGCAGCAGCACCATCCACCAGACGGCACCGGCGAAGGCCCGGATCGCGTCGGCCGGGCGCTGCCCGGCCCCTCCCGCACGGTCGTCCGCACTCAGGTTCTCGGTCATGGCCACGGTCCCCCTCGGCGTCCCCGGTGGACACCCCGCGACCTTCGTACTCCCTGCGGGCCGAACGCGGAATCAGCCGGGCGTGGGAGGCTGGTCGACCAGTTGGGCCAGGTAGAGCTGCTCGCCCAGCCGGTCCATCAGCTCGAGGTTCGTCTCGATGTAGTCGATGTGGTGCTCCTCGTCGGCGAGGATCTCCTCGAACAGGTTCGCGGTGGTGATGTCGCCCTTGGAGCGGCACATCGCGATACCCGGCCGGAGCCGCTCGACGACCTCGAGTTCGATCGCCAGGTCGGACTGCAGCATCTCGCGGACGTTCGTGCCGAGCCGCAGCTGGGACAACCGCTGGTAGTTCGGCAGGCCCTCGAGGAAGAGGATCCGGTCGGTGATCCGCTCCGCGTGCCGCATCTCGTCGATCGACTCGGCACGGGTGTGGGCAGCCAGCTTCGTCAGGCCCCAGTTCTGCTGCATCTTGGCGTGCAGGAAGTACTGGTTGATGGCCGTCAGCTCGCTCGTGAGCTGCTCGTTGAGCAGGGAGATGATCTCGGGGTCCCCGCGCATGGCACCGTCCTTCGTCCGCTGTGATGGGCCGCACGGACGGTAGTGGATCGGGTTCGGACCGGTCCATGAAGGACGGGCTGTGCGACGGCTAGCCTCACCTGTCCGGATTCGGAGTCCGTGGGGTGGGTGGCGGAACGGCTCCAGCGCGAGCCCGGACCGGAAGGCTCAGGCGCTCAGCGGCAGGTCGGACATCACCGACGGGGCCAGCTCGGCGGTCAGCAGGACGTCGACCCTGTCGAGACAGGTCCCGCAGCTCGTGCCGGCGCCGCACACGTCGCCGATCTCCTCGACCGTGCGGGCGCCCTCGCCGATGCAGTCGCGCAGCTCGACCTCCGTCACCGCGTGACAGATGCAGACATACATCCAGGCCAGCCTTTCGTCAGGTAAGGCTATGCTTGCAAACGATCACGGCCGTTGACAAGCCCGGGACGGGACTAATCTGGGCCGGTGCCGCTCGACGAGTACCGCCGCAGGCGTGACCGCGGGCGCACCCCGGAACCCGTCCCCGAGACCGATCCCGCCGCTCCCGGGCCCGGCGACCGGTTCGTCGTCCAGGAGCACCACGCGCGTGCCCTGCACTGGGACCTGCGGCTGGAGCGCGACGGCGTCCTCGCCTCGTGGGCGGTCCCGAAGGGGCTGCCGGTCGACACCGAGACCCTGCGGCTGGCCGTGCGCACCGAGGACCATCCGCTGGAGTACCTGGAGTTCTCGGGCGAGATCCCGCGCGGCGAGTACGGCGGCGGGACCATGACGATCTGGGACCACGGCCGCTACGAGACCGAGAAGTGGTCCGACCGGGAGGTCGCCTTCACGCTGCACGGCGAGCGTGCCCGTGGGAAGTACGTGCTGGTCAAGAGCAACCGGGAGCGGCGCGACGGTTGGCTGCTCAAGCGCTCCGACCCGACCGACCGCACGCCCCTCCCCCACGACACCGCCCCCATGCGCGGGGTGCCGGACGGGCTGCCGGAGGACCCCGAGGGCTGGCTGCTGCAGGTCCGGTTCGGCGGCCGCCGCGTGATCGTCGAGATCGACGGCGGGCGGGTGCGCGTGACCGCGGACGGTGAGGAGGTCCCGGCGAAGACCCTCGCCGAGCTCGGGCCGTCGGTCGGGGCGACCGCGCTGCTGCTCGACGCCGAGCTGACCAGGGGCGGCGAGCTGTGGATCTCCGACCTGCTCTTCCTCGACGGCCGGGACACCTGCGGGCTGGGGTTCGCCGACCGGCACGCCCTGCTCGGCGAGCTCCCGCTGTCCGGCCCGCACTGGCGGCTCGCCCCGGTGTACCCCGCCGACACCGGCCCCGCCGTGCTCGACGCCGTCCGCGGGCAGGGGCTGCCCGGCGTCGTCGCGAAGCGGGCGGACTCGCCGTACCTGCCGGGGAAGCGGTCGGACACGTGGACGGAGGTGGGCGAGCTCGACGAGCCCGAGCGGCCGCGCCGGCGCCCCGCGGGGAAGGCCGGCGTCGGCCGCGCGAAGCTGACCAACCCGGACAAGGTCCTCTACCCGCTCACCGGCACCACCAAGGCCGACGTGCTGGCGCACTACCGCACCGTGGCGCCGGTCGTGCTGCCCCACCTCGAGGGCCGGCCGGTCACGCTCGTCCGCTGGCCGGACGGCGTCGACAAACCCTCGTTCTTCGAGAAGGACGTGTCGCGGCACGCACCGGACTGGGTCCGGACCGAACGGGTCGGCACGCCGGGCGGACGGTCGGAGTCCGCCGACTTCCCGCTCCTGGAGAGCGAGGAGGCGCTGGCCTGGGCGGCGAACCTCGCGGCGCTCGAGCTGCACGTGCCGCAGTGGCGGGTGGGGCCGCGGGGCGGCCGGCACGCCCCGGACCTCGTCGTGTTCGATCTCGACCCCGGCGAGGGGACCTCGATCGTCGAGTGCTGCCGGGTGGCGCAGCGGATCGCCGAGGTGCTCGCCGAGGACGACCTCGAGGCGTGGCCGCGGACGTCGGGAGGCAAGGGGTTGCAGCTCTACCTGCCGGTGACGGTCAGCCGCGCCGAGCAGACCATCGAGTTCGCCAAGGCGGTGGCGGAGCGACTGGCCGAGGAGTCCCCGCGCACCGTCACCTCCGTGATGGCGAAGGCGCGCCGGCGCGGGAAGGTCTTCGTCGACTGGAGCCAGAACAACACCGCCAAGACCACGATCGGCAGCTACTCGTTGCGCGGGCGCGCCCGCCCGACCGTCGCCACGCCCGTGACCTGGGAGGAGGTGCGCGCCTGCCGCAGGCCGGGGGACCTGGTCTTCACCCTCGACGATCTGCCGGCGCGCCTCGACACGTACGGTGACCTGCTCGAGCCCCTGCTGTTCACCGAGCGGCAACGCCTTCCCCGTCGCGCGTGATCGGGTGCGGGTGAGAGGGTGCGGAGCCGACCATCGGCACCGAGGGGAGCGCGCGGAGCCGACCATGAGTGGAGACAGGCACCCGTACCTCGACGGGCCCTACCCGCGCCGGTACGCCCACCGCGGCTGGCACGTCGGCGAGCTCGCGGGTTGCGAGAACACCCTGGCGGGCTTCGAGCTCGCGGTGGCGAACGGCTTCTCCTACCTCGAGATGGACGTGCACGCCTCGGCCGACGGCGTGCCGATGGTGCACCACGACCCCACTCTCGACCGCACCACCGACGGCACCGGGCAACTCGACCGGCTGCGCGCCGCCGAGATCGAGGACGCCCGGGTGGCCGGGCGGGAACCCGTGCCGCGGCTGGAGGCCGTGCTGTCGGCGCTGCCGGAGACCCGGTTCACCATCGAGCTGAAGACCGCCGCCGTCGTGTTGCCCACCCTTGCCGTGCTGGAGCGGCTCGACGCGTGGGACCGCGTGTGCCTGGGCGCCTACCACGAGGGTCGCCTCCGGCGGGCTCGTGCGGCCGGGCCGCGGCTGCTCACCTCGATGGGGATGGAGGCGGTCCTCGGCCTGCGCTCCCGGGCCTGGCTCGACGCCGCCCCCTCCGCCCTCCCCTACCTGGAGCCGGTGCTGCCCCGGGTCCGCGGGAGTCTCGCGCAGATACCCCGCCACTTCGGCCCGCTGACGGTGGTCGACGACCGGCTGCTCGCCCGGGCGCACGGCGCCGGCCTCGAGGTGCACGTCTGGACGGTCGACGACCCGTCCGAGATGCGCGATCTGCTGGCCATGGGGGTCGACGGGTTGCTGTCCGACCGGCCGGACCTCCTGATCGCCCTGTGAGGGCGGCGACCGGCCCACCCGCCGGGTTCCGCGTCCGGCCGCCCGGGGCCGGTGTCCGATCCCCCGGTGGGGGCGGCGGCCGCACTAGGCTGCCGCGGTGAGCAGCGAGGCCGCCCCCGCGAACCGCACCGGAGACGCGCCGATCTCGCGCCGCCAGGTGCTCGCCTGGGCCTTCTGGGACTGGGGCTCGTCGGCCTACACCACGATCACGCTCACGTTCGTCTTCTCCGTCTACCTCACCGACACCGTCGGCCGCGACCTCCCCGGCGGCGTCGACGCCAACAGCTGGCTGGGCTACGCCATCGGCGCCGCCGGCGTCGTGATCGCGCTGCTGGCGCCGGTGGTCGGGCAGAGCGCCGACCGCGCCGGGCGGCGGATGCGCTCCACCGCGATCTGGACCGCGGCCACCATCGGGTCGATGGCCCTGCTGTTCCTGGTCCGCGACGACTGGCACCTCCTCTGGCTGGGCCTGCTGCTGCTCGGCCTCGGGTCGATCTTCTTCGAGCTCGCCGAGGTCTCCTACAACGCCGTCCTGCGGCAGATCTCCACGCCCGCGACCATCGGCCGGGTCTCCGGCTTCGGCTGGTCGATGGGGTACTTCGGCGGGATCGTGCTGCTCCTGGCGGTGTACGTGCTGTTCATCGCCGGCGAGGGCGGCGCGCTCGGGGTGAGCACCGAGGGCGGGCTCAACGTCCGGGTGGTCGCGCTCGTCGCGGCGGCCTGGTTCGCGCTGGCCGCGATCCCGCTGTTCCTGGTCGTGCCCGAGGCCCCGCCGGCCGTCGAGCGCCCGGCCCGGCTCGGCGTGCGGGCGAGCTACCGCAAGCTCGTCACCGACCTGCGGGACCTGCACCGCACGAGCCCGCACACCGTGTACTTCCTCGCCGCCAGCGCGCTGTTCCGGGACGGACTCGCCGCGGTGTTCACCTTCGGTGCCGTGCTCGCGGTGAGCGTCTACGGGCTGAGCCCGGGTGACGTCCTGATCTTCGGTGTGGCGGCGAACGTCGTGTCCGCGCTCGGCGCGCTGTCCGGGGGCTGGCTCGACGACCGGATCGGCCCGAAGGCGGTGATCGCCGGGTCGTTGGTCGGGCTCCTGGCGTGCGGCGTCGTGCTGCTGTTCCTCTCCGGCCCGACCGCGTTCTGGGTCTTCGGGCTCGGGCTGTGCCTGTTCGTCGGACCGGCCCAGTCGTCGTCGCGCACCTACCTGGCCCGGCTCACCCCGCCCGGCCACGAGGGCCAGATGTTCGGGCTCTACGCGACGACCGGGCGGGCCGTGTCGTTCCTCGCCCCGACGCTCGTGGGCTACTTCACGTACGCGTTCGGCTCGGACCGGGCCGGCATCGCCGGGATCCTCGTGGTGCTCGCGGCGGGACTGCTCGCGCTGTGGCCGGTCCGCCGGCCCGAGACCACGGCACGCTGACCGCCCGGCACCGGGTTCGTCGGACACCCGACCTTCCACGGCGCAAACACCGCTACCTGCACGTTTTGCGACGCATAGGTGTGCGGGTAACGGGAAGCGACCCTTGTGTAAACACTCCGCGCCATGCCGGTGAGCTAAGTCACAGACGGCTGACACGTCACATTCGCGTGTGGCAGAGCGCCCGATGGGCCACACTCTGACGTCGGGACAGGAACGGGCAACCGACGGTCGCACGACGTCGGCGTGACCCGCGGAATGCTACCCGCCGGGAATGGATCTCTGTGCTGCAGACGTTACACCCGGTGGCGACGACATGACCGTCGAGGGGTGCCCCCCTCGGCAGAAGACGGGAGGATGACGCATGGCCGACCGCGTGCTCCGTGGCAGCCGGCTCGGGGCTGTCAGCTACGAGACCGACCGGAATCACGACCTGGCGCCGCGGCAGCTGGTCCGCTACGTCTCCCCCTCGGGCCACGAGTTCGAGGTGCCCTTCGCGAACGACGCCGACGCCCCCGCGACGTGGGAGTCCCCCCAGGGCGGCGTGGGCCGCCGGGTGGACGGCGTCGAGGCGGAGCAGAAGAAGACCAAGCCGCCGCGCACGCACTGGGACATGCTGCTGGAGCGTCGCTCCATCCCGGAGCTGGAGGAGCTGCTCAACGAGCGTCTCGACCTGCTCCGCGAGCGCCGCGCCGAGATCGCCTGATCTTCCCGAACGGGTCTCGCGAGACGGCGGACGCGCCGCAGCGACCACGAAGCCGGGCCACCTCCCGTGGGGCCCGGCTTCGTCGTGTCCGGGGCTCGGCCCGGATGATGACCGCATGTCCGCACGCACGATCCGGGACCTGGCCGACGCCCACGTCGCCGCGCACGCCGAGCTCGACCCGCTGCTCGCCACCTCGCTGGGCCTGCCGACCGGCCAGGACCGGCTACCCGACCTCTCCCCCGCCGGGGACGAGGCGCTCGACGCCCTCGAGCGCGAGACCGTCGCCCGTCTCGACGCCGCCGGTCGGCCGGTGGGCGACACCGAGCGCCGGTGCGCTCGGCTGCTCCGCGAGCGTCTCGCCGCGGCCCGGACCACCCGCTCACTCGGTGAGCACCTCCGCAACGTCCAGATCCTGTTCGGGCCGGTCCAGCGCCTGCGCACGAGACTGACGCTGATGCCCACCGGCACGGCCGAGGAGCGGGAGAACCTCGGCGCGCGACTCGCCGCCATCCCCGCCGCGTTCACCGGCTACGCCGAGAGCCTCCGAACCGGTGCCGAGGACGGCCTGCTCGCCGCGCCGCGCCAGGTGGACGCCGTCGTCACCCAGTTCGGCTCCTGGCTCGCCGCCGACTGGTTCGCCTCCTTCGCCGCCGACGCCGGCCTCCCCGAGGGCAGCGCGGACGCCGCGACCACGGCGCTCGCCGGTCTGCGCGACTTTCTCGCCCGCGACTACCGTCCGCGGACCGACGGCGTGCCCGACGCCGTCGGCGAGGAGCGCTACCGCGCCGCCGTCCGCCGCTGGACCGGCGCCGACCTCGACCCCCACGAGGCCTACGACTGGGCGTGGTCGGAGTTCCACCGCATCCTCGACGAGCAGCGGACCGAGAGTGCGCGCATCCTGCCCGGCGCCACACCCCGCGAGGCGATGGCCCACCTCGAGACGCACGGCGAGATCGTCGAGGGCGTCGACGCGATCCGCGACCGGCTGCAGGGGATCATGGACGGCGCGATCGCCGCCCTGCAGGGCACGCACGTCGACCTCGCCCCCGAGCTGCTGCGGGTCGAGGCGATGATCGCCCCCGAGGGCAGCGCCGCCGCGCCCTACTACACGCAGCCCTCGCTGGACTTCACCCGGCCCGGGCGCACCTGGCTGCCCACCCTCGGCCGCGACCGCTTCCCGATGTGGGACCTGGTGAGCACCTGGTACCACGAGGGCGTGCCGGGCCACCACCTGCAGCTCGGCCAGTGGGCGCTCTGCTCGGGCGAGCTGTCCACCTTCCAGGCCTCGGCCGGGATGATCAGCGGGAACCTCGAGGGGTGGGCGCTCTACGCGGAGCGGCTCATGGACGAGCTGGGCTTCCTCACCGACGCCGGCGCGCGGCTCGGCTACCTCGACGCCCAGCTGATGCGGGCGATTCGGGTGATCATCGACATCGGCATGCACCTGGAGCTGACCGTGCCCACGGACTCGCCGCTCCACGCCGGGCTGACCTGGACCCCGGAGCTGGCCCGGAACTTCTTCGGCGCCCACTGCGGGCGTGACGCGGCCTTCCTCGACAGCGAACTGCTGCGCTACCTGGGCGGGCCGGGGCAGGCGATCAGCTACAAGCTCGGCGAGCGCGCCTGGCTGGCCGGTCGGGACGCCGCGCGAGCGGCGCGGGGCGCGGACTTCGACCTCAAGACCTGGCACATGGCCGCGCTGTCGCAGGGTTCGCTGGGCCTCGACGATCTGGCGCAGGAGCTGGCCGCGCTGTGAGCCGCACGAGGGGAACCGTGACCCGCCCTCTGCATCATGGTTCCCTACTGCGCAAGTTCCGGCGCAGAACTCGCGTCATGGTTCCATACTGCGCAGATCCTGGCCCTGAACTCGCATCATGGTTCCATACTGCGACCAGGCGTCGAGCGCGTCGGAAGGTCGACCGGGGGGCAGCGTCAACCGGGGGCAGCGTCGAGCACAGCGGTGATCAGGCGCGGACGGATCCGTCTCCCGCGGCGGTGTCCCCGGTGCCCCCCCACAGCGGGCGTAGCCGGCGGAGGCGGTGCTCGAACCCCCACCGGGCGACGTTGACGAACGCCTCCAGCATCACGGCGCCGTCCATCTTCGACGACCCGATCTGCCGCTCGGTGAAGGTGATCGGCACCTCGGCGACCCGGAAGCCGGCCTGCAGGGCCCGCCAGGCCAGGTCGATCTGGAAGCAGTACCCCTGTGAGATCACCGAGTCGAGGTCGAGCTGCTCGAGCACCTGCCGCCGGTACACCCGGTAGCCGGCGGTGATGTCCCGGACGGGCGCCCCGAGCGCGATCCGCGCGTAGAGGTTCGCGCCGCGGGAGAGCCACTCGCGATGGGCGGGCCAGTTCACGACCTCGCCACCGGGGACGTACCGGGAGCCGAGCACGAGGTCGGCGCCCGGGCCCTCCTCCAGCGCGGCCAGCAGGGCGGGCAGGTCCTCGGGGGCGTGCGAGCCGTCCGCGTCCATCTCGACGACGACCTGGTGCTCGCCGCTCAGCGCGTGCCGGAAGCCGGCGAGGTAGGCCGCGCCGAGCCCGTTCTTGCCCTCGCGGTGCAGTACGTGCACCCGCGGGTCCTCCGCCGCCATCTCCTCGGCGAGCTCGCCCGTGCCGTCCGGGCTGGCGTCGTCGACGACCAGGATGTCCGCGTCGGGCACGGCCGCGTTGAGCCGCGCGACGACCCGGCCGAGGTTCTCCCGCTCCTCGTAGGTCGGGATGACCACCAGGACCGGTCCCGGGGGCTCAGCCATCGACGTCCTCTCCTGCCCGGGGGGCGGTCGCGGGCCTCCTGCGGGACCCCGCCCCCTCCTGCGCGGCGGCCGCACCCCGGCGTGCCCGCCTCCCGGTGAGCAGCGCGGCGCCGATCGCCATGACTCCCACTGCGGTCAGCACCCACTCCGGCACGGATCGCAGCCGAGTGGCCAGCGTAGTCGTGTCCTCGAGCGACTCGACAGCGACCAGGGTGCCGGGCACGAACTGCCCGGTACTTCCGGTCACGGTGCCCTCCGGCGTGATCGTCGCGCTGACTCCCGAGGTCGTCGCGACGACGACCGGACGGTCGTGTTCGACGGCCCGCACCCGGGACATCGCGAGCTGCTGGTAGGTCATCTCCGACAGGCCGAAGGTGGCGTTGTTGCTGGGGACGGCGAGCATCGTGGCACCGGCCGAGACGCTGTCCGCCACCAGGTCGTCGAAGGCGACCTCCCAGCAGATCGCGATGCCGATGTCGGCGCCGCCGGCCTGCAGCACGCCGGGGCCGGGGCCGGGCACGAAGGTGCCCGCCCGGTCGACGTAGTCGGAGAAGAGCCGGAAGAACGATCGCCACGGCATGTACTCGCCGAACGGCTGGATGCGCCGCTTGTCGTTGCGCGCGACCGGGCCCAGCACCGGGTCCCAGACCAGGACCGCGTTGCTCGCCGTCCGGTCCTGGTTCACCAGCACGGAGCCGACCAGGATCGGAGCCCTGATCGCGGCGGCGGCCTCGGAGATCACCTCGGCGGCGTCGGCGTTGCGGAAGGGGTCGATGTCCGAGGAGTTCTCCGGCCAGATCACGACGTCCGGCTGCGGCTGCCGACCGGCCGCGACCTCGGCGGCGAGCTGCTCGGTGACCCGGACGTGGTTGTCCAGCACGGCGCGGCGCTGCGCGTTGAAGTCCAGGCCGAGCCGCGGCACGTTGCCCTGGATCGCGGCGACGGTGACGGATCTCGACGGGCCGTCGACGGTGGCCGGGACCAGCCCGGCGACCGGGCCGGCCACCAGGGCGACCACGAGCAGGACGGCCGGGACCACCGAGGCGCGCAGCTCGCGTCGCGCGAGCCGCCGGACCAGCTCCCCGAGCGCGAGCCCGGCGAGCACGGTGACGAAGGACAGCAGCGGCACCCCGCCGACCGAGGCCGCGGGCAGGAAGAGCCCCTCCGGCTGGCCGAACCCGACCCGTCCCCACGGCAGCCCGCCGAACGGGACCCGACTGCGCAGGGCCTCGGCCCCGACCCACACGGCGGCACCCCACAGCGGCGCCGCGGGCAGCCGGGAGGTCACGGCCATCCCCGCACCGGCGAGGCCGAACGCGAGCGCCTCGACCAGGCCCAGCGCCAGCCACGGCACCGCCCCGACGAAAGTGCCGGTCCAGCTCAGCAGCGGGACCAGGAAGCCCAGGCCGAACAGGTAGCCCAGCAGGAACCCGCGCCGCGCGCGCACACCACGCAGCACCACCCCGAGCACCGCGAACACCGGCGGGGCCAGCCACCACAGCTCGCGCGGCGGGAAGCTCAGGTACAGCACGACGCCGGCGGCGAGCGCCGGGACGACCCGGGCCAGCAGGCGCCGGGATCGGGCCGACCGCGAGCCCCGCGGGGCGGACCCGGCCTGCGCGGGGTCGAGGGTCGGTGCGGCCACGGGAGGAGCCTACGGCGCGGCCCCGTGCGGTCTGCTGGAGGAGGGGCGGTCCGCTACAGGAGGTCGAGGAGGCCGGGCCGGGCCGCGGGGCCGGTGCGGCGGAACCACTCGCGGCCGTAGGCGGCGGCGAAGTCGTGCTCGGGGAGCTCGGCCGGGTCGACCTGGCTGGCGTGCGCGAGGATGGCGGCCCGCTTGACGGCGAGGTGCCGGGCGTCGCCGGCCACGGTCAACCCGATCTCCCGGCCGTCGCGGCCGAAGGGCACGGCCGCCGCGCGGGCGGCGCCGTGGACGAGGTGACGCCCGGGGTCGAGGACGTCCCGGTCGACCGTCGCGAGGTAGGCGTCGGCACCGGTCAGCTCGGCGGCGATGGTGCCGACCATCCCGGCCATCCGGTGGTCGGGGTGGCCGTAGACGCCCCGCTCGTCGTCGGCGAGCAGGGTGCCGGCGCCCTCGTCGTCGACGATCTCGGCGAGCCGGCTGGCCAGGGCGAGGGGCTCGGCCCCGGCGAGCGCGCGGGCGTGGCCGCCGTCCGGGCCGCCCGGCAGGCCGGAGTCACGCCGGTTCAGCAGCACGAGCCGGGCGACGCCCAGCAGCGCGGCGGCGTGCTCGAGTTCGGCGAGCCGGCGCTGTCGGACGGTCTCGCCGGGGCGCAGCGGCAGTCGGGAGCCCCCGAGCTCGCCGCCGGTGGCCATGACGAGCACCACGCGGGCGCCGGCGTCGGCCAGCCGGCGCAGGGTGATCCCGGTGAAGATCGCCTCGTCGTCCGGGTGCGGGTGCAGGGCGACGACGGTGTGTCCACGCAGGTCGGGCTCGGCGAGGGCCGGAACGGCCGAGGCGAGGGGGCTGCTCGGGGCAGGAGCCGCGGGAGCGGTCATGGAAGTGATCGCAGTCTGTGGGGGCCGCACGATTGCGGCAGGCGGACGGTTCCGGGGGTGTCAGCGGCAACAGCGACAACACCCCGGACAGCAGCGACCCGCGAGGGGGCGGCGGCCGGTCCGGTCGATCACGACGCACAGGATGCCAGAGCGGAGGGCCGGTCGGGAAGCGGGGGCGCCCGACGTCACTGCGCGGGTCCGCCCCCGTCGCCGTGCAGGAGCCGGCCCTCGCGCACGGTCCGCAGGCAGGTGGTGCCGTCCCAGAGCGCGTAGGAGGCCGGGCCGCCGGGCACCGGGACGGGTGTGCCTGCGCCGCCCGCGGCGTGCCGCCCGCCCGCGGTGTGCGCGGTCAGAGCAGTGTCCTCGTCGACCGACGACGAGGGGGTGCGGTGGGCTGCCGCCGCCCGCACCGCGGCCCACGGATCCAGCGGCGTGACCGGGGAGTCCGAGCCGAAGGCCAGCACCACCCCGGCCTCGGCCAGCGCGCGGAAGGGGTTCATCCCGCCGGCCCGCTCGACCCCGAGCCGGGCCGCGTACATGCCGTCGCGCCCACCCCAGGCCGCGTCGAAGAGGGGCTGGACGCTGGCCACCGCGCCCAGCGCCGCCAGCCGGGCCGCCTGACCGGCGTCGACCATCTCCAGATGCTCCAGCCGGTGCCGGACCGCGCGGACCTCAGCCGGTGAGGTCCGGTGGGCGGCCTCCTCCAGCGCGGCCACGGCGTCCTCGACCGCCGCCTCCCCGATCACGTGGAAGCCCGCCTGGATCCCGGCGCGGGTGCAGGCGGTGAGGTGCCCGGCCAGGATCTCGGGGGCGAGGTAGCGGTTGCCGGTGCAGCCCGGGGCGTCGAGGTAGGGCGTGTGCAGCGCGGCCGTGCGGGAGCCGAGCGAGCCGTCGACGAACAGGTCCCCGGCCAGGCCGTGTGCCCCGGTCGCGGCCCGCAGCGCCTGCGCGGTCTCCGGGTCCGCGACGGCCTCACCCCAGTACCCCACGACGTGCACGCCGTGCCCGCAGCCGAGCAGGTCCGCGAGGTCCGCCCGGCCGGAGATCTCCGGTCCCGCGCATTCGTGCACCTCGGCCACCCCGTGCGCGGCCGCGTGGTCGAGGAAGGCGCGCTGTGCGGAGCGGCGCTGGGCCGGGGCCAGCGCGGCCAGCGCGGCCCGGCGGACGTGATGGTGCGAGTCGGCGGTCAGCGGTCCGCTCGGGGTCCAGCCCGTGGCGCCGACGGCGCCGGGGGCCCGGTCGACCAGTGCGGTGGACACCAGGGCCGAGTGGACGTCGATCCGGCTCAGGTAGACGGCCCGGCCCCGGGCGGCGCGGTCCAGCTCGGACCGCAGGGGCGGCGGGCCGGACCAGCGGTCCTCCTCCCAGCCGTGCCCCCAGACCACGCCGGCCGCCGGCGTCGCGCCTGCGGCCTGAGCCACTGCGGCCAGGACCTCCGCCGCGGTCGCGCAGCGGGTGAGGTCCAGGCCGTCGAGCAACAGACCGGAGGCGGTGGCGTGGACGTGCGCGTCGACGAAGGGCGAGGTCAGCACGACCCCGTCGAGCTCCTCGACGTGCGCGCGGCTCCCCGCCCGGTCGCGGGCCGCCTCCGCCGCACCGGCCCAGGTGACCCGGTCGCCCTCGGTCTCGATCGCCTCGGGACCGGTTCGGCCGGGCACCCGGAGGCCGGTGAGCAGGGTGCGGGCCACGACCCGGGTGTCTACCCCACCCCCGGGGGGTCGGTCAGTACGGGGCCTTCGGCATGAGGATCCACAGCACGATGTAGATCACGAACTGCGGGCCGGGCAGCAGGCACGACACCAGGAACAGCAGGCGCACCATGAACGGGCTCAGGCCGAAACGCTGCGCGAGTCCGGCGCAGACCCCGGCGATCACGATGCCCTGACGCGGGCGGGTGAGAGTGGTTGCCATGTTCCGTCGAGCTCCTCGATCTGGTCGGCGACGGTTCTCGCCGCCCTGCACCCACTGTGCCGCCTCCGCGGGGCGGATGCCTCCGGACAACGGCCGGAGAAGGTCCGGAGTTCCCCCGAGGGGGCGGCCTAGCACGCCGCCCCGACGAATCCGGGTCGCACGGCGGGCCGTCCACATCGGTGCCGTCAGGGCTCCGGGTGGCCGCGGTGGACGGTGCCGGACGAAGGGGTTGTCCACAGCCACGAGGCGGTCACGTCCGGGGCCCTCTCGGCCCTCCTACCGTCCGCCGCGTGCCGACCCACCGTGCCCCGCTCGACCCCGTCCCGCTCGCACCCGTCCCGCTCGCACCCGTTCGCCGCGCCCTGCCGCTGGTGGCGCTCCTGGTCGTCCTCGCCGCGGTGGGGACGGCGCCCCCGGCGCAGGCTGCCGGGGTGCCCCCGGACACCCGGCCGACCGCCGTCGTGGCACTGGGCGACAGCGCGGCGTCCGGTGAGGGCAGCGGCGGCTATGAACCGGGCACCCGCGGCGAGGGCGGGAACTGGTGCCACCGGTCCCCCGCCGCCTACGTGCACCGCATCGCGTCGGCCGAGGTCGCCGTGAACCTGGCCTGCTCGGGTGCGGGAGCGGAACACGTCGCCTTCGGCCCGGCGGTGCACCATACCGAGGGGTCGCAGGCCCAGCGCCTCGTCGAGACCGCGCGCCGTCACCGGGTGCGGGTGGTGACCCTGCAGGTGGGAGCGAACGACGAGCCGGACCTGTCCGGCGTCGCGGTCGCCTGCATCCGGGCCTTCCTCGACCTGGGTCAGCCGGGGTGCCGCACGAGCGTCGGTCCCACGTGGGCCGGCCGGCTGGCGGCGGTCGCACCCCGGATCGAGGCGGCGGCGCGGGACGTCCGCACCGCCATGGACCGCGCCGGCTACCGCCCGGCGGACTACGCGCTGGTGCTGCTGTCCTATGCCGCCCCGGGCAGCGAGGCCATGCCGGTCTGGCACGCGGTCCGCGGCTGCCCGTACTCGCGGCCCGACGCCGCCTGGGCCCGCACCGTGGCGTTCCCGCAGCTCGCCGCCACGATCGGAGCGGCGGCCGAGCGGGCCGGCGCGCGGTTCCTCGACCTCAGCCGGCTCGCCGAGGGCCGGGAGGCCTGCACCGGCCCGCTGCGCGACGAGTGGCAGCGCCGGCTGACCGTGGACCCGCGGAGCCTGGTGCAGGGCGCGCTCGACACCGCGGGCCGACACCTGTTCCAGGAGTCCTTCCATCCGACCGCCGCGGCGCACATCGCGATCGGCGGCTGCCTGCGCGAGTTCCTCGGCGACACCGCACGACGGGCGGTGTGCGTCCCCGGCCGGGACGGCGGCGCTCACCCGGAGGTGACCGCATGACCGGGTCCGGAAGCGGGGGCGGTCGGGCCGAAGCGTCAGAGGACGACCAGCTCCCGAGGACCGTTGTTGAGCCGCTCGGCGCCGCTCTCGGTCACGACCACGATGTCCTCGATGCGCGCGCCCCACTCGCCGTCGAAGTACACGCCCGGCTCCACGCTGAAGGCCATGCCCGGCTCCAGGGACAGCCCGTTGCCGCCCACGATGTAGGGCTCCTCGTGCACGTCGAGCCCGATGCCGTGCCCGGTGCGGTGCACGAACCGGGCGCCGAAGCCGGCCCGGGAGATCGGGGCGCGGGCGGCCTCGTCGACCGACTCCGCCGTGACGCCGGGGCGTACGGCCCGCACCGAGCGCTCCTGCGCCTCCTGCAGTACCGCGTAGGTCTCGCGCACCTGCGCCGACGGCTCCGCCCCGACCGCGTAGGTGCGGGTGCAGTCCGAGTGGTAGCCGCTGGCGAGCGGACCGCCGATGTCGACGACCACGACGTCGCCCGGCTCGATGACCCGGTCGGAGACGTCGTGGTGCGGGCTCGCGCCGTTCGGCCCCGAGCCGACGATCACGAACGCGGCGTCGGTGTGCCCCTCGGCGACGATCGCCGCCTCGATGTCGGCCCCGACCTGGGCCTCGGTCCGCCCGGGCTTGAGGATCTCGGCCATCCGGGCGTGCACACGGTCGATGGCGGCACCTGCGAGGCGGAGCTGCTCGACCTCCGCGGCGTCCTTGCGCATCCGCAGCTCGCGCAGGACGGGCCCGGCGAGCGTCTGCCTCACGTCCGGGAAGGCGTCCCGCAGACCGAACACGTGCCGCGCCGGCATCCCGTCGGCCACGGCCATCCGGGTGGGCCCGCCCGCCAGGTCGGAGACGAGCAGGTAGGGGTCCTCGCCGTCCGTCCAGGTGAGGACCTCGACGCCGAGCGCCTCCAGCGTGCGGAGGTCGAACCCGGGGGCCTCCAGCCGCGGTACGACGAGCGCCGGCGGTGCCCGGTGCCCCGCGGCGGGCAGCACCAGGCAGGTCAGCCGCTCGTGGGACTCACCCGCGTGGTCGACCAGGTACCGCAGATCCGTGCCGGGCGTGACGAGGAGGACGTCGGTGCCCTGCTCGGCGGCGACCTCGCCCGCCCGGCGCAACCGGTCGGCGAGCAGCTCGGTGGGGACGGCGTGGCTCATAGGGCGAGCTTAGGGCGCTCACGCTGTGCGCCGCCCCCGCCTGGCATGCTGGCTCACCGTGACGGCACCCCGGAAGTCCGCACCCCCGAACGCCGCGGCCCAGGACCCGGCGGGCCGGAGTTCGGCGCCCCAGGATTCTGTGGCCCAGGATTCTGTGGCCCAGGATTCTGTGGCCCAGGACGCCCCGGCCGGTTCGTTGATGCTGCTCGACGCGGCGAGCATGTACTTCCGCGCCTTCTACGGGGTGCCCGAGTCCATCACGGCGCCCGACGGGACGCCGGTCAACGCGGTCCGCGGGTTCACCGACATGATCGCCCGGCTCGTCGCCGAGCACCGCCCGTCGCGGCTCGTCGCGTGCCTGGACCTCGACTGGCGGCCGGCGTTCCGGGTGGAGGCGCTGCCGTCCTACAAGGCACACCGGATCGAGGGCTCCGCACCCGGGAGCGGCCCGGCCACCGCGCCCGCCGGGGTCCCCGAGGAGGTGCCGGACACCCTCGCGCCCCAGGTTCCGATCATCCTCGATGTGCTGGCCGCGGCGGGGATCGCCACGGGCGGGGCCGAGGGGCACGAGGCCGACGACGTCATCGGCACGCTCGCCCACCGTGAGTCCGCCGACCCGGTGGTGGGCGTCAGCGGCGATCGGGACCTCATGCAGATCGTCCGCGACGAACCCACGCCGGTGCGGCTGCTGTACGTCGGGCGCGGGCTGGCCAAGGCCGAGCTCCTGGGCCCGGTGGAGGTCGCGGAGAAGTACGGCGTGCCGCGGGACCGGGCGGGCGAGGCCTACGCCGAGATGGCGATGCTCCGAGGGGACCCGTCCGACGGACTGCCCGGCGTACCCGGGGTGGGTGCGAAGACGGCGGCCACGCTGGTCGGGAAGTTCGGCTCGTGGGCGGAGCTGGTGGCGGCCGTGGGCGACGGTGGCGACGGGCGCCTCGCGGCGAGCGTGCGCAGCAAGCTGGCCAGGGCGGCGGACTATCTCGCCGTCGTCGAGCCGGTCGTGCGCGTGGTGCAGGACGCGCCGGTGGAGCTGTCCCGCAGCGACACCCTCCCCGACTCCCCCGCCGACGCTGGCGCGCTCGCCGCCCTGGCCGAGCGCTGGGGCCTCGGCGGCTCCGTGGACCGGCTGGTGGCGGCCCTCACGGGCTGAGGCCCGCGGGGTCCGACAGCGCCGCGCGGGGCCACCCCTGGCCGGACGGCGGATGCGGTCAGAAGAACGTGCCGCACCACGGCGCCTCGCCCGCCGCGAAGAGACGGTCGGCGCGGGCGACGGCGGCCCGGTCGTGCGCGGTCCACCAACCGCTCGCGACGAGCTCGGCGGGCCGCCGGTCGCTGAGGTAGGCCATCGCCAGGCCGGCGACGTCGCACTCGAGGTCGGCCCGGCCGCCGGCCGCGGGCTCGGCCTCGCTCGTACCCGTCGAGCCCCTCGTGTCCGGCCCGCCGGCACCGACGACGTGGACGCCGTCGTTCGCCGGGAAGAGCGGGTCGTGCACGCGGATCCGTACCGGTTCGCCACCGGTGTCGCCCCACGCGCGAGCCGCGAGGGCGGCGGGCACGTCGAGCAGGCGCAGCCAGGTCTCGTCGCCGATGCCGGTCGTGCGGCAGGCCCGTGGATCCTCGAGGAACAGGTCCAGCGGTTCGTCGAGCGGACGCAGGTGGGCCGCGACGTGCCGGAGCAGGTCGATGCCCAGGAGGAAGCGCCAGAGGCCGGCGACGGCCTGCGGGGTCGCCGCATGCAGGTCGGCGACGTCGAGGACGTTCTCGCCGAAGTCGCTGCCCTCCTGGCGCACGGTCCAGGACGCGAACCCGTCGTCGCCGTCGGGGCCGGTGTGGACCGCGATCCCCCGGGCCGTGTCGGGAGCGGGGCGGCGGAGGGTCGAGGCCCACCACCCGTCGGGGCGGGTGATCGGGCCCGGGCGGGTGGCCCCGTCGAGGATGCGCGCGTACAGGGGCGGCAGGACCGTAGCGGCCTCGTCGACACCGACCAGCCGTACGTCGCCGCCCGGCGGGGCGTCGACCCGGAACCGGGCGCCCGCGGTCACGCGGACGTTCCGCCCGCGACTCGCGACGCCGTAGCCGAACCGCCCGTAGATGCGGGCCTCGCTGGCGCGCAGGGTCGCGGCGACCTCGCCGCGGTCGGCGGCGTCCTGCAACTGCTCGCGCATGAGGGCGGTGAGCAGCCCTCGCCGGGTGCGGTCGGCTCGGACACCGACGCGGGTCACCGCGGCCATCGGCACCTGCGCCCCGCCCGGCACCGTGAGAGCCGAGCCGAAACTCGTCGCTGTCCCGGCGAGGGTGCCCTCCGGCTGGTCCACGCCGAAGGTGCGGCCGGGATCGTAGGAGGTCCGGGCGACGGCCCAGCGCTCGTCGTCGGCCGGGCCGCCGGCGTGCAGGGCGGCGCCGAAGAGCGCGTGGGCCGCGCGCAGCTCGTCGGGCTCGAGCACCCGCACCTCCGGGACCGCTGAGAGACGGGCTGCCCCGGGGGCCCGATCCGCCGCACCGGCGTCCGGGGCTGCTCCGGAACGCGGTACCGCTGCGCCGGACGGGTCGGCCGTGGCGGGCTCGGGCCGGGGCGAGTTCGCTGCGCCGGCCGGGTCGGCTGCACCGTCCGCTGCACCGGGCGGGGCGGGAGTGGCGGGCTCGGGCTGGGGCGAGTTTGCTGCGGCTGGCCGGTCCGCTGCGGGCGAGTTTGCTGCGGCTGGCCGGTCCGCTGCGGGCGAGCGGTCCGCCGAGGCGGGCGCGTCGGCTGCGGCAGAGGTGCTGGGCGCGGGGCTGTCGGTCCCGGGCTCGCGCGGGTCGGTGCCGGTCGTGCTCACGGGTGTCGATCCTCCGGCCGGGGCCCCTCCCTGTCACCCGGAATCCGCGCGACGGCGTCGTCCTGCGCGCTCGTTTCGCGGCCGGTCTCGTGCGTCAGACGCGTCCGACCTGGTAGGTGCCCTGGTCGTCGAGGACGGTGATCGGGACCTCGACGTCCTCGCCGTCGACGTTCGCCGAGCAGCTGAAGACCGTACCGGCCGCCACCTCCTGTCCCTCCGGGCAGCTCACGCCGGTGGTGCCCAGGCCGTAGTCCTGGGTGAGGATCTGCGTGACCCCGTCCTGCAGCGCCTGCTGGTCGAACTCCTCGGTGATGAGGAAACCCGGCTTCCAGAACGCGGTCACGGCCAGGACGGCCAGCACCACGACGACCGCCGTGGCGCCGGCCAGCAGGGCCGTCCGGGAGCGGGGTCGGCCACGGCGGCGGGCCGCACGGCCCTCTCCGGCCGGGAGCGTCCCGGTCGCCGAGGCGGCGCCGACGAACCCGGCACCGGCCGGATCCCAGCCACCCTCGGGCGCGGGTCGGGCCGCGGTGCGGTCGCCCTCCGGGTCCCACGTGGGGGACGCTCCTCGTCCGGTGGGTTCGGCATCCCAGGCGGGCGGCGCTCCGTGCGCCGTGGCCTCCGGGTCCCACACGGGGGGCGCACCTCGCAGAGTTCCCTCGGGGTCCCACGCCGCGGATCCGGCCGGATCCCACCCCGAGTCCTCGCGCGGGGCGCCGGCCCGAGCGCCCGGGCCCCACCCGGAGCCGCCGGACGCGCTCCACTCGGACCCGCCGCCCGGGGCGTCGCCGCTCCAGCCTCGGTCCCCCGCGCCCCCGCCGGTGTCGCCGCCCGACCGGCCGTGCGCCGCACCGCCAGGACGCGCCTCGTCGCCGTGGTGCTCGACGGCGGGCGAACCGTAGGCGGGGGTGGGCGGGTCCGCCTCGGGGGTGCGGGCGAGGTCCCAGCCCGACCGTCCGGTGTGCGGAACGGTGCTCGACGCGTCGGCATCGAGGTCTCCGTGGGGCGCGGCGCCGTGGTGCTCCGCGCGGTCCGCCTCGCCGGACGCTTCCCGTCCGGTCGCGTCGCCCTGGCCGCCGGCGGCCCGGCGGCCCCGGTCCGTCTCGCCGTGCGGGTCCCGTGGGGTGCTGATGGCTCTACCTTCCCTTCGTGTCGGGCTGACTTCCGTCCCCCGCGTCGCGCAACGTGTCACCCCGCCTCACGCCGCGGTGCTGCCTGTCGCCCCGCGCCGCCGTACTGCCTGTCACCTGGCACCACGGAACTGCCTGTCGCCCCATTTCGCGGTGCTGCTGTCGCCTCGCTTCGCGGTGCTGCTGTCACCCCACGCCGCGATTCTGCTGTCACCCCACGCCGCGATTCTGCTGTCACCCCACGCCGCGATTCTGCTGTCGCCCCACGCCGCGGTGCTGCTGTCGCCCCACGCCGCGGTACTACATCTCGCCCGGGCGCCACGGTGCTGCCTGCCGCCCCGCGTCGCCCTACTTCCCGTCTCCTGACGACACCGTGCTCGTCGTCGACGCCCACCGCCGTGCAACCTGTCGCGTCACGCCGGAGAGCTCGTAGCGCCCCGTGCGCCGTGTCGCGACGCCGCCCGGGACGCGGTGGCCCGCCGTGCGTCCGGTGTGTGGACATCCGTCGGCGCCACCGGGCAACGATCCAAGCACATCACGCCACGCACTCGCGGCCGGTCGCCACCGGCCCCGCCGAACTCACGCTGGGACGCAATCCCACTACCAGCGGTAGCTGCAGAGCGCGCGGCGGTGCGGCTCGCTCAGACCCGCCGCACTGTGTCGATCATGATCGCCCTCCTGGCCGGCTCACCGCGCCAGCAGGTCCGGGCACCGCTGCTCCCACGACCCCCACCCGGAGGAATCGCCGATGCCACAAGATCACCGCTCCGGACACATCCCGGCCACCCCCGGCCACCAACGGTCCCACCCAGTGATCAGCCCCAGCCCCGACCGCGAGACACCACAAGATCACCGCACCGGACACATCCCGGCCACCCCCGGCCACCAACGGCCCCAACCGACGATCACCCCCCCAGCCCCCGACCGCGACGCCACAAGATCACCGCTCCGGACACATCCCGGCCACCCCCGGCCACCAACGGTCCCACCCAGTGATCAGCCCCAGCCCCGACCGCGGCGCCACAAGATCACCGCTCCGGACACATCCCGGCCACCCCCGGCCGCCAACAGTCCCCACACGTGATCATGCGTCCGGATCCCGCCGGGCCCGCGATCGTGCGCCGGGCTGTCCCGGCGGAGTGGCGGCGGGCTCAGCCCACTCCCGCCGCCACGACGCCGCGGCGGACCTCGCGGGCCGCCTTGTGGGCGTTGCGGCCGACCCCGGTGGTCTTCCCGGCGACCGAGGCGATCTGTTCGAGCAGGTCGAGCACCTGCCGCGCCCAGCGCACGAAGTCGCCCGCGGACAGCTCCTGGCCGTTGCGTTCGGCCGCCTCGAGGACCTGGGCCAGCGACTCGCCGCGGGCCCAGCGGTGCATCGGCCAGGCGAAGCCGAGGTCGGGCTCACGGGTCCGTTCGATCTTGTGCCGGCGCTCGTCCTGTTCGAGTTCCGCCCAGATCCGCACGGTCTCGGCGAGGGCCTCCGTGACGGCACCCTGCGGGACGCGTGGGACCGGCGCGTTGTCCCGGCGCGACTCGTAGACCAGCGCGGACGCCACCGCGGCGAGCTCGGGCGGGTCGAGCGAGGCCCACACCCCGTGCCGCAGGCACTCCGCCGCGAGCAGGTCCGACTCGCCCCAGAGTCTCGACAGCCGGCGCCCGTGGTCGGTGACGGTCTCGCCGTCGAGGTAGCCGCGCTCGGTGAGCAGCGCGCGGATGCGGTCGAAGCCGCGGGCGAGCGAGTGCGTGGTCGCCCGGACCTTCTGTCGGAGCTGCTCGGTCTCCCGTTCCAGCCGCGCGTGCCGCTCGCCCCAGCGGGCGTGGGCCTCGCGGTCGTCGCAGCCGTGGCACGGGTGGGCGCGCAGCGCGCGGCGCAGGGCGGCGAGCTCGGGATCGTCCGTGGCTCCGCCGCGCCGCTTCCGCTGCGGGGTGGGCGGCACGATGCCCGTGTTGCGCAACGACGACGCGAGGTCGCGTCGCACCCGCGGCGAGCGGTGGTCGACGCGTTTCGGCAGCCGCATCCGACCGAGCGTGTCCACGGCCACGGGGAAGTCCGCACTCGAGAGCCGCCCGGCCCACCGGTCCTCGGTGAGCACGAGCGGGCGCGGGTCCTCGTAGTCCCCGGGTGGGTCGAGGACGACGGCGAGCCCGGCCCGTCGGCCCCCCGGCACCGCGATGACATCACCCGGCCGCAGCGTGCGCAGCGACTCGGTGACCTCGGTCCGCCGCTCGGCCGACCCCTGCCGGCGCAGCGCCTTCTCCCGGTCGGACACCTGCCGGCGCAGCCGCGCGTACTCGCCGAAGTCCCCGAGATGGCACTGCATGGACTCGGCGTAGCCGCGCAGCGCCTCGGTGTTGCGCTCGATCCGACGCGCCAGCCCGACGACCGACCGGTCCGCCTGGAACTGCCCGAAGGACTGCTCCAGCAGGTCACGGCCCTGCTCGATGCCGAGCCGCTCGACCAGGTTGATCGTCATGTTGTAGTCGGCGCGGAAGGAGCTGCGCAGCGGGTAGGTGCGGGTGGAGGCGAGCCCCGCGACGTGCTCCGGGTCGACCCCCGGCGCCCAGAGGACGACGGCGTGCCCCTCGACGTCGATCCCCCGCCGTCCGGCGCGCCCGGTGAGCTGGGTGTACTCGCCCGGCGTGAGGTCGACGTGGGCCTCGCCGTTGTACTTGACCAGTCGTTCGAGCACGACGGTGCGGGCCGGCATGTTGATGCCGAGCGCGAGCGTCTCGGTGGCGAACACGCACCGCACGAGACCCTCGACGAACAGCTCCTCGACGGTCTCCTTGAACGCCGGGAGCATGCCGGCGTGGTGGGCGGCGATGCCGCGCTCGAGCGCCTCGCGCCACTCCCAGTAACCCAGCACGCCCAGGTCGGCCTGCGGCAGGTCGCCCGTGTGCTTCTCGATGATCCGGCGGATCTCGGTGACCTCGGCCTCGGTGGTGAGCCGCAGCCCCGCGCGGACGCACTGGCCCACAGCGGCGTCGCACCCCGCGCGGCTGAACACGAACGTGATCGCCGGCAGCAGGGCCGCCCGGTCGAGCCGGTCGATGACCGTGACCCGCGAGGTCGGCCGGATCCCGCCGCGGGAGCGCGGCGGCCCGGTGCGCCCGGGGCCCGACGAGCGGCCGCGGCGGCCCCCGGTCACCCAGGTCGCCATGTTGTCCTGGCGGGTGAGCTCGCGGGTCTGCCGGAGCAGCTCGGGATCGACGGTGAGCTCGCCGGCCCGCTCGGCGAACAGGTCGTAGAGCCGGTTGCCGACCATCATGTGCTGCCACAGCGGTACCGGTCGGACCTCGTCGACGACGACGGCGGTGTCGCCGCGCACGGCGACCAGCCAGTCCCCGAACTCCTCGGCGTTGCTCACGGTGGCCGACAGGCTCACGATCGCGACGTGCTCGGGCAGCTGGAGGATGACCTCCTCCCAGACCGCGCCGCGGAACCGGTCGGCGAGGTAGTGCACCTCGTCCATCACCACGTACCCCAGCTGGTCGAGCGACCGCGAGCCCGCGTAGATCATGTTCCGCAGCACCTCGGTGGTCATCACCACCACCTGGGCGTCGCCGTTCAGGCTGGTGTCGCCGGTGAGGAGGCCGACGGCCGCGGCGCCGTGCCGCTCGACGAGGTCGGCGTACTTCTGGTTCGACAGCGCCTTGATCGGTGTGGTGTAGAAGCACTTGAGGCCCTGCGCCAGGGCCAGGTGCACGGCGAACTCGCCGACGACGGTCTTCCCCGCACCGGTCGGCGCGCAGACGAGCACGCCGTGACCCTCCTCGAGCGCCTCGCACGCCTCGCGCTGGAAGCCGTCGAGACCGAAGGGGAGGGAACCGGCGAACTCGCTCAGCCGCGGATACGCGGCGCGGGCCCGGGCCGCGGCGTACGCCTCGGCCGGGGCCGGTGTGCTGCTGGCCACCCGACCAGGCTGTCACACCTCACCGACACTCCGCCGTCGCACGGGGCCGTTACCCCGCTCACGGGGTACGGGTGCGCGACGGTGGCGGTTCAGGTGACGTCGTCGACGTTGCGGGTCGTCGGCTCCACGGTGCTGACCGGGGGTGGCGGCGCGACCGCACCGGGCGGGTCGGCAGGACCCCGATCGTCGACCGGACCGGGGGCGGTGTCGAGCCGGCTCGGCGCGGTGTCGATCGGCGACGGGGCGTCGGGGTCCCAGTCGTCCCAGCCCTCCGCCTTGCGCTGCCGGGCCTTGCGCCGGTCGTGCACGCGCGCGATCTGGATGGCGAGCTCGAACAGCAGGGTCAGCGCCGCCGCGAGCGCCGTCATCGAGATCGGGTCCTGCCCGGGCGTGGCGATCGCCGCGAACGCGAACAGGCCGAAGATGATGCCGCGGCGCGACTTGCGCAGCCGCTCGTAGCTGAGGATCCCGACCTGGTTGAGCATCACCACGAGCAGCGGGATCTCGAAGCTCACCCCGAAGATCAGCAGCAGGGCGATGACGAAGCCGAAGTAGCTCTCGCCGGTCAGCGCAGTGGTCTGGACCTCGCTACCGATGGTGAGCAGGAACGAGAGGCCCTGGGAGACGACGAAGTAGGCGAGCACCGCGCCGGCGACGAACAGCATCGCCGCCGTGCTGACGAAGATCAGCGCGAACTTGCGCTCCTTCGGGTACAGCCCGGGCACGATGAACGCCCACACCTGGTAGAGCCACACCGGGCAGGCCAGGACGATGCCCGCGACCGCGCCGACCTTCAGCCGCAGCATGAACTGGTCGAACGGCCCGGTACCCAGGAGGGTGCAGGACCCGTCCGCGGTGAACACCGCCCGCGACGAGGCGGGTAGCGAGCAGTACGGCTCCTTGAGCAGGGCGCCCAGGCTGGGCGCGCCGAAGAACCCGACCTCGAACCAGATGTAGCCGACGATCGTGGTGAGCGCGATCGCGAGCAGCGAGATCCCGAGGCGGTTGCGCAGCTCGTAGAGGTGCTCGACGAGCGTCATCGTGCCGTCGGGGCTCTTCGGCCTCCGGCGGCGGCTCAGTTTCACCACGTCGAGCGGGGCCCTACTGCTGGTGCTCGCGCTGCTCCGCCGGCTGTTCGGCCGGCCGCGCCGACCCAGCCGAGGGCCCGGCGCCGGTGGTGCCCGTGGTGCCCTGCTGAGCCTGCGCCGGCGGGAGCTGCGCCGGCGGCTCCTGCTTCGCAGGCTCCTCGGCCTTGCCGTCGTTCTTCATGCCCTTCATCTCGCCCTTGAAGATGCGGGCGGACTGACCGACGGAGCGGGCCATGTCGGGCAGCTTCTTGGCGCCGAACAGCAGGAGCACCACCACCACGAGGATGACGATCTCCCACCCGCCGAGACTCGGCATGAGCAGTCCTTTCGACGGAACCGGTTCACATCGATAGTACGCAGGGACACCAGGGGCGCGGTCAGCGGCGGGCCCGCAGGTCCGCGGCCGCGGACCGCAGCGGGACGACCGCCTGCTCGGTCCGCCGTCGCTCCCGCTGCGCCGCGTGCACGAACCGGCGTACGTGCGCGAGGCAGACCACCGCCACGGCCAGCAGCGACACGACCCCGGCCGCCCCCAGCAGGATCGGCACCCAGTACAGCCCCATCAGCACCCCGCTCCCCGGCCGGACCCGTCGCCGGGCCCGCCGTCGTTCCCGTCCCCGATCCCGACCGTGCCCGTTTCCGTGCCCGTTTCCGTGCTCGTTTCCGTGCCCGTACCCCCGGACGCGGCCGCGGCGGACAGCGCCGCCCGCGCCCGCTCGGCCACCGCGGCCGCCAGCTCGGGCGGCTCCAGCACCCGCGCCCCGCCGCCGAGGCCCAGCACCAACCGGACGAGCCACGCCGGGTCGGCGTACCGGAGCCGGACGCGCGCCGCGCCCGACCCGTCGACGTACTCCACGACCTCGTCCACCGGGTAGTACTCGGCGATCCAGCGGGCCTCGCGGGCCACCCGGAGCACCGCGGTCCGGTGTTCCTCGCTGGGCGAGAACAGCCCGCGGGAGACGTCGTGCGGTTCGGCGTCCGACGGCGGGGCGCTCGGCTCGTCGAGCTCGACGACCTCCTCGACCCGGTCCAGCCGGAACAACCGCACGCCCGCGGCCCGCCGGCACCAGGCCTCCAGATATCCCCGGCCCTCGACGAGCAGCAGCCGCATCGGGTCGACGGTGCGCCGGGACACCGCGTCCCGGCCCGCCGTGTAGTAGACGATCTGCAGGGCCCGGCCGCGGTCGAGCGCGCCTCGCACCGCGGCGGCCGTGGCCTCCTCCTCGCGGGTGAGGTCCACGGCGACGGTGGCCACCCCGGCGTCGCCCACCGCCTGCTCGATCTTGGCGGTGGCCCGCCGGACGGCGGCCGTGTCGACGACGCCCGGGGCCTCGCCGAGGGTCCGCAGCGCCACGAGCAGGGCGGTCGCCTCCGCGGTGGTCAGCCGCAGCGGCCGCCGCATCCCGGCGTCCTCGGTCACGGTGACCGTGTCACCGGAGAACGAGAGGTCGACGAGGTCGCCCGGCCCGTAGCCGGGCAGCCCGCACATCCACAGCAGCTCGAGGTCGCGGCGCAGCTGGCGCGGGGTGATGTCGAAGTCCGCAGCGGCCTCGGCGATCGGGATCCCCGGTCGGGCCAGCAGGTACGGCACCAGCGACAACAGCCGCGGCAGCCGCTCGGCGACCCCGCTCACCCGGCTGCACCCCGCCGACCCGCGCCGCTCATCGCACCCGCTCCCCCGCGTGCGCGGCGAGCGCGCCCTCCCACAGCCGCCGGACGTGCGCGGCGAGCCCCGGCGGGTCGAGCACGACGACGTCCGCGCCCGCTCCGGCGAGCCAGCGCGCGACCGTCCGCTCGCTGCGCAGCTCGATCTCCAGCACGTCCCCCGCGCGGCCGCCGAGCTCCCGCGGCCCGACGACGGTGCCGAGCCGGCGCAGCCCGTGCGCATGGCCCTGCGCGACCCACACGGTGGCGACGCCGACGACGGGTCCGTGGTCGACGGTGCGGTGGATCGACGCCATGAGGTCCGTGCCCGGCGGCACGACCACCTCCCCCGGCTCGCCCACCGTCTTCACCGGCTCGAGGATGCGGGAGAGCCGGAACGACCGGACGTCCCGGCGGTCCCGGTCGTGGCCCACCAGGTACCACCGGCCCCGCCAGGAGACCACGCCCCACGGCTCCACGGTCCGCCGCACGACCTCACCGGTCGGCCCGCCGCGGCGGTGGTCGAAGGTCACGGCCTGGCCGGCCTGCACGGCGGCGAGCAGCGGCGCGAACGCGGGCTCCGCGGCCCGCACCCGCGGCTGCACCGATCCCCGCGTCTCGTCGACCTCCACGCCGGCGGCCCGCAGCTTGCGCAGCGCCCCGTGCGCGGCGCCGGACAGCTCGGGCGTGTCCCACAGCGAGCCGGCCAGCGCGACCGCCGCCGCCTCCTCCGCGTCGAGGTCGATCTCGCCGAGCTCGTAGTCACCGCGCGCGATCCGGTAGCCCTCGACCGTGTCGAAGGCCGAGGTGCGGCCGGTCTCCAACGGCACGCCCAGCTCGCGCAGCTCGGTCTTGTCCCGCTCGAACATGCGGAAGAAGGCCTCGTCGCTCGTCGCGTCGGCGTAGCCGGGCACGGTCGCGCGGATCCGCTCCGCGGTCAGGAACTGCCGCGTCGACAGCAGGCAGAGCACCAGGTTGACCAGGCGCTCGGCGCGGGCGGAGGACACGGGGGCAGCATACGACCAACCGTTCGAACACCGCGGCCGCCCGCGAGACCTCGGCACGTCGGACCGCGGTCGGGTGACGACGCACCGGCCGGCAGGCGGGCGGCGCACGCGGTGTCTCAGGAAGCGACACCACGCGGCCTTGACCCGGCGATCACCGCGGCAGAGGCTCGTGCGTGACGCACCGCACGTTCGAGGAGGCTCACCGCGATGACGCACGACCCCGGCCTGCCGGAGACCTTCAACCCGTGGAGCGTCGTGAACCTCGTGTTCCACCACCTCGCCGACGAGGGCCTGCACCCCGTGCTCGGTGAGAGCGGCGACCCCAAGCAAGCCGCCGAGGCGCTCCTGCGCGCGCTGGGCATCCAGCCCGCTCCCGACCACGCGGGCCCCGCGGCCGCGCCGGTCCAGGACGAGCTGCTCACGCTCCGCCGCAAGATGATGCCGGGCATCGAGTAGCCGGCCGGGCAGTTCCGGCACCGACGGTCCGGCACCGGCGGTCCGCACCGGCTGGGCGGCGGCCCCGGCACCCGGACCGCGCTCTCGCTCACACCCCGCGAGCGAGAGCGCCGTTCGCCGTGCGAGGGGACCAGGCCGGCTTCACGAAGGCCCCGAACGCGGTCTCCGCGCCCAGATCACGAAGCCCGTCGGCCGCGACTCCTCGGCGGGCGACTCCCCGGCGGCCTCCGGCACGGCCTTCAGAGGGACTGGATGAGTCGGTCCACCCGCTCGTCGACCGAGCGGAACGGGTCCTTGCACAGCACGGTGCGCTGCGCCTGGTCGTTGAGCTTGAGGTGCACCCAGTCGACCGTGAAGTCCCGGCCCGCGGCCTGGGCGGCCGCGATGAAGTCGCCGCGGAGCTTGGCCCGGGTGCTCTGCGGCGGGGTGTCCTTGGCGACCTCGATCTCGCCGTCGTCCGTGACCCGCTCGACCAGGCCCTTGCGCTGCAGCATGTCGAACAGCCCCCGGCCCCGGCGGATGTCGTGGTAGGCGAGGTCGAGCTGCGCGATCCGGGCACTGGACAGGTCCAGGTCGTGCTTGGCGCGGTACCGCTCGACCAGCCGGTACTTGATCGCCCAGTCGACCTCCCGGTCGATCAGGGAGAAGTTCTGCGTCTCGACGGCGTCGAGCGTGCGGCCCCACAGCTCCACGACCCGCTCGAGCGTGCGGTCCTCGCTGCCGCGCTGGCGCAGGTGCTCGACGGCCCGGGCGTGGTACTCGCGCTGGATGTCCAGCGCGCTGGCCTCGCGGCCGCCCGCCAGCCGCACGGTGCGCCGACCGGTGAGGTCGTGGCTGATCTCGCGGATCGCGCGGATCGGGTTGTCCAGGGTGAAGTCCCGGAACTGGACGCCGGCCTCGATCATCTCCAGCACCAGGTGCGTGGTGCCGACCTTGAGCAGCGTGGTGGTCTCGGCCATGTTCGAGTCGCCGACGATCACGTGCAGCCGGCGGTAGCGCTCCGCGTCCGCGTGCGGCTCGTCCCGGGTGTTGATGATCGGCCGCGAGCGGGTGGTGGCGCTGGAGACGCCCTCCCAGATGTGCTCGGCGCGCTGGGACAGGCAGTAGACGGCGCCGCGCGGGGTCTGCAGCACCTTGCCGGCGCCGCAGATCAGCTGGCGGGTGACCAGGAACGGCAGCAGCACGTCGGCGATCCGGGCGAACTCGCCCTGCCGCGCGACCAGGTAGTTCTCGTGGCAGCCGTAGGAGTTGCCCGCCGAGTCGGTGTTGTTCTTGAACAGGTAGATGTCGCCGCCGATGCCCTCGTCGACGAGCCGGCGCTCGGCGTCGACCAGCAGGTCCTCGAGGATCCGCTCGCCCGCCTTGTCGTGCGCGACGAGCCCGGTCAGCGTGTCGCACTCGGCCGTCGCGTACTCGGGGTGCGAGCCCACGTCGAGGTAGAGCCGGGCACCGTTGCGCAGGAAGACGTTGGACGAGCGGCCCCAGGACACCACGCGCCGGAACAGGTACCGCGCGACCTCGTCCGGCGACAGCCGGCGCTGTCCGTGGAAGGTGCACGTGACCCCGAACTCGGTCTCGACCCCGAAGATCCGACGCTGCATGTCTCACAGCGTAAGCGCAGGAACCCCCATAAGGTCACGCCTGTGACCGACTGGTTCCGGCGAGTCGCCCTGAAATCCCGTCGCCTCGACCGGGGGCTGGCGGCCGTCAACGAGGTCGACCGGGCGCTCACCGCCGCGGTGTCGGCCCGCCCGCACACGCACCTCGACCACGTCATGCGCTGGCTGTCCGCCTCGGCGAACCACAGCGCGCTGTGGGTGGTCGTCGCGGGCGCGCTCGCCGTGCGCCGGGGCGCCGGGCGGAAGGCCGCCGCCCGCGGGCTGTTCGCCATCGCGCTGTCCTCGGCCACCGCCAACGGTGTGCTCAAACCGCTCCTGCCCCGTCGCCGCCCCGCCGCCGCGGAGCTGCCGGCCTACCGGACCCTGGCCAACCCGCCCACCTCGTCGTCGTTCCCCTCGGGGCACGCCGCCTCGGCCGCGGCCTTCGCCACCGCGGTGGCCCTCGAGCACCCGAGGGCGGCGCCCCTCGTGGTGCCGCTGGCGGCGACCGTCGCGGCCTCCCGGGTCCACGTCGGCGTGCACTGGACCTCCGACGTCGTCGTCGGCGCCGCCGTCGGATCGGGCATCGCGCTGGCCTCCCAGCGCTGGTGGCCGGCCCGTCGCACGGACGAGGCCCGGGCCCGCCCGGTGGACACGGTCCCCGCCCTGCCGCAGGGCGAGGGCCTGGTCATGGCGGTGAACCCCTTCTCCGGCCCACCGGACCAGGACCTCACCGACGCCGTCCGGGAGGCGCTGCCGGCCGCCCACCTGCTGCGTGTCAGCAAGGGCACGGACCTCGGGGAGCAGCTCGACCGGGCCGTCGCCGAGCGCGGTGACTGGGTCTGCGCCCTCGGCGTCGCGGGCGGTGACGGCACGGTCGCCGCCGCCGCGGCGGCCGCGGACCGGCACCACCTGCCCCTGGTCGTCATTCCCGCGGGGACGCTCAACCACTTCGCCCGCGACGTCGGCGTCTACGACCTGCAGGAGGCGGTCGACGCCACCCAGGCCGGCGAAGCCGTGGCCGTCGACCTCGCCCTGGTCGAGGCACACCCCGGGATCGGCGACGAGCCGGCGGACCCCGAGGTCATCCGCACCCGGTACTTCCTCAACACCGCGAGCGTGGGCTCCTACCCGGAGCTGGTCCGGCTGCGGGAGAAGTGGCAGCCGCGGTGGGGCAAGTGGCCGGCTTTCGCGGCGGCCCTGGTCACCGTGCTGCGCCGCTCCGCGAAGGTGCGGGTCAAGGTCGGCGACCGGTGGCACCTCGTGTGGTTCATCTTCGTCGGCAACGGGCCCTACCATCCCCGCGGCATGGTCCCGGCCTGGCGGCCGACCCTGGACTCCGGGCTGCTCGACGTCCGGTGGCTGCGGGCCGACGTCGCCTTCTCCCGGCTGCGGGTGGTCGTCGCCCTGATCCTCGGCGCGCTCGGACACAGTCGGGTGTACACCCAGATGGAGACCCCGGAGCTCGACGTCGAGCTGGCCGTGCCGAGCATCCTCGCCACCGACGGCGAGGTGGTCGAGGAGGCGGGCCGGTACACCTTCCGGGTCGCCAAGAACCCGGTGCCGGTCTACCGGCGCGACGAGGAGCGCTGGACCGGGCGGGACCGGCCCTTCCAGGGATAACGGGCCGCTGATCGGCTCCGAGTCCCCGGTACGACCCGGGGGAGGATCGATGACGCTCTCGTTCGACTCCGAAGGCGCCCGCCAGGTCGAGCGGGTCTACTCGACCCCCGACATCGTCCATCAGCGCGCCGAGGTGCTGGCCCTGCTCGCGCCGCGGCCCGGCGAGCGGATCCTGGACGTCGGCTCCGGCCCCGGGTTCCTGCTGGAGGCCCTGGCGGCCGCCGTCGGGCCGGAGGGCGCCGTCCACGGTATCGACCCCAGCCCCGCGATGAACGCCCTCGCCGCGCGGCGGGCGGGGGCGTTGCCGGCCGTGAGCCTCGCCCTGGGCTCCGCGGAGTCGCTCCCCTACCCCGACGCGGACCTCGACGCCGTCGTCTCCACCCAGGTCTACGAGTACGTCCCCGACATCCCGCACGCGTTCGCCGAGCTGCGCCGGGTCGTCCGCCCCGGCGGTCGTGTGCTGCTGCTCGACACCGACTGGGACTCGGTGGTCTGGCACGTCGCGGACCGCGCCCGGCACGCCCGCGTCATGGCGGCCTGGGAGGAGCACCTCGTGCACCCGCACCTCCCCGCGACCTGGGCCAGGCACCTGACGGACGCAGGATTCGGGATCACCGCGCAGGTCGCGGTCCCGATCCTCAACCCGCGCCTCGACGAGGACACCTACAGCGCCCTCATCGCGCGCACGATCGCGGCCTACGTCGTGGACCGTCACGGCCTGACCACGGACGACGCCGAGGCCTGGCTCGCCGACGTGCGCGGGGGCGACTACTTCTTCAGCATGAACCGGTTCTGCGTCCTGGCCGTCCCGGTCTGACGGGCCCGCGGTCCCGCCCGTCCCGCCGGGCGCTCGCCCGCCCGGTCCGCGGTGCTCGCCCTCGCCCGTCCACGTCGGGCGACGGACCCGGAGGCTCCGTAGGCTGGGCGCATGGGAAGGCTCACCGCACGGCGGTCCGTGCTCCGGCTCGCGGCGGACGGATCGGAGCGGCGCCGTCCGGACACCCTGACCGTCGAGGAGCCGCTGGAGCTGCGGGTGGACGGGGCCCCGCTGACGGTCACCATGCGCACCCCGGGGCACGACGTCGAGCTCGCCCACGGCTTCCTGCTCACCGAGGGGGTCATCGGCGCCGCCGCGGACCTGGTCACCGCCCGCTACTGCGACTCCGTCGACGCGGAGGGCCGCAACACCTACAACGTCCTCGACGTCGCCCTCGCGCCCGGCGTCGAGCCGCCGGACACCTCGGTCGAGCGCAACTTCTACACGACCTCCTCGTGCGGGGTGTGCGGGAAGGCGTCGCTCGACGCCGTGAAGCTCAAGTCCCGCTTCTCCCCCGCCGCCGACCCGGTGCGGGTGCCGTGGGAGGTCGTCGGCGCCCTGCCGGACCGGCTGCGCTCGGCGCAGAAGGTGTTCGACTCGACGGGCGGGCTGCACGCCGCCGGGTTGTTCGCGTCGGACGGGTCGCTGCTGGTCACCCGGGAGGACGTCGGCCGGCACAACGCCGTGGACAAGGTCCTCGGGCAGGCGCTCCTGCAGCGGGGGGTCCCGGCCACCGGAACGGTCCTGCAGGTGTCCGGGCGGGCGTCGTTCGAGCTGGTGCAGAAGGCCGTGATGGCGGGGGTGCCGGTGCTCGCCGCGGTGTCCGCGCCCTCCTCGCTGGCCGTCGAGCTGGCCGACGAGGCCGGGCTCACCCTCGTCGGGTTCCTGCGCGGCGGATCGGGCAACGTCTACACCCACCCGGAACGCATCGCCCGGTAGCGGGTCCGGCCCCTACGCTCGCGCCCATGCGCGTCGAGGAGCTGGATCACGTCGTCCTGGTGACCGCCGACCCCGAGCGGCTCATCGCCTGGTACCGGGAGACGCTGGGGCTCGGGACCGAGCGGCTCGAGCAGTGGCGGCGCGGCGAGGTGCCGTTCGCGTCGCTGCGGGTATCGCCCGGGACGATCATCGACGTCCAGCACGGCGAGCGAACCGGGACCAACGTCGATCACCTGGCCCTGGTCGTGTCCGGCGCCGACCTCGACGCGCTGGCCGCCGAGCACGGGGTGGCGGGCCCGAAGGAGCTGTTCGGGGCGCGGGGCCGGGGCCGGGGCATCTACCTGACCGATCCGGACGGCAACGGCGTGGAGCTGCGTGCCTACCCCTGAGTTCCCCGGGGAGAACCCCGCGGAGGCAAACCTCCGCGAGAGAACCGGCCCCGGGAGAAACCGGCCGGAGAGACGGAGAGAACGGCGCGCCGGCCCACCTCGGCGGACCGGCGCGGCGACGGCCTCAGTTCAGCGACGGCGGGGCGCCCGGACCGCCCGACGCGCCGTTCTCCGGCAGCGCGCCGCCGGCGGCCGGGGCGTCGTCGCCACCGCGGACGTCGGGCTCGTCGGCGGACTCGCCCCGGTTCGCGGCCGGCAGCAGGTTGCGCAGCACCGGGCCGCTGATCCGGCGGAACGCCCGGCCCGGCCGGCGACGGTCCAGCACGGCCACCTCGAGCGCCTTCTCGCCGAGCACCCGGGCCTCGGTGCCGTTGCCCGGGCCCGAACCCGGGACCTGCAGGCCCTCCAGCGCGGTGGCCAGCGCTTCGCCGAGGTCGTGCCCGCCGTCGTAGACGTCCTTGAGCTTCGTCGAGATCGGCTCGGTGGTCCCGCCCATCACGACGTACTGCGGCTCGTCGGTGATGGAGCCGTCGTAGGTGATCCGGTAGAGCTGGTCCCCGTCCGGCGTGTCGCCGACCTCGGCCAGGCAGATCTCGGCCTCGTAGGGCTTCTGCTGCTCCACGAACGCGGCCCCGATGAACTGGGCGTAGGTGTTGGCCAGCCAGCGGCTGGTGACGTCCCGGCGGTCGTAGGAGAACCCGCGGGAGTCCGCCAGCCGGATGCCGGCCGTGCGCAGCCCCTCGAACTCGTTGTACCGGCCGACGGCGGCGAACCCGATCCGGTCGTAGATCTCGGAGACCTTGTTGAGCGCGGTGGAGTGGTTCTCGGCGACGAACAGCACGCCGCCGGAGAAGGTCATGACCACGACGCTGCGGCCGCGGGAGATGCCCTTGCGGGCGAGCTCCGACCGGTCGCGGAGCAGCTGGTCGACGGAGGAGTAGAAGGGCATCGTCATCGGGGGACGCTCCTGAATCTCATCGTGCTGGCCGGGTGCGAGCGGGGGCGCTCAGCCGCCCGGGTTCTCCGCCCGGTCCGCCACGATCCGCTCGACGATGCCGGCCACCTCCTCCTCCGAGCGCCGCACGGCGCCCTCGGGACCGGTGATGCTGACGACGACCGGGTAGATCTTGCGGACCAGGTCCGGCCCGCCGGTCGCGGTGTCGTCGTCCGCGGCGTCGTACAGCGCCTCGAGCGCGTTGCGCAGGGTGGTCTGCAGGTCCGCCGACGTGCGGTGCAGCTTCTTCATCGAGGCCTTCGCGAAGACCGACCCCGAGCCGACGGCGTGGTAGCCCAGCCACTCGTCGTAACGCCCGCCGGTGGGGTCGTAGGTGACGATGCGGCCCGCCTTCGCCGGGTCTGGCTCCTCGGTGTCGTAACCCGCGAACAACGGCACCACCACGAAGCCCTGCAGGGCCGCACCGAGGTTGCCGCGGATCATCCCCGCCAGCCGGTTGGCCTTGCCGTCCAGCGACATGGCCACGCCCTCGATCTTCTCGTAGTGCTCGAGCTCGACCGTGTACAGCCGGATCATCTCGATCGCGATGCCGGCCGAGCCGGCGATGCCGACCGCCGAGTACGAGTCCGTGATGAAGATCTTCTCGATGTCCCGCTGGGCGATGACGTTGCCGGCCGTCGCCCGCCGGTCACCGGCGATGACGACGCCCTCGGCGCACTGCAGGGCGACGATCGTGGTGCCGTGCGGCACACCGAGCGCGTCGGGGGTGGCGGGCCGGGTCTGCGGGTCGCGCGGCGCGTCGAACATCCGACCGGGCAGCAGGTGCGGCTGGGTGGCGGCGACGTAGTTGGCGAACGACGTCTCGCCCAGGGCCGCGAAGGCGGCGTGGTGGCCGACCCCGGGGTGCGGGTCCCGGCCGCCGGCCGCGGGCTCGGGGGAACCGGGGAAGGGGCGGCCGATCGCAGCGGGCCCGGGGATGCCCTCGCGGAACTCCATGGTCAGGGGTGTGCCTCTCTCGCAAGTCGGGTCGGGGTGTCGCTCACGGATGGGGCCGGGTAGACCGACGGCGGGTCGGGCCCGTCCGGGCCCGACCCGCCTGTGCCGAGGGTGCGGCTACTCGCCGCCCTTCTGCACGTAGGCGCGGACGAAGTCCTCGGCGTTCTCCTCGAGGACGTCGTCGATCTCGTCGAGGATCGTGTCGACGTCCTCGCCCAGCTTCTCGCGGCGCTCCTGGCCGGCGGCCGAGGCGTCGCCGCTCTCGTCGTCGTCGCCGCCGCCACCGCCCTGACGCTTCGTCTGCTCCTGGGACATGACGTCTCCTCCTCGCGTCCGATCCCGGGCGACCCGTCACCGTCGTGGCAGGCAGACCCCGGGGTCCGATGCGTCCAGCCTACTTGCCGGGACCCGCGGTCGCCCACGGTCGGCGGGTTGCGAACTGATGTCCCGCACCGGTGGCCCGACCGGGACTCACCCGTTGGTCAGGGCCTTGACCAGCTCCTCGGCGGTCCGGGAGCCCTCGATGAGCTCGCCGACGTGCCGGCGGGTGCCGCGCAGCGGCTCCAGCGTCGGGATCCGGACCAGCGACTCGCGGCCCAGGTCGAAGATGACCGAGTCCCACGACGCCGCCGCGACCTCCGCGGGGTAGCGCTCGAGGCAGCGGCCGCGGAAGAAGGCGCGGGTGTCCTCCGGGGGGTTGCGGATCGCGTGCTCGACCTGCTCCTCGGTGACCAGGCGCTTCATCGACCCGCGGGTGACGAGCCGGTTGTACAGGCCCTTCGCCAGCCGGACGTCGGTGTACTGCAGGTCGACCAGGCCGAGGCGGCCGGAGTTCCACTGCAGGTTGTCCCGCTCCCGGTAGCCGTTGAGCAACCGCAGCTTGGCCGTCCAGTCCAACCGGTCCGCGGTGCGCATCGGGTCCTCGGACAGGTCCTCGAGGGCCTCGCCCCAGAGCTGCAGCACCTCGGCGGTGTCCGGGTCGATGTCCGCACCCTGGGCGTTCTCGACGTGCTTCACGGCCTTCTCGTGGTAGGCCCACTGCAGCTCGACGGCGGTGAGCCGGCGACCGTCGGTCAGCTCCACCTGCTGCTGCAGCGACGGGTCGTGGCTGATCTGGTGCACGGCGCGCACCGGCTCGGCCAGTCGCAGCTCGTCGAACCGCACGCCGGCCTCGATCATGTCCAGGACGAGGGCGGTGGTGCCGACCTTGAGCAGCGTGGCGTACTCGCTCATGTTGGCGTCGCCGATGATCACGTGCAGCCGGCGGTACTTGTCGGCGTCGGCGTGCGGCTCGTCGCGGGTGTTGATGATGCCGCGCTTGAGCGTGGTCTCGAGCCCGACCTCGACCTCGATGTAGTCGGCGCGCTGAGAGATCTGGTAGCCCTCGGCGTCGCCCTGGGCGCCGATGCCGACCCGGCCCGCGCCGGTGATCACCTGACGGGAGGCGAAGAACGGGGTGAGCCCGCCGACGATCGCCGGGAACGTCGTCTGGCGCGCCATCAGGTAGTTCTCGTGCGAGCCGTAGCTCGCGCCCTTGCCGTCGACGTTGTTCTTGTAGAGCTGGATCCGCGGCGCGCCGGGCACGGTGGCGGCCCGCACCGCGGCCTCCTCCATGATCCGCTCCCCCGCCTTGTCCCAGACGACGACGTCGCGCGGGGTGAGCACCTCGGGCGTGGAGAACTCCGGGTGCGCGTGGTCGACGTACAGCCGGGCGCCGTTGGTGAGGATGACGTTGGCGGCACCCAGGTCGTCGAGCTCCGAGTCGTTGCCCGAGCTGGACAGGGTGGGCGCGGACAGGTCGAAGCCGCGCGCGTCGCGCAGCGGCGACTCCACCTCGTAGTCCCAGCGGGCGCGGCGGTTGCGCGGGATGTCCTGCGCGGCCGCGTACGCCAGCACGATCTGGGTCGAGGTGATGACGGGGTTGGCGGTCGGGTCGCCGGGCACGGAGATTCCGTACTCGACCTCGGTGCCCATGATGCGGCGGACGGTCACGACCGGACCTCGCGGGAGTGCATCCCCAGAGCCTAACCCGCCCGGCGACCGGAACGGCGGTCGCCGGGCGGGGCGGTTCGGCGGTGCGGGACGGGCGGATCAGGCCGCCGGGACCATGCCGTGCGGGTCCAGCACGTACTTGCGCGCCGCACCCCGGTCGAACTCCTGGTACCCGCGCGGGGCGTCCTCGAGCGGGAGGACCGTGGCGTTGACGGCGTCGGCGATGTGCGCCTTGTCGTGCAGGATCGACATCATCAGCTTGCGGTTGTAGCGCAGCACCGGGCACTGGCCGGTGGTGAAGCTGTGGCTCTTCGCCCAGCCCAGGCCCAGCCGTACCTTGAGCGTCCCCTCCTTGGCGTCCGGGTCCGCCGCGCCCGGGTCGCCCGTCACGTACAGGCCCGGGATGCCCAGCTGACCGGCGGCGCGGGTGATGGTCATGATGTCGTTGAGCACCTGCGCGGGCTTCTCCTCGCCGCCACCGTGCCCGGTCGCCTCGAAGCCCACGGCGTCGACGGCGCAGTCCACCTCGTTGGTGTGCAGGATCTGGTCGATCTGCTCCTCCAGGGTGGCGCTCTGCCCGATGTCCACGGTCTCGCAGCCGAACGAGCGCGCCTGCTCGAGGCGTTCCTTGTTGAGGTCGCCGACGATGACCACGGCCGCGCCCAACAGGTGTGCGGAGTAGGCCGCGGCCAGCCCCACCGGGCCTGCTCCTGCCACGTAGACGGTCGAGCCGGTGGTCACGCCGGCGCAGACGGCGCCGTGGTAGCCGGTCGGGAAGATGTCCGAGAGCATCGTCAGGTCCCGGATCTTCGCCAGCGCCTGGTCCCGGTCCGGAAACTTGATCAGGTTGAAGTCGGCGAAGGGGACCATCACGTAGTCCGCCTGGCCGCCCTCCCAGCCGCCCATGTCGACGTAGCCGTAGGCCGAGCCGGCCCGGGCGGGGTTGACGTTGAGGCACACGCCCGTGTGCCCCTCGCGGCAGTTGCGACAGCGCCCGCACGCGATGTTGAACGGCACGGTGACGATGTCGCCGACGTCGAGGAACTGGACGTCGGACCCCTTCTCGATGATCTCCCCGGTGATCTCGTGGCCGAGGGTCTGTCCCGCCGGCGCGGTCGTGCGGCCCCGGACCATGTGCTGGTCGGACCCGCAGATGTTGGTCGAGACGCATCGGAGGATGACCGCGTGCGGCGCCTCGCGGCTCATTCCCATGGCCTGTGCGACGTCGGCCGGGACCTCGAGCTTCGGCATGTCGTGGTCCTCGACCTCGACCCGGCCGGGCTCCTTGTAGACGACGATCCTGTTTCCACCCATGGCCCCTCCCTACTCTGCTGTGGTCAAGGTCACAACCGGACCATGGACCCGTGGATGCCGGAACAGAGCTGATCGCCGTGTTCGACGAGGCCGGGACGGTCGTCGGCGCGGCGCCGCGGGCCGAGGTCTACGCCCGCTCGCTGTGGCACGCCAGCGCGGGGGTGATCCTGCGCAGCACGGACGGCCGGCGGGTCTACGTGCACCGCCGGGCGGACGACAAGCTGGTGATGGCCGGGCTGTGGGACTGCGTGGCGGGCGGAGTGGTCGACCCCGGCGAGACACCGCTGGAGACGGCGACCCGAGAGCTGGCCGAGGAGCTCGGCGTCTCCCGGGTGGCCCTGCGGCTGCTGCTGGCGACGGCCTGGGAGTCCGGCCCCGGGCCGGGCGTCGGAGGCACCGCGCTGATCGGCGAAGCCGGGCTGCGCTGCCATCTCTTCGGCTACGAGGCCTTCTCCGACGGCCCGGTCCGCCACCAGCCGTCGGAGGTCGCCGAGGGCCGGTGGATGACGCACGCCGGGCTCGCGGCGCTCCTCGCCGACCCGGCCCGCCCCTTCGCGCCCGACAGCCGGGTCCTGGCGGAACACTTCCTCGCCACCCACCCCTGAGATGCACGAACGGCACTCTCGTGCGGTAGGTCCGCACACGAGTGCCGTTCGTGCGAGCGGGCGAGGGCGGGCGTCAGAAGTTGATCATGTGGCCGGCCAGGCCGTGGATCGCCTCCTGCAGCGCCTCCGACAGGGTCGGGTGGGCGTGCACGTTGCGGGCCAGCTCGGTGGCGGTGAGGTCCCACTTCTGCGCCAGCGTGAGCTCGGGCAGCAGCTCGGTGACCTCCGGGCCGATCAGGTGGCCGCCGAGCAGCTCGCCGTAGGTCTCGTCCGCGATGAGCTTGACGAACCCGCCGGCGTCGGCCAGGCCCTGCGCCTTGCCGTTGGCGGTGAACGGGAACTGCGCGACCGTGACCTTCCAACCGCGCTCGTCGGCCATCTCGCGGGCCTGCGCCTCGGTGTAGCCGAAGCTCGCGACCTGCGGCTGGCAGAAGGTGGCCCGCGGCATCATCGCGTAGTCCAGCTCCTGGGTCTCCGCGCCCGCGATCGCCTCGGCCGCGACGACGCCCTGGGCCTCCCCGACGTGCGCGAGCATCAGCTTCGCGGTGACGTCGCCGATGGCGAAGATGTGCGGCACCGACGTGCGCATGTGGTCGTCGATCTTGACGGCGCCGCGCTCGGTCAGCTCCACGCCGGTCTTCTCCAGGCCGTAGCCCTCGACCCGGGGCTGGAAGCCGATCGCCTGGATGACCTTGTCCGCGTTGAGCTCGCGGCTGCCCTTGCCGTCGGAGACCGTGACGGTGACCTGGTCGCCCGAGTCGTCGATCTTCTCGACCTTCGTGCTGGTCAGGACCTCGACGCCGAGCTTCTTGTAGCGCTTGCCGAGTTCCTTGGACACGTCCGCGTCCTCGAGCGGGAGCAGCCGGTCGAGGAACTCGACGATCGTGACCTTCACCCCGTAGTTCGCCATCACGTACGCGAACTCGACGCCGATCGCGCCCGCCCCGGCGATGATCACGCTGCCCGGCAGGTCACGGGTGGTGATCTGCTCCTCGTAGGTCACCACGCGCTCGGACAGCGACGTGCCCGGCAGCAGCTTCGTGACGGCGCCGGTGGCGATGATGCAGTTCTCGAACTCGACGGTCTCGGTGCCCCCGTCCGCCAGCGCGACCTCGATGGTGTTCGGGTCGGTGAAGGTGCCGCGGCCGGTGAACTCGGTGATCTTGTTCTTCTTCATCAGGAAGTGGACGCCCTTGACCCGGCCGTCCGCGACCTGCCGGCTGCGGTCGAAGGCCGCGCCGTAGTCGAAGGTGACGTCCCCGCTGATGCCGAAGGTCTTCTGCTCCTTCGTCACGATGTGCGCGAGCTCGGCGTTGCGCAGCAGCGCCTTCGACGGGATGCAGCCGACGTTCAGACAGACGCCGCCCCAGTACTTCTCCTCGATGACGGCCACGCTCTTGCCGAGCTGTGCAGCGCGGATCGCTGCCACGTAACCACCGGGACCGGCACCGAGTACGACGACGTCGAAGCGAGACATGCCACCAGCCTAGGACGCCGCGGGCGTGCAGGTCGGGCCCGGTCCGCCCGTGCCCGGCCACCGGGCGTCCCGCGGCACACCGCGGACCGGTCAGCCCGCCTCCGGACAGGCCCGCCGGGCCTCCTGCGCCGGCGTCGGGCACCCCTGGTCGTCGCCGGCCGGCCAGACCGGGCGGTCGGTGAGGTGTGCGACCAGCGTCTCGCTCACCTCACGCAGCGCGGCGGCCTGCTGCGGGGTCAGGGCGTCGAACAACAGCGAGCGGACGGTGTCCACGTGCCCCGGCGCGGCCTTCTCCAGCGCGGCCAGGCCGGCGTCGGTCAGCCGGGCCCAGGCGCCCCGGCGGTCGGTCTCACAGGCGGTGCGTTCGACCCAGCCCGCCTCCTCCAGCCGCGCGACGGCATGGGAGAGCCGGCTGCGCGAGGACAGCGACGTGTCGGCGAGCCTGCTCATCCGCAAGGTGCGGTCCGGCGCCTCGGAGAGCCGGACGAGGATCTCGTAGTAGCCGTGCGGCATCCGCGCCTCGTTCTGCAGCTGGCGCTCGACGCGCTCGAACAGCAGGCGCTGGGCCGTCAGGAAGGCCCGCCAGGTGCGCTGCTCCTCGTCGTCGAGCCAGCGGGTGTGCGCCACGTCACTTCTCCTATGGTTGAACACTCAACTCAACAGCACTATGGTCGCTCTCAACACCTGAGAGTTCAACAAATCTTCTGGAGGGTCACGATGACCGCAGCCACCACCCAGATCCCCGGTTACGTCGTGGGCACGTGGGACATCGACCAGGTCCACTCGGACGTCTCCTTCTCCGTGCGCCACATGATGGTCAGCAAGGTCAAGGGTCGCATCGCCCGGTTCGGCGGCACCATCGAGACCGCCGAGCGCTTCGAGGACTCGAAGGCCACCGCGACGCTCGACGCCACGTCCATCGACACCAACAACGAGCAGCGCGACGGGCACATCAGGTCCGCCGACTTCTTCGAGACCGAGAAGTACCCGGAGTGGACCTTCGTCTCCACCGGGATCGAGGCCGACGGCTCGGACTACCAGCTCCACGGCGACCTCACCATCAAGGGCGTCACCAGGCCCGTGTCGCTGCAGCTGGAGATCGGCGGCTTCGGCCCCGACGCCTACGGCGGCACCCGCGCCGGCTTCACCGCCACCACCACCGTCAACCGCAACGACTTCGGCGTCGACATCTCGGTGCCGATGGACGGCGGCGGCGTGGTCGTCGGCGAGAAGGTCCAGTTGACCCTCGAGATCGAGGCCGTGCTGCGCCCCGCCGCCTGATCCAGGCGCACGCAATAGCCGATCATGGCGCCGCAGCGCCCGGGCGGCGGCCCCGATGATCGCCGCTTCGGTGCGGTCGCGGCGGCCGATGTGACCGTCAGTGCACGCAGTCGATGATCACGCGTCGACCAGTTGGCCACCGGCTCAGGGCGTGGGCAGGGCGGTGAACGGCGGAGGCCCCGCCCGGCGGACCGGGCGGGGCCTCCTGCGTCCTGCGTGTCTACAGGTACTGGCCGGTGTTCGACGCGGTGTCGATCGCGCGGCCGGTGGCGTCGTTCTTGCCGGTGACCAGCGTGCGGATGTAGACGATCCGCTCGCCCTTCTTGCCCGAGATGCGGGCCCAGTCGTCCGGGTTGGTGGTGTTGGGCAGGTCCTCGTTCTCGGCGAACTCGTCGACGATCGCGGACAGCAGGTGCGCGACCCGCAGGCCGGGCTGCCCGGTCTCGAGGACCGACTTGATCGCCGACTTCTTGCCCCGGTCGACGATGTTCTGGATCATCGCCCCCGAGTTGAAGTCCTTGAAGTACAGGGTCTCCTTGTCGCCGTTGGCGTAGGTGACCTCGAGGAACCTGTTCTCCTCCGACTCGTCGTACATCCGCTCGACGACGCGCTGGATCATCGCGTCGATGCAGGCCTTGCGGTTGCCGCCGAACTCCGCCAGGTCCTCCTCGTGGACCGGCAGGGTGTCGGTGATGTACTTCGAGAAGATGTCCTGCGCCGCCTCGGCGTCCGGCCGCTCGATCTTGATCTTCACGTCCAGGCGGCCGGGCCGCAGGATCGCGGGGTCGATCATGTCCTCGCGGTTCGACGCGCCGATGACGATGACGTTCTCGAGGCCCTCGACGCCGTCGATCTCGGCCAGCAGCTGCGGCACGATCGTGGTCTCGACGTCCGACGACACGCCGGAGCCACGGGTGCGGAAGATCGAGTCCATCTCGTCGAAGAACACGATCACCGGCGTGCCGGCCGAGGCCTTCTCCCGGGCCCGCTGGAAGATCAGCCGGATGTGCCGCTCGGTCTCGCCGACGAACTTGTTGAGCAGCTCCGGGCCCTTGATGTTGAGGAAGAACGCCCGGCCCTCGTTCGGGTCGTCACCGCGCTGGGCCGCGATCTTCTTGGCCAGCGAGTTGGCGACGGCCTTCGCGATGAGCGTCTTGCCGCAGCCGGGAGGGCCGTAGAGCAGCACGCCCTTGGGCGGGCGCAGCTCGTACTCGGTGAACAGCTCGGCGTGCAGGAACGGGAGCTCGACCGCGTCCCGGATCTGCTCGATCTGCCGGAACAGGCCGCCGATGTCCTCGTAGCCGACGTCCGGGACCTCCTCCAGCACGAGGTCCTCGACCTCGGCCTTCGGGACCCGCTCGTAGGCGTAGCCGGCCTTGGTGTCGACCAGCAGCGAGTCACCCGGCTTGAGCGGCACGAAGTTCGGGTCCGACTCGTCGAACAGCGGGGCCGCGAGCCACACGACCCGCTCCTCGTCCGCGTGCCCGACGACCAGCGCCCGGCCGGCCAGCCCGTCCAGCGGCTCGGCCAGGACCTCGCGCAGGCCGCAGACCTCGCCGATCTTCTCCCAGTCGCCGGCCTCGACGACGGTGAGCGCCTCGTTCAGCCGCACGGACTGCCCGCTGCGCAGGGTGTCGAGCTCCACCGCCGGGGAGACCGCGACGCGCATGCGCCGGCCGGAGGTGAACACGTCGACGGTGTTGTCCTCGTAGGAGGTGAGATAGACGCCGTAGCCGCTCGGGGGCTGGGCGAGGCGGTCGACCTCCTCGCGGAGGGCGACGAGCTGGCTGCGCGCCTCCTTGAGGGTCTCGGTGAGCTTCTCGTTGCGCGCGCTGAGCTGGGAGAGCCTGCTGGCGGACTCGGCGAGCCGCTGCTCGAGCAGACGTGCGTGCCGGGGGGATTCGGTCAGCTTGCGCCGCAGCATCGCGACTTCTTCTTCGAGGTAGCGGATCTGCGCCGCCGCCTCCGCCGGGGACAGGGCCCCGCCGTCGCCTGGCTGGTAGTTGCCGGGACCGTCGTCGTAGGGGTTCACGGCATCCTCCCTCCGTGTTCCGTTTCCATACGGTACCCGTAGACGTCGCCCACGGCGGTGAGGCGATCTGGTGATCCGTCACTCACGCGGACGGCACCTTGACGCCACCGCGCTGTCTGGTTCCCGTAATCGGGCGGATCTAACGGCTGGACCGAATGCTCTCAGCGACCGGTCGGTCTCCGCTGCGGGCGGGGCGGGACGACACCCTCCGCGAGCCGGCGGGCGGTCACCAGGAACGCCGTGTGACCGATCATCCGGTGCTCGGGCCGGACGGCCAGTCCGACCACGTGCCACGGCCTGATCAGCGATTCCCAGGCCTGCGGCTCGGTCCAGCACTGCATCTCGCGGAGCTTCTCGACGAGCGTCGAGAGCTGGGTCGTGGTCGCGACGTAGCCCACGAGGACACCTCCCGGGAGGAGTGCGTCACGCACCGTGTCGAGCTGCTCCCAGGGCGCGAGCATGTCCAGGATCGCGCGGTCGACCGGCTCCGCGCGGCCGTCGTGGGTGGCGAGATCACCGACGCGCAAGGTCCAGGTGGGTGGTGTGTCGCCGAAGAAACGTCGCACATTGCGTTCGGCGTGTTCGGCGTGGTCCGGGCGGATCTCGTAGGAGACCACCGAACCGGTCGGGCCGACGGCCTGGACGAGCGAACAGGTCAGGGCGCCGGAGCCGGCGCCCGCCTCCAGCACCCGCGCGCCGGGGAAGATGTCGCCCCAGACGAGGATCTGCGCCGCGTCCTTCGGGTAGATCACGGCGGCGCCGCGCGGCATGGAGAGGACGTAGTCGGCGAGCAACGGCCGGAGCGCGAGGTAGGGCGTGTTGGCCGCCGAGTGCACGACGGAGCCCTCGGGTCTGCCGATCAGGTCGTCGTGGGCCAGGGCGCCCCGGTGGGTGTGGTAGCTGCCGCCCGCCTCCAGGACGACCGTGTACTTGCGACCCTTGGGGTCGGTCAGCTGGACGCGGTCCCCCTCGCGGAAGGGGCCGCCACGCGCGCGGAAGCCGGCGTCCTGGTCACCGGTGTCGGCGCCGAGCGCGATCCCCGGGTCCACCGGCTCCTCGTGGGGACCCCCGACGCTCCCCCTCCGCGACGGCCGGCCCTCGGCGGCGGCCGGAGCCGGCCCGCCGCCCTCGCCCGTGTGGTCGGCTCCGTGGTCGCTCTCGTCCGCGCTCTCGGTCGCGCTCTCGTCCGGGCTCTCGTCCGCGCTCTCGTCCGCGCTGCGGCCGGCGGTGCCGGGGGCGCTGTGCTCGGCGAGGGCGTCGGCACCGGGATCGGTAACGGCATCGACGCGGAGATCGGAGTCGGGCACGGGGCGCAACGCTACTTCCCCGACTCCGGGCGGCTCCGCCCGGCCGCCCCGTGTCGCCCGGAACTGTCGGTGGGCTCGCCTAGCCTCACGGACGTGAGCGAGCAGGCGGGCAACCCCGCGACCACACCGGTCCGGGAATCCGCGGGTACGGAACCAGGCGGCGAGACGGGGGGCGGGACGGGGGGCGAGGAGCGCCGTCGCCCCGCGCTGTCCCCCTCCCGCGCGGCGGACTTCAAGCAGTGCCCGCTGCTCTACCGCTTCCGCGCCGTGGACCGGCTGCCCGAGGCGCCGAGCCCCGCCGCCCTGCGCGGCACCCTCGTGCACGCCGTGTTGGAGCGGCTGTTCGACCTGCCCGCGGCCGAGCGGGTCCAGGCGCGGGCGAAGGGGCTGGTCGGTGCGGTCTGGGCGGAGATCGCCGCGGAGGCGCCGGAGATCGTGGCCGCCGTGCTCGCGGACCTGCGCCGGGCCGGCGAGGACCCGGACCTGCCCGGGCCGGAGGATCCGCTGCCGGGCTGGCTCGCCTCCGCCGAGTCCCTGCTCGACACCTACTTCGCGCTGGAGGACCCGCGCTCCGTCGAGCCGCAGTCGCGCGAGCTGCTCGTCGAGACGGAGCTGAGCTCGGGGGTCCCGCTGCGCGGCTACCTCGACCGGCTCGACGTCGACGGCGAGGGCGGGCTCCGGATCGTCGACTACAAGACGGGCGCGGCGCCGCGGGAGGCGGCGGAGGCGCGGGCGCTGTTCCAGATGAAGTTCTACGCGCTCGCGCTGCTGGAGCTGCGCGGCGCGGTGCCCGAGCAGCTGCGGCTGGTCTACCTCGGCGCCGGCGGCGAGGAGCTGACCTACCGCCCGGAGGCCGGGGAGCTGCGTCGCTTCCAGCGGATCCTGGAGGCGATCTGGGCCGCCATCCGGGAGGCGGACCGCACCGGTGATTTCCGGCCCCGCCGCGGCCCGGGGTGCGGGTGGTGCGCCCACCGCGGGCTGTGCCCCGCCTGGGACGGCAGCCCGCCGCCCTACCCCGGCTGGCCCGAGCTCCGGACCGCCCACGAGGGGGCGACGGCGAAGCCACGTCCGGGTGGCGCCGTGGCCGGGGCGGCCGGGGTCGGGAGCAGGGCCGAAGCGGGCGCAGCCGGCCCCGCACACGGGGACGCACACGGGCACGGGGCATCATCGGCCGCGTGAGCGAGGAGCCCTTCTACCGCATCGTCGACGAGAGCGCGGGCCGCTACCACGCGACGACGTCCACCGCCGGACCGTGGTTCGCCGACGCCCAGCACCTCGGTCCGCCGTCGGCGCTGCTCGTGCGCGCCTTCGAGCGGTGCGCGCCCAGCAGGCCCGACGCTCCCCCGCTGCAGCTCGCCCGCTACACCATCGAGATCCTCGGCGTGGTGCCCGTCGGCGACCTTGAGGTGCGCACCTGGATCGAGCGCCCGGGCCGGACGATCGAGATGCTGGCCGCGGAGATGACCGCGGGCGGGCGCACGGTGCTGCGGGCCCGCGCCTGGCGGCTCGCGATCGACGACACGTCGGACGCGGCCGTCGGCGCGGCCGCCACGTTGCCCGGGCCGGAGGCGGCCCGGCCGCAGGGCGAGCGACCGCACGGCTGGCTGCCCGGTTACCTCGACGCCGTCGAGTGGCGCTGGCTGGACGGGCAGTGGGACGACCTCGGGCCCGGCCGCGCCTGGGGCCGGTTGCGGGTGCCGGTGGTCGAGGGCGAGGAGGCCACGCCGCTGCAGGGGCTCGCGGCGATCGCCGACTCGGCGAACGGCGTGGCCGCGACGCTGCGGATGCAGGACTGGCTGTTCGTGAACACCGAGCTCAGCGTGCACCTGCACCGCCCGCCGACGGGTCCGTGGACGGGCGTCGACGCCGCCACCGTGATCGGGCCGACCGGCACCGGCACGGTGACGGCGAAGCTCTTCGACGTCACGGGGCACGCCGCCCACATCACCCAGGAACTGACCGTCCGGCGCCGCTGAGCCGCGGGCGGGCCCCGGGAACGGCGACGGGCGCCGCCGGGACCGCAGTGCCGGATCCGCGTTTCAGTACTGGCTGCCGTCGACCGCGCGGCAGGACCGGATCTCCGAGGTCAGGATGGCCTTGGCGCCGAGCGCGGCGAGCTCGTCCATGACCCGGTTCGACGCCTGCTTGCGGACCATGGACCGCACGGCCACCCAGTCCGGGTCGGCCAGCGGGGCGATGGTCGGCGCCTGCAGGCCCGGGGTGATCTCCTTGGCCGCGTCGAGCTTCGTCTTGGGGCAGTCGTAGTCGAGCATCAGGTACTGCCGGGCGTAGACGACGCCGCGGATCCGCTCGGTGAAGACGCGCTTGAGCGCCTTGATCTCCTCGGGCTCGACGCGGTCCATCCGCGGCTCCCGCTCGATCAGCATGGCCTCGGACTCGGCGATCGGGTCGCCGATGACCTTGAGCCCGTGCTGGCGCAGGGTGCGGCCCGAGGACACCACGTCGGCGATCGCGTCGGCCAGGCCGAGCTGCACGGAGATCTCCACCGCGCCGTCGAGCTTGATGATGGTGGCGCCGATCCGCTTGCCGGACAGGTGCGACCGGACCAGCCGCGGGTACGACGTGGCGATCGTGCGCCCGTCGAGGTCCTCGATCTTCCAGTCCTTGTCCTCGGGCGCGGCGAACCGGAACTTCGAGGCGCCGAAGCCCAGCTTGAGGACCTGCTGGACCTGGCTGCCGGACTCCTCCATGAGGTCGTGCCCCGTGATGCCGAGGTGCAGGTCGCCGGAGCCGACGTAGGTCGCGATGTCCTTCGGCCGCAGGTAGAAGAACTCGATGCCGTTCTCCTCGTCGACCATGGAGAGGTCGCGCGAGTCGGAGCGCTGCCGGTAGCCCGCCTCGCGCAGCATCGTCGCGGCGGGCTCGGCGAGCGTGCCCTTGTTGGGGAGTGCGACGCGGAGCATGGATGTGGCTTCCTTCGGGTGGGTGCGGCGGGCGCCGGACGGCGTGGGGGCGGTCACGGTCGGCTCCTACAGGTACTTGTAGACGTCCTGGAGACCCAGTCCGCGCCCGAGCATGATCACCTGGGCGCGGTAGAGCAGCTGGGAGATCTCCTCGGCCAGCGCGGCGTCGTCCTCGTGCTCGGCGGCGATCCAGACCTCGCCCGCCTCCTCGAGGAGCTTCTTGCCCTGCGCATGGACGCCGGCGTCGAGCGCCTCGACGGTGGCCGACCCGGCGGGCCGGGTGGCGGCCTTCTCGCGGAGCTCCTCGAAGAGCTCGTCGAATGTCTTCACGTCCCTGCCGATCCCTCTCCAGCCGTCTCGATCGCACCCAGTGTCGGGTGCCTTCCGCGCCGTCACGAACCGGCGGGGCCCCGGTGAGACCGCCGGACCGCACGATGCGCCGGGCGGTGACGCCGCGGGAGCGATCACCCGGACGGAGGCGCCATTCGTCGCGCGTCCGACACGCCCGACGGTACCCCGCCGACCAGCACACCTGCCCGGCCGGCCGGGTCAGGCGGCCCGCCGCTCCCGGACCTCCCGGTGCGCGGCGGCCAGGTCCGCCGCGGTGAGCCCCTCCAGCGTCGGGCGTACGACCCGGCCGTGCCCGGGCGGGATCGGCACCTCGCACGGCACGGCGAGCACGGCCGCGCCGGAGGCCTCCGCGGCCGCGATCCCGGTCGGCGAGTCCTCCACGGCCACGCAATGGTGCGTGACCAGCCCCAGCAGCTCCGCCGCGCGCAGGTACGGGTCCGGCGCGGGTTTACCGCGGGGCACCTCGTCGCCGCAGACCGTGACGTCGAAGTGCTCCACCCCGATCCCGACCAGCGCCTTGTCGGTGAGATACCGGCCGGTGTTGGTGACCAGCGCCGTCGCGAGGCCGGCCGCGCGGACGGTGCGCAACGCGGTGAGCGCCCCGGGCCGCCACGGCAGGCCGCCCGCGAACATCTCCGCCGTCCGCTCGACGAGCCGGCGCGCCGCCTGCTCCGCCAGCTCCGGCGTCTGCACCACCCCCGCCTCGCGGAACACGATCGCGAGGCTGCTGCGCAGGCTCCCACCGAGCGTCTCCCGCCGGGCCTCCGGCGAGAGGTCCGTGCCGCCCAGCCAGCGCAGCACCTCCACCAGCGAGCGGTCCCACACCTTCTCGGAGTCGATCAGGGTCCCGTCCATGTCGAAGAGGACCGCACGAACGGCACTGTCGTGCGGTAGGTCCGCACGAGAGTGCCGTTCGTGCAGGTTCGCGGGCCGGGGCTCAGCCGGCATTGAAGTACTTCGCCTCGGGGTGGTGCGCGATCAACGCGTCGGTCGACTGCTCGGGGTGCAGCTGCAACTCCTCGGACAGTTCCACGCCGATCCGGCCCGGCTCCAGCAGCCCGACGATCTTCCCCCGGTCCTCCAGGTTCGGGCAGGCACCGTAGCCCAGCGAGTACCGGGCGCCGCGGTAGCCCAGCGAGAAGAACTCGGTGACGTCCGCCGGGTCCTCCGCGGCGACCGTGCGGCCCCCCGACCAGGTGAGCTCCTCGCGGATCCGCTTGTGCCAGTACTCGGCCAGTGCCTCGGTGAGCTGCACACCCAGCCCGTGGACCTCCAGGTAGTCCCGGTAGGCGTCCCGGGCGAACAGCTCGTTGGCGTAGTCCGCGATCGGCGTGCCCATGGTGACCAGGTGCAGCGGGAGGACGTCGATCTCGCCGTTCGCCAGCGCCACCTCCCGTGGCCGCCAGAAGTCCGCCAGGCACAGGTGCCGGTCCCGACGCTGGCGGGGGAAGGTGAACCGGTACCGCTCGGGGCTGTCCGCACGCGGCTCGGTGAGCACGAGCAGCGAGTCCTTCTCCGCGACGGCCGGGAAGTAGCCGTAGACCAGCGAGGCGTGGGCCAGCACGCCCTCGGCGGTCAGCCGCTCCAGCCAGTACCGCAGCCGCGGCCGGCCCTCGGTCTCCACGAGCTCCTCGTACGACGGGCCCGACCCGCCCTTGGCCCCGCGCAGGCCCCACTGGCCCAGGAACAGCGCGCGCTCGTCGATCATGCCGCTGTACTCGGCCAGCGCGACGCCCTTGACCACCCGGGTGCCCCAGAACGGCGGCGTGGGCACCGGGTTGTCCAGCGCCACGTCGGACCGCTCGGGCAGCGGGCCCGCGGCCTCGGCCTCGGCGGCGCGGCGCTTCGCGGCGATCCGCTTCGACCGCTCGTGCCGCTCCTTGCGCTCGGCCGCCTTCCGCTCCTCCTCCGGGTCGACGGCCGGGGCCAGCCCCCGCTTGCGGGCCATGGTGGCGTCCATCAGCCGCAGGCCCTCGAACGCGTCCCGGGCGTAGGAGACGCGGCCGGTGTAGACCTCGGACAGGTCGTTCTCGACGTAGGACCGCGTGAGCGCCGCCCCGCCGAGCAGCACGGGCAGGGTGTTCCCGCGGGAGTTCATCTCCTGCAGGTTCTCCTTCATGATCACCGTGGACTTGACCAGCAGCCCGCTCATGCCGACGGCGTCGGCGCGGTGCTCGTCGGCGGCCTGCAGGATGGTGGCGATGGGCTGCTTGATGCCCAGGTTGACCACCGTGTAGCCGTTGTTGCTCAGGATGATGTCGACGAGGTTCTTGCCGATGTCGTGGACGTCGCCCTTGACCGTGGCCAACACGATCGTGCCCTTGCCCTCGTCGTCCGTCTTCTCCATGTGCGGCTCGAGGTGGGCCACCGCGGTCTTCATGACCTCGGCGGAGGCGAGCACGAACGGCAGCTGCATCTGCCCGGAGCCGAACAGCTCGCCGACGGTCTTCATGCCGGCCAGCAGCGTGTCGTTGACGATCTCCAGCGGCGGCCGGGTCCGCATCGCCTCGTCGAGGTCGGCCTCCAGCCCGTTGCGCTCGCCGTCGACGATGCGCCGCTCGAGCCGCTCGAACAGCGGCAGCGCGGCCAGCTCCTCGGCCCGCCCCGCCCTGGCCGACGAGGCGGTCACGCCCTCGAACAGCTCCATGAAGCGGTTGAGCGGGTCGTAGCCTTCGCGGCGGCGGTCGTAGACCAGGTCGAGCGCGACCGAACGCTGCTCGTCCGGGATCTTCGACATCGGCAGGATCTTGGCGGCGGAGACGATCGCCGTGTCCAGCCCGGCGTTGACGGTCTCGTTGAGGAAGACCGAGTTGAGGACCTGCCGGGCGGCGGCGTTGAGCCCGAACGACACGTTCGACACGCCGAGGGTGGTCTGGACGTCCGGGAAGCGGCGCTTGATCTCCCCGATCGCCTCGATCGTCTCGAGGGCGTCCCGGCGGACCTCCTCCTGCCCGGTGGTGATCGGGAAGGTCAGCGTGTCCACGACGATGTCGGACACGCGCATGCCGTGGTTCGTGGTGAGGTCGGTGATGAGCCGGTCGGCCACCCGGACCTTCCAGTCCCGGGTCCGGGCCTGGCCCTCCTCGTCGATGCACAGCGCGACCACCGCGCAGCCGTGCTCGCGGACCAGCTCCATCGTCCTCTGGAAACGCGAGCCGGGCCCGTCGCCGTCCTCGTAGTTCACCGAGTTGACGATCGAGCGACCGCCGAGCAGCTCCAGCCCCGCACGCAGGACCTCGGGCTCGGTCGAGTCGAGCATCACCGGCAGGGTGGACGCCGTGGCCAGCCGGGACGCCAGCTCGGTCATGTCCGCGACGCCGTCCCGCCCGACGTAGTCGACGCAGAGGTCGATCATGTGGGCGCCCTCGCGGGTCTGCTCGCGGGCGATCGCGACGCAGTCCTCCCAGCGCTCCGCGAGCATGGCCTCGCGGAACTTCTTGGACCCGTTGGCGTTGGTCCGCTCCCCCACCATCAGCACGGAGGTGTCCTGGCGGAACGGCACCGGGGCGTAGAGCGACGACACGCCCGGCTCGGGGCGCGGCCGCCGGGCGGCCGGGGTGACCTGCGCGACGGCGTCGGCGACGGCCCGCACGTGCGCGGGCGTGGTGCCGCAGCAGCCGCCGACGAGCCGCAGCCCGTAGTCGCGGACGAAGGTGGACAGCGCCTCGGCCAGCTCCTCGGCCGAGAGCGGGTACTCGGCGCCGTTCGGACCGAGGACCGGCAGCCCGGCGTTGGGCATCACCGACAGCGGGACGCGGGCCTGCTTGGACAGGGTGCGCAGGTGCTCGCTCATCTCGGCCGGGCCGGTGGCGCAGTTGAGCCCGATCAGGTCGATGCCCAGCGGCTCGAGCGCGGTGAGCGCGGCGCCGATCTCCGAGCCCAGCAGCATGGTGCCGGTGGTCTCGACGGTGACGCTGGTGACGATCGGGATGCGCCGGCCCTCGACCGCCATGGCGCGCTGCACGCCGTGCACGGCCGCCTTGACCTGCAGCAGGTCCTGGCAGGTCTCGATCAGGAACGCGTCCGCGCCGCCGGCCAGCAGGCCCCGGCCGGTCTCGGTGTAGGCGTCGCGCAGCCGCGCGAACGACTCGTGGCCCAGCGTCGGGAGCTTCGTGCCGGGGCCGATCGAGCCCAGCACGTAGCGTTCGCCGCCCACCTCGTCCGCGGCCTCCCGGGCCAGTCGGGCGCCCCGCTCCGACAGCTCGCGGATCCGGTCCGCGATGTCGTAGTCCGCCAGGTTCGGCAGGTTGGCGCCGAAGGTGTTCGTCTCGACGGCGTCGGCCCCGGCCTCGAAGTAGGCCCGGTGGATGCCCCGCACGACGTCCGGGCGGGTGGCGTTGAGGATCTCGTTGCAGCCCTCGAGCCCCGCGAAGTCGTCGAGGCTGAGGTCCACCCCCTGGAGCATGGTGCCCATGGCACCGTCGGCGATCACCACGCGCTGGTCCAGCGTCCCCAGGAGCGTGGTGTCGAAGCTGTGATCTGACGCGGCTGCGTTCACGGCTGACACCCCCTCAGGCTACCGGCGTCGCCGACCGGGACCCTCGTGTTACCCGCGCGCGCCGTAGGGTGGACGGATGAACGAGCGAGAGCAGCGGGCGGGGGTGCCCTCCGATCTCCCGGACCTGGTCGACCCGATCATGATCACGGCGTTCGAGGGTTGGAACGACGCCGGCGAGGCCGCCAGCTCCGCGTTGGAGCACCTCGAGCTGAGCTGGGACGCCGAGCCGCTCGGCTCCATCGACCCGGAGGACTACTACGACTTCCAGGTCACGCGCCCGCTCGTCCGGCTGGCCGGCGGGGTCACCCGGCGGATCGAGTGGCAGACCACCCGGCTCTCCTCGGCCAAGCTCCCGGGCTCGGGCCGGCACGTCGTCCTGGTCAACGGCATCGAGCCGAACCTGCGCTGGCGCTCGTTCTGCGCCGAGCTGCTCGAGTACGTCGAGCGGCTGGGGGTGACGAAGGTCATCAACCTCGGCGCCATGCTGACCGACGTCCCGCACACCCGGCCCACGCCGGTCCGCGGCACCGGCTACGACACCGCCTCGGCGAAGAAGATGGGCGTCGAGCCGTCGACGTACCAGGGGCCGACCGGCATCGTCGGGGTGTTCCACAGCCTCTGCATCGAGGCCGGCGTCCCCGCGCTGTCGTACTGGGCCGAGGTCCCGCACTACGTCTCGCAGGCCCGGGTGCCCAAGGCGGCCATCGCGCTGCTGCTGCGCGTCGAGGAGGCGCTCGACGTCGAGGTCCCGCTGGGCGGCCTGCCGGACCAGGCCGAGGAGTGGGAGCGCACGGTCAACGAGATGGCCGACGCCGACGACGAGGTGCGCGAGTACGTGCGCCAGCTCGAGCAGCAGGCCACCGAGGACGAGGAGGAGAAGCCGGTGAACCTCGCCGAGGCGAGCGGCGACGAGATCGCGGCGGACTTCGAGCGCTACCTGCGCCGGCGCGGCGGCCCCGGCGGCGGGAGCTGACGCGGTCCGTCCAGTTCGTCGGCGCGGCGGCCACTTCGCGGCCCTCCGTCCGTCCACCACGCCGACCCGGCGGCGCCCTCCCCCGTTCCCGCGGCCCTGCTGGCCGCGGGGAGGCCTTTCCTGCTCCCGCGCGGACGCCGATCCTCCCTCCGGCGAACGGAGCAGGCCGGATCCGGGTACCGGGAACGATCGCCACGAACCGGACCGGCAGGGTCACGTTTGCATGACGAAATGGATGGCTCGTCACGGGGCCGGGTAGATGCGGCGCACGGCAGGTACCTCCTGCCGATCGTGAGCCCCCGGAGGCACGATGGCGACCTCGACATCCACCCGGCGTCACGGCGTCGGTGACGACACGGGAATGCGGCGGGACCTCGGCGCCGTCGCGCTGCTGTTCACCGCGATCGGCTCGGTGATCGGCTCGGGCTGGCTGTTCGGGGCACTCAACGCCGCCGAGATCGCCGGTCCGGCCTCGCTGCTGTCGTGGGCGATCGGTGGCGTGATGATCATCCTCATCGGGTTCTGCTACGCCGAGATCGGGGTGATGTTCCCGCACTCGGGCGGGGTCGTCCGCTTCCCGCACTACGCGTTCGGCTCGTTCGCCAGTTTCACCACGGGCTGGATCACCTGGCTGGCGGCGGCCTCGGTCGCCCCGATCGAGGTCGAGGCGGCGCTGCAGTACGCGACCAACTACCTGCCCTGGCTGACCCGGCTGGGCGAGGGCGCGACACCGGTGCTGACCGGCCCGGGCTACGCGGTCGCCGCCGGCATGATGCTGGTGTTCTGCCTGATCAACATCTTCGGCGTGCGGTGGTTCGCCCGGGTCAACACGGCGATCGTGTGGTGGAAGCTCACGATCATCCTGCTGGTCGTCGTGGTCCTGCTGGTCATGGCGTTCGACGGCAGCCACCTCACCGCCGCGGGCGGGTTCGCCCCCTACGGCGGGCACGGCGTGTTCTCGGCCATCGCCACCGGTGGGATCGCGTTCTCCTACTTCGGCTTCCGTCAGGGGGTCGAGCTCGCGGGCGAGACCCGCAACCCGCGCCGCAACATCCCGTTGACGCTCATCGGTTCGGTCGTCATCTGCGGGATCATCTACGTGGCGCTGCAGCTGGCGTTCCTCGGCGCGGTGCCGACCGAGTCGCTGTCGCAGGGCTGGTCGCAGGTCGGCACCAACTTCAGCGGCGACACGAACGTGCTGGCGCAGTTCGGCCCGCTCGCGGCGATCGCGGGCGTGATCGGCGCCGTGTGGCTCGCGGTGCTGCTCTACATCGACGCGGTGGTCTCCCCCGCCGACACCGGGCTGATCTACACCACCGTCACCTCACGCCTGTCCTACGCGATGGCCCGCAACGGCAACGCGCCCACCGCGCTGTCCCGGCTCAACGGCCACGGCGTGCCGTGGATCAGCATCACGCTCGCCTTCGTCGTCGGGTTGATCTTCTTCCTGCCGTTCCCCGGCTGGCAGCAGCTGGTCGGGTTCATCACCTCGGCCACCGTGTTGTCCTTCGGCTCCGGCCCGCTCGTGCTGGTCGCCCTGCGGTCCCAGCTGCCGAACCATCCGCGCCGGTTCAAGCTACGGGGCGGGCCGGTCGTGCCGTTGCTGGCGTTCTGGTCGTCGAACCTGATCGTCTACTGGTCCGGCTGGGACACCAACTGGAAGCTGTTCGTCGCGGTGCTGCTCGGGCTCGTCCTGTACGCGGCGCACGAGCTCGTCGGGCGGGGCTCGACGCCCCCGACCGACTTCCGGCACGGCATCTGGGTGCTGCCGTGGCTCGCGGGGCTGTGCCTGATCAGCTGGCTCGGGTCGTTCCCCGAGGTCTCCGAGGGCGCGGGCAACCTCGGGGTCATCGACTTCGACCGGGGCGTGCTGTGGACCTTCGTGCTCAGCGTCGTCGTCATGTGGCTGGCCCATCGGTCCAGGCTGCCGGACGACCGGGTCGCCCACCTGGTCGAGCACCTGGAGCAGGAGGACCCGGCCGCGGCCACCGGCGCGTGAGCCGCCTCCGGCGACCCAGGGTTCGCTAGAGCCCGATGCCGAGGAGGGCGTCGATCGCGGTGCGGGCCAGGGCGGGGGCGGCGGGGTCGGTCCCGTTCCGCTGCAGGGCCTCCGCGGCCCAGGCGTCGACGGCGGCCAGGGCACGCGGGGTGTCCAGGTCGTCCGCCAGGTGCTCGCGCAGGCGCGCGACCAGGCCGGACGCGTCGGGACCGGCGTCGAGCGACACGGCCTCGCGCCAGCGGGCCAGCCGCTGCTCGGCGGCCGCGAGCAGGTCCTCGGTCCACGCCCGGTCCTTCCGGTAGTGCCCGGAGAACAGCGCGGCGCGGACCGCGTTGGGATCGACGCCGGCGGAGCGCAGCTTCGAGACGAAGACCAGGTTGCCGCGGGACTTCGACATCTTCTCGCCGTCGAGCCCGATCATGCCGGTGTGCACGTAGTGCCGGGCGAACGGGTGCTCGCCGGTGAAGGCCTCGGCGTGCGCGGCCCCGCACTCGTGGTGCGGGAAGATCAGGTCCGAGCCGCCGCCGTTGAGGTCGATCCGGGTGCCGAGCCGGTTGAGGGCGATCGCGGCGCACTCCACGTGCCAGCCCGGGCGGCCGCGCCCCAGGTCGGAGTCCCAGGCCGGCTCACCCGGCCGCTCCATCCGCCACAGCAGCGCGTCGACCGGGTTGCGCTTGCCGGGCCGGTCCGGGTCGCCGCCGCGCTCGCGGGACAGCCGGATCATCGTCTCCTCGTCGTAGGTCGACTCGTAGCCGAAGTGCCCGGTGACCGCGGAGTCGAAGTAGACGTCGGGGTACTCCGGGTCGTCGATCCGGTAGCCCGCGCCGGAGGCGAGCAGCTTGCCGACCAGCTCGGCGATCTCCGGGACGGCCTCGACGGCGCCGATGAAGTGCCGCGGCGGCAGCACCCGCAGGGCCTCCATGTCCTCGCGGAACAGCGCGGTCTCGCGCATGCCGAGGACCACCCAGTCGTCCTGGTCCCGCTCGGCCCGCTCGAGCAGCGGGTCGTCGATGTCGGTGACGTTCTGGACGTAGTGCACCTCGTGCCCGAGGTCCCGCCACAGGCGGTTGACCAGGTCGAACGCCAGGTACGTGGCGGCGTGCCCGAGGTGGGTGGCGTCGTAGGGGGTGATCCCGCAGACGTACATCGTGGCGGTGGCGCCGGGCGCCGTCGGTCGGACCCGGGCGGTCGAGGTGTCGTACAGGCGGAGCGGCGGACCGCTCCCCTCGAGCGCGGGGAGGTCGACGGAGGCCCAGGTCTGCATGCCCTCCACACTAATTGCTTCGCACGGGTGCCCCCGGCGGCCGCCCGGCACGGCGCACTCGGATCACCACCACTGCCGCGGGAGCCGCGCCTCGATGTCCCGGACGTGGTCGCGGGCGCACCGCGGGCACAGCATCGTCTCGCGGCCGTCGGGGTCGCGCTCCAGGCTCCAGGTCGGCCGCGCGGGATCCTCGGACGCGACCGTCGCCCCGCACCGCTCACACGTCCACATGCCGCTCCCTCCCACCGCGAGCCGGCACCTTCCGTCTCCGGAGCAGGCGTTCCCGTTCTCCCCGGATTTCACCTCGGAGCCACGGCGACGTGCCGGCCCGCCGGATCAGGCGGTAACGGGTTCGGTGGCCGGTTCCGCCGAGCACCGGGCCAGCCGGCCGGCGATCGCGGCGCAGGCCATCAGCTGGATCTGGTGGAAGAGCATCAGCGGCAGCACGAGCAGGCCGACCTGCGGGCCGGCGAACAGCACGCCCGCCATCGGCAGCCCGCTGGCCAGGCTCTTCTTCGACCCGCAGAACAGGATGGTGATCCGGTCGGCGCGCGGGAACCGGCGCGGCACGAACCAGGTGAGGGTCAGGACGACGGCGAGCAGCAGCACGCAGGTCCCGAGCAGCGCGCCGAGGGCGGCCGGGGAGAGCCGGCCCCAGATGCCCTCGACCATGCCCTCGCTGAACGCCGCGTAGACGACCAGCAGGATCGAGCCGCGGTCGACCACCTGCAGGTACTTCCTGTTCCGCGTCACCCAGCCGCCGATCCACGGGCGCAGCAGCTGCCCGAGCACGAACGGGGCGAGCAGCTGGAGGGCGACGTCGACGATCGCGCCGCCCGAGATCCCGCCCTGCCCCGCCGACAACCCCGACAGCAGCAGGCCGGTGAGCAGCGGGGTGATCACGATGCCCAGCAGGTTGGACAACGACGCCGCGCAGATCGCGGCGGGCACGTTGCCGCGCGCGACGGAGGTGAACGCGATGGACGACTGCACGGTCGACGGCAGGCAGCACAGGAACAGCACGCCGAGCTTCAGCTCGGTGGGCAGCACCACCGACGGGACCAGCTGCACCGCCAACCCCAGCAGCGGGAACAGCACGAAGGTCGCCAGCAGGACGGTGCCGTGCAGCCGCCAGTGCTTCAGCCCCTCGATCGCCTCACGGGTCGAGAGCCGCGCGCCGTACAGGAAGAACAGCAGCCCGATGGCCACCGTCGTCACGTGCCCCACGCCGATCGCGACGACCCCGCGGGCGGGCAGGAGCGCCGCGATCCCCACCGTGAGGAGGATCAGCACGAGGAACGTGTCGACCCGGATCCGCTCCCGGAGACGCTTCAACCGCCGCAGCACGGGTTCCATCGTCCGCCACGGACGCTCATGCGGAAACACGCACACCGCTCTGTCTGTCATCACGTCCTACGATGACCCGATGTTGGACCCCGTTCTGCTGCGCTCGTTCGTCGCGGTCGCGCGCACGGTGAGCTTCACCCGTGCCGCGGAGCGGCTCGCCGTCCGGCAGTCGACGGTGAGCCAGCACGTCCGCAAGCTCGAGGCCGAGGTGGGCCGCACCCTGCTCGCCCGCGACACCCACACCGTCGCCCTCACCCCGGACGGCGAGGCGATGCTGGAGTTCGCCACCACGATCCTCGACACCGGCGAGCGGGCCCTGGCGCACTTCCGCGGCGCGCGGGTGCGGGGGCGGCTGCGGTTCGGGGCGTCCGAGGACCTCGTGCTCACCCGGCTGCCGACGATCCTGGCCGGGTTCCGCCGCCGTCATCCCGAGGTCGACCTCGAGCTGACGGTCGGGCTCAGCGAGACGCTAGAGGCCGAGCTCGACCGCGGCGAGCTCGACCTGCTCTTCGCCAAGCGCTCCCCCGGCCGGACGGGCGGAACGCCGGTCTGGCACGACCGCTTCGTCTGGGTGGCCGCCCCCGGCTACCGGCCCGACGACGACGCGATCCCCCTGGTCAGCTACCCGCCGCCGAGCCTGTCCCGGGCTGCGGCGATCGCGGCACTGGAGGCGACGGGACGGCCGTGGCGCATGGCCTGCACCAGCGGCTCGCTCTCCGGGCTGCGGGCGGCCGCGCTGGCCGGGCTCGGGGTCGTCGCGCACGCGGAGACCCTGCTCCCCACCGGCCTCGCCCCGGTCTCCGGGTTGCCGCGGCTCGGCGAGTTCGACTTCACCCTGCAGACCGGCCGCCGCGCCCTGACCGCGCCGGCCGAGGCCCTGGCCGGCGCGATCCTGGACAGCGCGGGCAGCCTGCGTGGGGCGCCCTGACCTGCACGAACGGCACTTTTGTGCAGTAGGTCTGCACAAAAGTGCCGTTTGTGCGAAGAGGGGCCGGGGTCAGGAACGGCGCTTCAGGTAGTCCGCCACCACCTCGGCGCCGAGGCCGTCGAGGGTCGGGTTGACCACCCGGCCGCCGACCCGTTTGGCGACGTCGTCCATGAACACGGCCAGGCGAGGGTCGTCGCCGAGCACGAAGAAGGTGAACGCGGCCTTGAGCGCCGCCAGCGTGTCGAGCTGCCCGATCGTCGCCCGCAGGGTGTGCGGGCTGGGCGGGTAGTCGAAGTAGGCCTCGCCGTCGGGCTCGAGGTGCGCGGTCGGCTCGCCGTCCGTGACCACGAGGACCACCGGCGTGGCATCCGAGTTCTTCCGCAGGTGCTGCCCGGCGAGCAGGAGCGCGTGATGCAGGTTGGTGCCCTGCGCGTACGCGCCCTCCAGTCCCACCAGCTCCCCCAGCTCGACGGACTGCGCGTGCCGCCCGAACGTCACGAGCTGCAGCGCGTCGCCGCGGAACCGGGTGGAGATCAGCTGGTGCAGGGCCAGCGCGGTGCGCTTCATCGGCACCCACCGGCCCTCGGCCACCATCGACCAGGACGTGTCGACGAGCAGGGACACCGCCGCTCGGGTGCGCTGCTCGGTCTCGACGATCTCCACGTCGCTGACGTCGAGCGCCCGAGGGTCGCCGCCGGCCCGCCGGAGCTGGGCGTTGAGCAGGGTTCGCGGCACGGACCAGGCTTCGGTGTCGCCGAAGGCCCACGGCCGGGTCGCCCCGGTCGCGTCGCCGGCCGCACCGGCGCGGCGGGTGTCCCGCTGACCGGTCCGGCCGGAGAGCTGCTCGGCGACGTCGCGCAGGATCGACTGCCCGAGCCGGCGCAACGCCTTGGGCGACAGCAGCAGCGAGCCGTCGGCCGCCCGTTCGAACAGGCCCTGCCGCTGCAGCTCGCGCTCCAGCTGGGCCAGCGTGCGGGCGTCCACCGCGGCCTGCTCGCCGAGCATCTCGGTGAGCGCGTCGAGGTCGATGTCGTCCAGGCGCGCACCGGGGTAGCTCTGGGCGAGCTGCTCGGCCAGCGAGTCCAGCTGCCCGAGCTCCTCCAGCGCCCTCGTCGCCTCGCCCATGCCCATCGGGTTCTCGCCGCGGAAGCGGCCCGAGCCCGCCCAGTCCTCCCCGGGCCGCAGCCCCTGCAGCATCGAGTCCAGCCGGGCCATCTGCTGCGCCAGCCGGGGGTCCCCGAAGGCCTGCTGCGACAGCTCCATCAGCTCGGCCCGCTGCTCGGCGGTCATCGAGTTGAGCATCCGCTGGGCCGCGGCGGACCGCTGGGCCAGCGTGTCGATCAGTTCGTCGGTGTTCTGCGGGTTTTCCGGGAAGAACTCGCCGTGCTCGTCCATGAACTCGCGGAACTGCTCGCTCGTGTCCTGCCCGGAGGCGTGGTTCTCCAGGAGCGAGTTGAGGTCCGTGAGCATCTCGTTGATCCGCTCGACGTCCTCGGGCGTGGCGTTCTCCATCGCCTGCTTCATGCCCTGGAAGCGCTGGTCGAGCATCTCCCGGCCGAGCAGGTCGCGGATGTCCTCGTAGGCCTGCCGCGCGTCGGCGGACCGCCAGTCGTACTCGTTGAGCTCCCGCACGGCGCCGCCGGTGTCGTTCGGCAGGGCGTCGAGCTGCATCTCGCGGAACCGGGCGTCGTCGGAGTCCTCGTTGCCCAACGACTCCCGCTCGGCGTCGAGGGCACGCTGCAACAGCTCCCGGACCTCCTGCAGCGTGCCGTCGAGCCGGTTGTCCCGCTGCAGGTCGCGCCGACGCTGCCAGACCTGGCGGGTCAGGTCGTCCAGCCCCCGCCGGCCGTCGAGACCTCGGCGGAGCAGCTCCTGCAGCGCCTGGCGCGGCGAGGAGCCCTCCATGACGTCCCGGCCGATCTGGTCCATCGCCGAGCGGATGTCGAACGGCGGGGCGAGCGGGTCCGGGCCCCCGGCGTACGGACCGTAGGCGTAGCGGTGTCTCCTGCGGCGCGGATCAGCCATATTCCACCGTGTCGCCGTCGTCGGTCTCGTCCTTGGCGAGCTTGCGGGTGAGGAACAGGTACTCCAGGGCCAGCTCGGCGGCACTGGCCATCGGGCCCGGGTCCTCGGTGCCCTCCGCACCGAGCCGCGTGGCGACCTCGGTGAGCGACTCGACCGTGGGCAGCTTGGCGACGACCTCGGCCGCGGGCACCCGTTCGCCGGTGCGGACCGGGCGGGTGGCCACCTCGTCGGCCAGCTCGGACAGGTCGACCCCGCGCAGCGCGAACCGGGCGGTGTCGGCGGTGGCCCGGCGCAGCAGGTGCTCGAGGATCTCCTCCTCGCGCCCCTCCTCCCCGGACTCGAACTCGATCTTGCCGCGGAGCACGGCGGGCACGGCCTCGAGGTCGACGGGCCGGGCGTAGGCGCGGGCCTCCCCGGTCAGCGCCGCGCGGCGCAGGGCCGCGGCCGCGACGGTCTCGGCGGCGGCCACGGCGAACCGCGCCGACACGCCGGAGCCCTGGTCGACCGCGCTCGACTCGCGCAGGTGCCGGGTGAACCGGGCGACGACCTCGATCAGGTGCCGCGGGACCTCCGCGGCCAGGTGGGCCTCCTGCACCACCAGGTCGACCTCGTCGGACACCTCGAGCGGGTAGTGCGTGCGCACCTCCGCTCCGAACCGGTCCTTGAGCGGCGTGATGATCCGGCCGCGGTTGGTGTAGTCCTCCGGGTTGGCGCTCGCCACGAGGAGCACGTCGAGCGGCAGGCGCAGCGTGTAGCCGCGGACCTGGATGTCCCGCTCCTCCATGACGTTGAGCAGCGCGACCTGGATGCGCTCGGCGAGGTCGGGCAGCTCGTTGATCGCCACGACACCGCGGTGCGCCCGCGGCACGAGGCCGAAGTGAATGGTCTCGGGGTCGCCCAGCGAGCGGCCCTCGGCGACCTTGACGGGGTCGACGTCGCCGATCAGGTCGGCGACGGCGGTGTCCGGGGTGGCGAGCTTCTCGGTGTACCGCTCGGAGCGGTGCACCCAGCCGACGGGCAGGTCGTCGCCCAGCTCGGCCGCGCGCCGGACGGTGGCCGGCGCGATGGGCTCGTACGGGTGCTCGCCGAGCTCGGAGCCCTCGATCACGGGGGTCCACTCGTCGAGCAGGGTGGCGATGGACCGGAGCAGGCGGGTCTTGCCCTGGCCGCGCTCCCCGAGGAGCACGACGTCGTGTCCGGCGATCAGGGCGCGCTCCAGTTGGGGGAGCACGGTCGACTCGAAGCCGACGATGCCCGGCCACGGGTCGCGGCCCTCGCGAAGGGCGGCGAGCAGGTTGTCGCGGATCTCGGTCTTGACGCTCTTGGCCTCGTGGCCGGAGGCCCGGAGGGCGCCGAGGGTGCGGGGAAGATCGGAGGGTGCGGTGAACGGCACGTCCTCCACGCTACGCCCGCGCCATGATTACCGCGCAACGTTCGGACGTCTACCCAGCTCAGACCACGTGAGTGGCGATAGTCGCCAGGGCGACTACCGCCACTCACAGGAGGAGCAGGACCGTCGGGACCGCCACCAACGCGAGTGCCCCGAGCCGGACGGCCACGCGGGAGTACCAGGGCAGCGGGCAGGGATGCGCGGTGATCCGCTCGATCCGGGCGTCGAGGGCGTCGGTGAAGGAGCTGAGTGCGGCGGCAGGGGCGGAGCCGCCGACGGTCTTCAGCGCCCCGACGAGCTCGTGGGGCTCGGAGCGGCAGGCCGCCACGTCGTCGGCCCGCATCTCGATCAGCTCGGCGACGGCGAGCTGGGCGCACACCATCCCGCGGACGAACGGGGCCGTGGCGCCCCAGGCGACGAAGGGCAGCACCACCAGGTCGTGCCGTTCCCGCAGATGGGACTTCTCGTGGGCGAGGACCGCCCACACCTCCTCGGGCTCCAGGGCCTCGAGGACCCCGGCCGAGAGCACCAGCCGCGAGCTGCGGCCGGGCAGGCAGTACGCCACGGGCTGCGGGTGGTCGAGCACGCGGGTACCGGGCGAGTCCGGCCAGGGCGTGGCCAGGACGTCGAGCAGGTCGCGGTGTCGTCGCCGCGCGCGCAGGGTGCGGACGTACATGGTGCCGAGCACCCACACCAGCCGCCCGCCGACGCCGAGCGCCGCGACGAGGGCGATCAGGTGGACCGCGTCGAGCCGGGCCGGCCAGTGCCCCCCGTTCCCCCCCGTGACCAGGGTGCCGACGGCCGCCGGGAGCGTGTCGCCGAGCGGGGACAGACCGTAGACGACCCCCGACCCGACCAGCGAGAGCCCGCCGGCGAGCCCGATGGCCTGCCACACGAGCAGCGCGCCCACGGGGTCTCGTCGGGTCCACCGCGCCCGGGCGAAGGCACGACTGACGGGCTCGGCGAGCAGGACACCGAGCAGGAGGAGGCCGAGCGCCGCGAGCGCCATCGACCCATTGTCCGGGAGACTCGGCGGGACTAGTCGAGCAGGTCCCGCAACCTGCGGCGCTCCTCGTCGGGGATCGAGCCGAGGAAGCGGGCGAGCGCGGCCCCGCGGTCCGGGGCGCCGTCGAGCGCGTCGTTCATCAGCTCGGCCACGTGGTCCTCACGGCTGGCCGTGGCGCGGTAGTGGTGCGCCCGGCCGTCGCGGGTCCGGACGACGAGCTGTTTGCGCTCCAGCCGGCCCAGTACCGTGAGCACCGTCGTGGTGGCGAGCTCGCGGTCGGCGAGCGCCTCCTGCACGTCGCGGGCGGTCAGCTCGCCCCGTCCGTCGTGGGCTGCGGCCCACAGGACCTCCATGACCGCACGTTCCAACTCCCCCAGGCTCCGCACGGGACGGATTCTACTGCATGTAGAACCGAGCGGCGCCAGGACTTAGGGTGTCCTTCACGTGACCTGCACCTCGTCGCCCACCTGTAGATGAGCGAAGAAGGCCCGGGCGTCGGCCTCGAGCAGCTTCACACAGCCGGCCGACGGGGTGTCCTGCCGGCCCTGATGGAAGGCGATGCCGCCGGGGGCGAAGAACACCGAGTACGGCATCTGCACCAGGTACTCGCGGCTGGTGTACTGCTCGGCCTTCCACTGCACGGAGAAGGTGCCGAGCGGCGTCGGGTCCTCGCGATCGCCGGTTTGTACCTGGACCGGTCCGCGCACGACGGTGCCACCGTCCATCAACCAGGCCTTGTGGCCCGCGACGTCGACACAGGCTCGTGCGGTCGCGGTGCACGGCGTGCCGGCGACCCCGTTCGGGTACGCCGCCGGTGCCCCGCCGCCCGCGGTCGAGCCCGAGGACGACGCGGCGGGCGAGGCGGCCGGGGCGGCCGCGCCCAGCCGGGTCGGCGCGCCGCCGGATCCGGACCGCGGCTCGCCGGCCTGCCCCGACCCGGCCGGCTCCCCGGCCTCGGGGTCCGACGCCGTCCCGCCGGCCTCGTCGGAGCCGGCGGTGGGCTGCGGGGTCGTCGTCGCGTCCTCGTGCGTGCCCTCGGTCGGCCCGACGTGGGCGGGGCCGGCGGCGCCATCCTCCGGGACACCGTCCTCGGCGGCGCGTGTGGGGGCGGGCTCGGACGGTCCGAGCAGCCCGCCGAGCACGGGCGTCGCCGGACGGGGCCCCGGCTCGGCGGCCGCGGGTCCGAACCCGACCAGCCCGACGACGAGGGCGACCACCCCCGCCGCCACGGCGCCGCTCACCACCGCGGGGCGGGTCCGCCCCGGAGCCCGTCGCCGTCCGTCCTGCCGGACCATTGCCACCTCACCTGCCGTACGTCCTTCCCGGCTCAACGACCGGGCGCCGGACCGGGTGACGGCCGGGGCGGCACCGAGGTGACGATCCGTCCACATCGAGCCCTTCGGGTGAGACGGGCGCGTCACCCCCACGACCACCGGCCCGGATCCTCACCAGGCGTGATCGAGCTGCGCCGAACGGAGCAGCGGCGCTGTCGGCGGGAGCAGCCGTCAGCGGCCCTCGTAGGCCGGGACCCGCTTCTCCGACCGGGCCGCCCGGCCCTCCTCGAGGTCCGCGCTGCTCCAGCACCCGTCGAACGCCTCCAGGAGGTCCGCGTCCGACTCCGCCGGCTCGACCTGGTCGAGCACCAGCTTGTTGTAGGCCAGGGTGAGCGGGGCCAGGCCGGCGAGCTCCGCGGCGAGGGCCCGGGCGTCGTCGACGGGGCCGAGCCGGTCGACCAGACCCCGGCCGAGGGCCAGCTCCGCGCCGACGGTGTCGCAGGCGAGCAGCAGCGCGCGGGCCGTGGCGCCGCCGCCGATCTGCACGAGGCGGCGGATCGTCCACGGGTTCACGGCCAGCCCGAGCCGGGCGGTGGGCAGCGCGAAGACCGCGCCCGGGGCGGCGACCCGCAGGTCGCACGCGATCGCGAGTTGGGTTCCGGCGCCGACCGCCGGACCGTTGACGGCCGCGACCACGGGGACGGGCAGGGAGTGCACCGCGTCGAGGGCGGCGTGCAGCGCGTCCCGGAAGCCCTCGCCGTAGACCTCGCCGAAGTCGGCGCCGGAGCAGAAGCTGGTGCCCGTTCCGGTCACCATCACCGCCCGGACCGCGGCCGCGCGCAGCTCCTCGGTCGCCGCCACGATCCGCCGGCACGTCTCGACGTTGAGCGCGTTGCGGCGCTCCGGCCGGTCCAGCTCGATCACCCCGACCCGGTCCGCCCCGACCGTCACGTTGACCGTCACGTCCACACTTCCCCTCGCCCGCCGACCGACCGAGATTACGAGGTGCTCGGGAACCGCCGGGGCTAGGGTCCGGCACATGGCGGAGCAGGGGCTGCGGATGGGGACGGCGGCCGGGCGCTGGGTCCTGCTCACCACGGTCCTCGGCTCCGGTCTCGTCATGCTCGACGGCACCGTGGTGAACGTGGCCCTGGCCCACATCGGCGAGGACCTCGACACGGGGTTCACCGGCCTGCAGTGGACCGTGAACGCCTACACCCTCAGCCTGGCCTCCTTGATCCTGCTGGGCGGCTCGCTCGGCGACCGGTACGGGCGGCGGCGGGTGTTCGTGATCGGCGTCGTGTGGTTCGCGCTGGCCTCGCTGGCCTGCGGGCTCGCCCCGGACATCGGGACGCTGGTGGCGGCGCGGGCGCTGCAGGGGGTCGGCGGGGCGCTGCTCACCCCCGGCAGCCTGGCGATCATCTCCGCCTCGTTCCACGGGAAGGACCGGGCCGCGGCGGTCGGGGCCTGGTCCGGGCTGGGCGGCATCGCCGGTGCGGTCGGGCCGTTCCTCGGCGGTTGGCTCGTCGAGTGGACGTGGCGCGCGGTGTTCCTGCTGAACCTGCCGCTCGCGGCGGTGGTGGTGGCGGTGGCGCTACGGCACGTCCCGGAGACCCGCGACACGGCCGCCGCCCGCGGCCTGGACCTGTCCGGCACGGCGCTGGCGGTGGTCGGGCTGGCCGGGCTGACCTGGTCGCTCACCGACCTCGGAGCCGGGACGGCCTCCGCGGCGGCGTGGGTCGCCCTGGTGGTCGGGCTGGGGGCGCTCGGGGTGTTCGTGCTGGTGGAGCTGCGCTCCCGGCACCCGCTGGTGCCGCCGGTGCTGTTCGCCGACCGGGTGTTCACGGCGGCCAACGTCGTGACCCTGCTCGTGTACGCCGCCCTCGGCGCGCTGTTCCTGCTGCTGGTGCTGCAGCTGCAGATCGTGGCCGGGTTCCCGCCGGTCCTCGCGGGCGCCGGACTGCTGCCGGTCACCGTCGTCATGCTGCTGTTCTCCTCGCGCTCGGGGGCGCTGGCCGAGCGGATCGGGCCGCGGATCCCGATGACCGTGGGGCCGATCGTCGCGGCCGGTGGGCTGCTGCTCATGCTCCGCATCGGGCCGGACGCGTCGTGGCTGGTCGACGTGCTGCCCGCGGTGCTGGTCTTCGCCGCGGGGCTCACCCTGACGGTCGCGCCGCTGACCGCGACCGTGCTCGGGGCCGCCCCGGACCGCTACGCCGGGGCCGCCTCGGGGGTGAACAACGCCGTGGCCCGTGCCGCCGGGCTGCTCGCGGTCGCGGTGATCCCCGGCGTGGCCGGGATCGGCAACGCCGACTACTCCGACCCGGTCGCCTTCGGTGCCGGGTTCCGCACGGCGCTCCTGATCGGCGCCGGCCTGCTCGTGCTCGGCGGCCTGGTGTCGGCGGTGACGATCCGCAGCACGCTCCGCGCCGACGTCCCGGCCGCCGCACCCGAGGCCGAACCCGTCGGACCGCCGCTGGAGCGGATCCCCCTCGAGCGGTGCCCGCACTGCGGCATCAACGCTCCCCAGGCCTACCCGCGCGACTCCGCCGGTTCCTGAGCCCGCGCGGTCCCGGCGAGGTCCCCGGCGAACCCGACGACGACCTGGTCGATCCGCCGCAGCGGCCGGACGGCCGCGAGCAGGTCCCGGCGCAGCCCCGGGTCGTCGCACCGGGCCGCCCACGCCTCGGCGGTGTCGACCAGCACCTCGGCGGACACGATCGCGTCGCCCTCGGCCGAGCCCGCCGGCCGGAGCAGCTCACCGAGGCCCGCGACGTTGGCCCGGACCCGGGCGACCGCGGGATCGAGCGTCGGCGCCCACCCCGGGACGACGATGCGGTCGGACAGCCGGGCGAGGGCGCGGGTGTAGTGGTCCACCGCCGTGAGGACGCGCAGGGCCCGCTGGTAACTGCCCCGCCCGCGCCGCCGCGGCAGCGGGTTGTCCAGCGGCTTGGCGCGCAGCCGCAGGGTGCCCAGCTTCTCGTCGGCCGCCCGGGCGAGCTCGACCGGCAGCCCCGCGGGCGGGCGTCCCGTCAGGCGGTCCCCGGCGGCCTGCAGCGCCGCGTCCAGGGCGAGCACGGTGTCGTCGAGCGCCTCCCGGAAGGCGGCCCGGGTGTGCTTGGGCAGCACGACGAGCGCGGCCAGGGCGCCGAGCGCTCCCCCGACGGCGGTCTCGACCACGCGCAGCACGAGGGTCTCCACCGAGAACTGGCCGATCAGGCCGTAGAGCAGGGCGAGGACCGCGGTGATCCAGAAGGCGAGCAGCCCGACGGAGACGCGGAACAGGTAGAGCGCGAGGAACACGCAGCCGACCAGCAGGATCACCGTCGGGATCGGCCGCCCGCCGACCAGCACCGCCAGCAGCATGCCCGCCACCACCCCGCCCACGGTGCCGAGGAGCCGCTGCCAGCCGCGGGCGAGGACGTCACCCCGGCTGGCGGTGCCCGCGAAGACCACGAACGCCGCGATCACCGCCCAGTACCAGCGGGCGGGCGAGATCAGCTCGCCCGCCACGATGGCGAGGCTGGTCGCGACCCCGACCTGCACGGCCTGCCGGGTGGACAGCGCGATCCGGTCGACGGGCCGCCCGGGGGCCTCCGCGTCCGGCTCGTCGGCGTCCGCTCCGTCGGTGGGCTCCGCGAGCGTGATCGGCGCGGGGACGGCGGCCTCCTCGCCCTCCAGCGCGTCGGCGAGCCGGACGACGGCGAAGGCCACCCGCTGCTCGCGCGGCCGCGCCCCGCTGTGCTCGGCGACGAGGTCCGCCACGCTGTGGCGGGCCCCGGTGAGCACCGCCGCGCGCAGGGCCTCGGGCGTCCCGGTCGCGGTGGCCGAGGCGAGGCCCCGCACCCCCTCGAGCAGTGCCTCCCGCACGGGCGGTTCCAGCGCACCAGGCCGCGTCGGGTCGTCGGCCAGCCGCCGGGCCGAGACCGCGAGCCGCTCGGCCGCCAGCTCCAGGTCGGCGACGGCGAAGGACAGTGCCCGCCGATCATCGTCCTCGCCGGCCTGCTCGTCGGGCTCCGCCCGCTCGTCGCGCAGCTGCTCGATCCGGTCGACGACCAGCAGCATCGTGTCGTTGAGCCGGGTGCGGCGGCGGTGCAGGTCGCGCAGTGCGGCCTCGATGTCCCGCTCGTCGCCGGCGGGCGCCTCGAGCAGGTCGACGACGGCGAGGGCGAGCGCGTGCACGTGCGCCCGGACGGCGCGCAGCAGGTCGTCGAGCACCGTCTCCGGCTTCTCCGCGAACACCCAGCCGCGCAGCAGCAGCGTGGACCCGATCCCGACGCCGACCGCGGCGAGCAGGGTCGGCAGCTGCTCCGGCCGCGCCTGCAGGAACTGGGTGAAGAAGTAGGGCATGAACATCGCCATGCCGAGTGCCGTCCCGCGCGGGCCGTACCGGCGGATCGCCACGGCGACCATCATGACCAGCACGAACACCGCGTCCGAGACCAGCCGGTGCTCGGCCAGGAGCGTGCCGACGACCGTTGCGGCGGCGGCCGGGAGCACCATCAGCGCGAGGGTGACCCGGCGGCGGTGGTCGTCCGGCTCGGCCACCGACAGGTTGCTGATCATCGCCAGCGCCGCGGCGAACACCACGACGGTGACCGGTTGCCCGGTGGCCGCGCGGACGACGGACATGGCGGCGACCGCCAGCACCATGGCCGCGGTCGCCACCCCCGCCAGCCGCAGCCGGCTCAGGCCGGGGTCCACACCCGTCACCCAGGTGCGCAGCTCCCCGATCCACGCCCGCCTGCGCACGGCACGGAGTCTCCCACCGCGGTGATCGCCGCGCTCGCGTCAGGTGCGGCTCGGGCCGAGCTCCGCGGCGAGCGCGCGCAGGGCGGTCCGGTACTCGTCGTCCGGCGTTCCGGACGCGGTGAGGATCTGCGCGCAGACATGGTCGGCCCCGGCCTCGAGGTGTGCGTCCAGCCCGGCGACGACCGTGGCCGCGTCACCGTGCAGGACCAGCGCGTCGATCGTCCGGTCGCTCGCCGTGTCGAGGTCCTCGGCGGTGAAGCCCGTCCGCAGGAGGTTGCGGCGGTAGTTCGACAGCCGCAGGTACGGGTCGCGGACCCGCGGGCGGCCGACCGTGCGGGCGTACTCCGGGTCGGCGGACAGGACGACCTTGTGCTCGGGCGCGAGCAGCGGGCCCGGGCCGAGGATCTCCCGGGCCTCCGCGGTGTGCTGCGCGGTGGTCAGGTACGGGGCGGCACCCGCGGCCCGCTCTCCCGCCAGGCGCAGCACCTTCGGGCCCAGGGCGGCCAGCGCGCGCCCCGCGACCGGGACACCGGCGTCGTCGAGGTCGTCGAGGTAGCCGACGATCGTGTCGTACGGCGAGCGGTACTCCTGGACGGCCTCGGGGTGCCCGATCCCGACCCCGAGCAGGAAGCGGCCGGGGTACGCCTTCTCGAGCCGGTGGTAGGACTCCGCGACCTCGCGCGCGGGCGCCTGCCAGATGTTCACGATGCCGGTCGCGATCGCGATCCGCGTGGTCGCCGCCAGCAGCTCCTCGGGCAGTGCCAGGTCGGCGGGCGGGGAGCCGCCGATCCAGATCGCGCCGTAGCCGAGCTCCTCGATCTCCGTCGCGAGCTCGGGGGTGAGCTGGTCACGGCGCAGCCAGGTCCCGTAGCGGCCCAGGTCCACCGACATGCGTCACTCCTGTGGTTGAGGGATGGGGTTCCGTTCCCGGCAACCGGCGTCCCACACCGCGCATTCCTGTCGGTACCCGTCCGTAGGCTGCCGGACGTGAATCATCGGGGCGTCGGTCGCACCCTGCCGTGGCGGCGCAGGCCGCAGGTCCTCGTCGCTGCCCGGCCCGACGAGCCCCGGCGAGTGCCGCCGGGTACGCGGGCGGTCGTCGCCGGCGGCGGGATCGCGGGAGTGAGTGCGGCAGTGGTGCTCGCCGAGCGCGGCGCGGCGGTCACGCTCCTGGAGGCCGCACCGACCCTCGGCGGGCGGCTCGGCGCCTGGCCGCACACCGTGCCGGACGGGTCGGAGCAGGTCGTCGAGCACGGCTTCCACGCCTTCTTCCGCCACTACGACACCTGGCGGTCGATCCTGCGGCGGATCGACCCGGAGCTCGGGTTCCTGCGGCCCGTCGAGGGCTATCCGGTGATCTCCCGCCGCTGGCCCGCCGAGGACCTGGGCGACCTGCCGGCCGCGCCGCCGTGGAACCTCCTCGCGCTGTTCGCCCGCTCCCCCAGCCTGCGGCTGCGCGAGGTCGCGGGCGCCGACGCCGGGCTCGGGTTCGCCCTGCTCGCGCACGACCCGGAGGCGACCGTCGCGCGGTTCGACGCGTGGAGCGCCGACGAGTTCCTCACCCGGCTCGGTGTGTCGGAGCGGGCACGGCAGATGCTGTTCGAGGCGTTCGCGCGGTCGTTCTTCTGCGACCAGGGCGGGCTGTCCGCCGCCGAGCTGGTGGCGATGTTCCACTACTACTTCCTGGGCAACCCGGCCGGTATCGGCTTCGACGCGCCGTCCGAGGACCACCTCACCGCGATCTGGGCGCCGCTGGCCGCCCACCTGCGCGGGCGCGGCACCGAGATCCGGACCGGCGCCCGGGTCACCGCGCTCGAGCGCGCGGGGCGGAGCTGGCGGGTGCACGGCGGGGGCGAGCCGGTGGAGGCCGAGCACGTGGTGCTCGCGCTGGACCCCGGGGCGTTGCGGACGCTCCTCGCGCAGTCCCCGATCGCCCCGGAGCTCGCGCGGCGGGCGGCGGCGTTGTCGATCGCCCCGCCCTTCGCCGTCACGCGGCTGTGGCTGGATCGGGACGTCCGGCCGGAGCGCGCCGTGTTCAACGCGGTCTCGGGCGAGCCGACGCTCGACTCGGTCACCGTGTACTCGCGGTTGGAGGGCGGATCGGCCCGCTGGGCCGCCCGCACCGGCGGGTCGGTCGTCGAGCTGCACTCCTACGCCTGCCGCGCGCCGGACGTCGCCACCGCCACGGCCCGGATGCGGGCCGAGCTGGCGGGGCTGTGGCCGGAGACCGCCGAGGCCGGGGTCCACCACCTGCAGGAACGGCTCGAGGCCACCGCGCCGGCCTTCCCACCCGGCACGGCCGGCACCCGGCCCCGGGTCGTGACCGACGCTCCGGGGGTGCGGGTCGCCGGGGACTTCGTGGAGTGCCCGTACCCGTCGGGGTTGATGGAGCGGGCCGCCATGACCGGGGTGCTGGCGGCCAACGACGTCCTGGCCGCGGTCGGGGCCGGGCCCGAGGAGATCCGCGGGATCGCGGCCCGAGGGGTGCTGGCGGGCCTCCCCGTGCACCGGCTCGGCAGGCTCGGCCCGGGTGCGCCGCGCCCGGATCCGGCGGAGCGGTGAGCGGGCGTGCGGGCTCGTCGACGACCGCGGCGGCTGCGGAGGGGGTGGGGTGGGCGGCGCCGGGAGGAGAGGCCGGTGCCGCGCCGCCCGATGCCGTGTCACCGGCCGGCTCGGCCGATGACGTGTCACCGGCAGGGTCGGCCGATCCCGTGTCACCGGGTCCGGCTCCGCGCGTCTCTGCGGCGGCGCGCACGGCGCGGCTCGCGGTGCACCTCGACCACGAGCGCGGCGTGGCGCTGGTCCGCCCGCTCGATCCCGCCGGCGAGCCCGTCGACGCCGTCTGCGCCGTACCGGTGGCCGAGCTCGACCTCCGCGGAACCCGCTCGGTGTGGCGCAACGCCCGCACCTACCGCGCCCTGCTCGCGGCGGGGGTGCGGGCGGAGCGGGCGCACGACCTCGAGCTGGTCGAGGGCCTGCTCGTCGCCGCCGACGGCGCCTCCGGAGCACCGCGCGGGCTGGCCGCCGCGGCCGCCCGGCTGGCCGGCGCGCCCGTCCCGCCCGACGAGGAGCGCGAGGAGCCCACCGACGAGCCGCCCGCACTGTTCCGCCGCGCCGAGCCCGACCCGGCCGGCACCCTCGCGTCGCTCGTCGCCGTGCACGCCGCCCAGCAACGGCGGCTCGCCGCCGACCCGGGGCTGCGGACGCTCGCGGCGGCGGAGTCGGCGGGCGGGATCGTCGCGGAGGAGATGCGCGCCGAGGGCCTGCCGTGGCGCGCCGACGTCCACGACGCGCTGCTCACCGAGGCGCTCGGCCCCCGCCCCGCCGGACACGGCCGCCCGCCGCGGCTGCTCGCGCTCGCGGCCGAGGTCGAGGCGGCGTTCGGGCGGCCGGTCAACCCCGACTCCCCCGCCGAGCTGCTGCGCGCCTTCGCGCGTGCCGGTGTCGAGCTGCCCAGCACCCGGTCGTGGGTGATCCGCCAGGTCGACCACCCGGCGGTCGCGCCGCTGCTCGCGTACAAGGACCTCGCCCGGCTGCACGCCGCGCACGGCTGGAGCTGGTTGCGGACCTGGGTGCACGAGGGGCGGTTCCGGCCCGAGTACGTCGTCGGCGGAGTGGTGTCCGGGCGCTGGGCCACCCGCGGTGGCGGCGCGCTGCAGATCCCCAGGGCGGTGCGTGCGGCGGTGCGCGCCGACGAAGGGCACCGACTCGTGATGGCCGACGCCGCCCAGCTGGAACCCCGGATCCTCGCCGCGCTCGCGGGCGACGCCGAACTGGCCCGGGCCGGGGGGCGGGAGCGGGGCTCCGACCTCTACGCCGGTCTCGCCGCCGAGCTGTTCGGGCCGAACGTGCCGGACGGGCGGGCCAGGGCCAAGCTCGCGGTGCTCTCCGCGATCTACGGGCAGACCTCGGGCGACGCGGGCGCGCATCTCGCGCTGCTGCGCCGCCGCTTCCCCGCGGCGGTCGCGGTGGTCGAGGAGGCCGCGCGGGCCGGCGAGGAGGGCCGGCTCGTCCGATCCCGGTGGGGCCGCACCTGCCCGCCGGCCCGCCCCGGCGACGAGGTGCCGGCGCGGGCCCGGGCGCGCGGCCGGTTCACGCGCAACTTCGTCGTCCAGGCCACCGCGGCGGAGTGGGCGCTGGTGTTGCTCGCGGAGTTGCGGGCGATGCTCGGGCGGGCGGGCAACCCGTCCCGGCTCGTGTTCTTCCAGCACGACGAGGTGCTGCTGCACGGGCCGACGGGCGCGGCACCGGAGGCCGCGGAGCTGGTGCAGGACGCTGCCGACTCCGCCACCCGCATCCTCTTCGGCGCCACCCCCGTCCGCATCCCGATGCCCGCCCGGGTCGTGGAGTCCTACGCGGAGAAATGACGCGGTATGGTTCCACAACGCGCGTCCTCAGCCTCCATCCACGCGTTATGGAACCATAATGCGGATTCGGCACCGGCCCTGCCAGCAGTATGGAACCATAACGCGTTCTCCACGAGCGGGCCGTCCAGTGCAACGCCGTGGCTCTTCTGGAGCGGAGACGTCCCGACCCGTGTCGTTCCAGCCCGGTTCCAGCCCGCACGATCTCGGACACCCAGCGCGTCATGCTCCATGACGGGCGACGAACCCCGGGCCGTCAACGCATTATGGCTCCATAACGTGACGAGCCCCGGGGCCGTCAGCGCATTATGGCTCCATAACGTGACGAATCCCGGGCCGTCAGCGCATTATGGTTCCATAGTGCGGCAATTTCCAGGCCATCAGCGCATGATGGTTCCACAACGCGACGATCCCCGGGCCGGGAACGCATTCGAGGCCCCGCGCGCGCCCACCCGTACCGCGGGGACCTGGCATCGGCCGGCGGACGGTCGTTCAGGAGCCGCTAGGCGGCGCTCGGCACCGGTGTGTCGAGCGCGGCCAGGACCGCCTCCCCCATGGCCTGCATGCCCTGGGCGTTCGGGTGCACCGGCGCGGCCGGCGAGGTCGGCAGCAGCCCCTCGATCCACTTCACGGCCGGGAGCTGGCACATGTCGTGGCCGATCGTCGGGGTGTAGGTGTCCACGTACACGGCGCCCGCGGCACCGGCCTGCGCGGCGAGCATCGCGTTGAGGTCCTTCTCGATCCCGCGCAGCCACCCGATGTCGCCCGGGCTGAGCGGCACCACCGGGAAGCAGCCGGGCCCCTCGTCGGGCAGGAGCGCCGGGTACCCGACGACGGCGACGCGCGCGCCCGGCGAGCGCGCGCCGATCTCCCCGAGCACCGAGGCGATCTTCGGCGCGGTCTGCGCGATGCGCCGGTCCAGCTGGTCGCCGTAGAAGTCGCGGCAGGCAGTACCCAGCGGCTGCTGCGGCGACCGGAGCGCGCACTCCTGGATGATCTCGCCGAACCCGATGTCGTTGCCGCCGATGGTGAACGTGACCAGGTCCTCGCCGCCGGTCAGCGCGTCGAACTGAGCGGGGTTCTCGCCGAGCACGACCTTCTGCGGCGCGACGAAGTCCGCCGTCGTGGCGCCGCTGCAGCTGACGTCGACGAAGTCCGTGGCCCCGGACACGGCCGCCACCAGGGACGGGAAGTTCGCACCCGACCGCAGGCACCCGGCCGGCTGCCCGCCCGACGGCGGGATCAGCGGGCCCGCGCTGTACGAGTCGCCGAGGGCGACGTACCGGCCGGCCTGCTCGGTCCCGTCGGCCAGGGCCGTGCCCGCCGTGCCCGGGAGAGCGGCCACCACGGCCAGGACCACGAGGAGGGAGCGGCGGACGGTCGGGACACGGCGCACGGGCGGCCTCCGGGGAGCGGGCGGCGCCCACCGGTGAGGCGGGCGGACGGCGCCGGGCCCGGCACCACCGGGACACTAACGAGATGATCGTCCGGCGGAACCGCCTTCCATCCGGGTGAGTGAACGGCGCAGGCGCAGCGGGGGGGTCATGGCCGCGCGCAGCGACACCGCGTCGAGCGTGCGGGGCGCGTAGCCCAGCGCGTCGAGCCGGGTCGCCGCGAGCTCGGCCGGATCGGCGGGGGGCGCGTCCGGCAGCCCGCAGACGAACGCCCACTCGTGCTCCGGACTGCCGACGTAGGCGACCTGCGGGAACACCGCGCCGAACCGCTCCCACGCGGCGCGCAAGGTGGCGTCGCGCCACTGCGCCGGGCTCCCCGCCTGACTGACGACGACGCCGCCGGCCCGCAGCCGGGCCGCGCAGCGGACCAGGAAGTCCTCGGTGTAGAGCCGGTTGAGCTGCGCGTCGGGCTCGCCGGGGCGTTCGTCGGGCAGGTCGACGACGATCACGTCCCAGGTCCCGTCCGTGGAGTCGACGAACGCGGCCCCGTCCTCGTAGTGCATCCGGACCGGGCCCCGGTGCGCCTCGGCCGCGTCGAGCGCGGCGGGGGTGTAGCCGTAGGGCAGCCGCTCGGCGCACAGCCGGACGCACTCCCGGTCCAGGTCGACGTGGTCCACCGTGCCGGCGCCGCACGCCACCGCGAGCTCGCTCGCCACCCCCTCGCTGGACCCGATCACCAGCACGCGCTCGCGCCGCTCGGCCAGCAGCGCGGCCGGCACGACCAGCGCCTCGTGGTAGGTGAGCTGGGTGTGCTCGGCGCTCTGCCGCTCGCCGTCGCAGAAGAGCGTGACGCCGTGCGCGGTGTCGGCGATCAGCACCTCCTGCAGCGCGGTGAGGGTGCGCACGCGCACCGCATCGAGCTGCCAACGCCGGGTCAGCCCCGGCGAGACCGGCTCGTCGACCCGGCCCGGGCCGCCGCGGTCCACGACCTCGGTCGCGGCGTCCGCGGCGCCGAGGGTGAGGGCGAGACGGCGCACGGCGTGCAGCGGGTCGGCGCTGTCGCCGCAGGTGAACACGTCGACGAACGCCGACCCGAGCTCGGGCCAGGTGTGCACGGACGCGTGCGACTCGGCCAGCAGCGCGACGACCGTGACCCCCTGCGGCTCGAACGGCTCCGCGACGACCTGCCGCACGTCGGCACCCGCGGCCAGCAGGGAGGTGCGCAGCGCGTGCCGGAGACCGTCGGCGTCGTCGAGCAGGGCCGGGTCGATGCCACGCAGCTCAGCGAGGACGTGCCGGCCGACGGGATGGGACGTCTGCACGGCTCAGAACCCTAAGCGAGCGTCGACGCCAGGACGTGCACGGGCAGCGGCCCGAACCCGTTGAACCCGACCGAGGCGTAGCTCGCGGTGTAGGCGCCGGCCTGCAGGAGGTCGACCACGTCGCCCGCGGCGAGGTCGAGGGGAAGGGCGTAGGGCCGGCGGCGGTAGAGGACGTCGTCGCCGTCGCAGGTCGGGCCGGCCAGGACGACCGGGCCGGGCGGGCCGCAGCGGCCGGGCGCCCGCACCGGGTAGTCGATCGCCTCGCCCTCCGCCTCGGCGAGCCCCTGGTAGCGGCCCGCGTCGAGGTACACCCAGCGGCGGTGGTCGCTCCCGGGCCGCCGCGAGACCCGCAGGGCGGTGGTTCGCAGCACCCCGGCCTCGGCGACGAGCGCACGCCCGGGTTCGAGGACCAGCCGGACGCCGTCGACGTCACCTGCCGCGACCGCCTCGGCGACGGCTCCGTGGATCGCCTCGGCATAGGCGACGAGCGGCGGGACCGCGGCGCGGTAGCGGACGGGCAGCCCGCCGCCGACGTCGAGCACCGGGGTCGCGATGCCCGCCGCGTGCGCCACCCGCAGCGCGACCCGGGCCCCGGCGGCGAACGCGGCGGGCCTGAGCTGCTGCGATCCCGCATGGAACGCGACGCCGGCGGTCCCGCGCGCGAGCCGCGCTGCCTCGGCCGGGGTCGCCCCGAACTTGCCGAGGAACGGGGTCGCGGCGCCGTCGTCGGCGACGATGACGCGCACGAGCACCTCCGCGCCGGCCGGCAGGCCGCCGAGGTCCTCCGCACTGTCCGTGACGAACCGGCGGACGCCCTGCGCGGCGGCGGCCGCCGCGGCGCCCGGGCCCCGGACGGGGTTGCCGTGGCAGAGCCGGGCCGGGTCGGCGCCCGCGTCGAGGCAGAGTGCGATCTCCTCGGCGCCGGCCACGTCGAAGCCGCTGCCGAGCGCGGCGAGGGTGCTCAGCACGTCGGGCTCGGGGCACGCCTTCACCGCGTAGAGGATCTCCGCGCCGGGGAAGGCGGCCGTGAGCTCGGCGTACCGCTGCGCGACCAGTCCGGCGTCGAGCACCAGGTAGGGCGTGGGTCGCCGCTCGGCGAGGAAGGCCTCCAGAGCAGGGGTGGGCACGGGTCGATCCTCCCCGACGCCCCCGAGCGCTCGTGAGTGGCACTCACCGCTCTGGCGACCATCGCCACTCACAGGGGCCGGACGCGACCCTCCGTCCCGTCGACGACCACCTGCTGCCCGGTCGCGATCCGTGCGACCGCGCCGGGCACCCCGACCACCGCCGGGATCCCGTACTCACGGGCGACGACCGCACCGTGCGAGTTCGCCCCGCCCATCTCCATGACCAGCCCACCCGCCGTCAGGAACAGCGGCGTCCAGCCGGGGTCGGTGGAGGGGCAGACGAGGATCTCCCCGGGTGCGAGGCGGGCGGCGTCGGGATCGGCGGGGTCGAGCACCACCCGTGCGGGCCCCTCGGCCACGCCGGCGGAGGCCGGGGTGCCCCGCAGCTCCCCCGGTTCCGCCGGTGGCGCCACCGGATCCGGCAGGGCCTCCGGCTCGGTGCCGTCGGAGAGCAGGATGCGCGGGACGTGCCGGCGTCGCCGCTCGCGGTCGTACGCCACGCGCCGGGTCGCGACGAGCGCGCGCAGGTCGGCCCCGGCGAGCCCGGCGCGGCAGTCCGCGACGGTGAGGTGGACGACGTCACCGGCCCCGGCGATCCGGCCGGCCGCAGCCAGCGCCTCGCCGACCGCCAGGAGATCGGCGCGGGCCGCGTCGAGGATCGTGACCAGGGCGAACTTCGGCAGCTCGCGCAGGCCCGCCAGCGCCCGGGCCCGGCCCAGCAGCGCCCGGACCGCGCGGCCCCGCAGCCCGCCGGCCCGGGTCGCGAGCGCCGCGGCGGTGCGCTCGGCCTCGGCCGCCGCGGCGGCGAAGACCCGGTCGGGCGTGCGGTCCGGGTCGGCGCGCAGGTACCCGCCGAGCACTCCCACCAGGTACGACGGGTCCTCGCGCCACCGGGGCACCCCGAGGTCGATCTCGGCGACCCCGCGGTGCCCGTACCGCCCGAGGAACTCGCGGAGCCCGTCGGTCAGGGCCGAGGGGGCGCTTCCGGCGTCGAGCGCCGCCCGGGCCGCGTCGACCGGCCCCGCGACCAGAGCACGGGCAGGCGGGTCCGCGACGACCCGTTCGGCCAGCGTCCACAGTGCGAGGTCCATCTCGGTGGTGACGTTGTGGGGCAGCCCGCGCAGGACCGTCGACAGCTCGCCGGGCCGGGTCCGGTCGCGCAGCAGCCGTGCGGCGAGCCCGAACGCCACGAACCCTGCCGCGGCCACCGGGAACACTCGCCCGACCACGCCGGGCGGCTCGCCGGTGAGCGTGCGCTCGACCCGGTCGAGGCGCGCCGCGGGCGGCAGCGGCGCCCGCGCGCCGAGCCGGTCCCGCAGGGCCGTGATCGCGTCGTCGGTCCGGCGTCGCGCCCGGTCGGGTGCCACGAGTGCGCTTACCAGCCGCGGCGGCACCCGGAAGCCGACGAGCACCCGCGCGAGGGCACGGGCGAGACGCACCCGCCGCCCGGGCAGGACCGCGAACGCGGGGTCGGCCAGGACCCGCCGCAGGACCGCGGCGGACCGGGCCTCCATGACGTCGAACAGGCGGGGGACCACGACGCGGCCGACGGGATGGCGGAGCGCGCCGGTAACGTCGACCAGCAGCCGCTCCCCCGCCACCGCGAGCACCGGCGCCCCCGCGTGCAGGTCCGGCACGGGGATCCCCGCCCGGCGGGCGAGCGCACCGGTCATGAGGCGGAAGGCGCCCTGGCCGGCGGTCGTGAGCGGTCCGAGCACGCCCTGGGCGACGTTGACGTTCAGGTAGATGCGCAGGCCCGGCGCGGGCTCGGGCAGCGGGTAGAGCGTGGTGACCGGCCGCGCCTGCAGCAGCCACACCCGGCCCTCCCCGTCGAGCGCCCATTCCAGGTCCTGTGGTCCGCCGTGGTGCGAGGCGACCCGTCGACCGAGCGCGGCCAGCTCTCGGGCCAGGCGGTCGGACAGGCACGGTCCGGCGCCGCCGGCACGTCGCTCGACGACCCGGCCGGGCCCGTCCAGCACCACGTGCTCGGGGTCGACCGCGCCCGAGACCACGGCCTCCCCGAGACCCGGTGCCGCGTCGATCACCGTCTCGGTCCGACGGCCGGTGACCGGGTTCGCCGTGAACAGCACACCGGCCGTCTCGGCGGGCACCATCCGCTGCACGACGACGGCGAGCGCGACGGCGTGATCGTCGATCCCGTTCGCCGCGCGGTAGGCGACGGCGCGGTCGGTCCACAGCGAGGCCCAGCAGCGGCGGACCGCGTCGAGCACGGCCTCGGGGCCCTCGACGCCGAGGTAGGTGTCCTGCTGACCGGCGAAACTGGCGTCGGGCAGGTCCTCGGCGGTGGCCGACGAGCGCACCGCGACCGGGCCGCCGGCCAGCGACCGGATCCCGACCGCGAGTCCCGCGGGCACCGGCGCGGAGCGGACGGCCTCGCGCAGCGCGGCCGGGGCGGCGCCGGCCGCGAGCAGGGGCCGGACCACCGGATCGGCCACCACCCGGTACGCCTCGGTGGTCAGACAGGCACCGGGCGGGACCGGGAACCCCGCGCGGAGGAGGTCACCGAGCGAGGCGGCCTTCCCGCCGACGAGCGCCGGATCGGCGGCGTGGGCGAGGTCGAGGATCGACGAGCCCGCGGTCGGCGGGTCCGACAGGGTGTGCTGCGTCATCGCGCGCCTCCTCGTGCGTGGAGGGGAGCGTAGCCCTGGCCACCCGCTTCTTCCACGAGCGTTGAATAAGAGGATCGGCTACCGATCGATAGGGTTGCGCACCATGAGCGCACCCGAGACGCAGCGCCGGGGCCGGGCGATCGCGATGACCGACGAGGAGCGTGACGCCTACCTCGCCGAGCAGCGCACCTGCCGTGTCGCCACCCAGGGCACCCACGGACCCCATGCGACCCCGCTCTGGTTCCACTGGGACGGCACCGCACTGTGGCTGACCTCGCTCGTGCGGGCGCAGCGCTGGGCCGACCTGCAGCGGGACCCGCGGATCGCCGCGGTCGTGGACTCCGGGCACGACTACGACCAGCTGCGCGGCGTCGAGCTGCGCGGCCGGGTGGAGCCGGTGGGCGAGATCCCGCGCACCGGCGAGCCGAACCCCGAGCTGGAGCGCGTCGAGCAGGCCTTCGCCGACAAGTACACGGGCGGGCAGGTCGTGATCGACGGCCGGCACGCGTGGCTGCGCCTGACCCCGGAGAAGATCAGCAGCTGGGACTTCCGCAAGCTGCCGACCGCGCGACAGCAGCCCGGCTCCTGACCACTATGGAACCATAACGCGCTATCCGGGGCCGTCGGCGCGCGTTATGGAACCATGGTGCGCTATCCGGGGCCGTCGGCGCGCGTTATGGAACCATGATGCGCAATCGAGGTCCGCGTCGTGCGCTGCGGCTCCGTCCGTCAGGGGGTGCCGGTGAGCAGCGGCCAGAGGCCGTCGGCGCCGGCTTCGAGGGCGCGGGCGCCGACCCGGTCGTTCCAGTAGGCCTCGGAGCCGTCCTCGTCGCGCCAGGCCCACAGCCGGGTGGTGACCTGGCGCAGGTGGTGCTCGCGGGTGAACCCGATCGCCCCGTGCACCTGGTGGGTGATCCGGGCGACCTGCCCGGCCGCCTCCCCGGCGCGGGCCTTGGCCGCGGCGATCGCGAACGACGCCTCGGCGAACCCGTGCCGGTCGACCTCGCGCGCGGCGGCCTCGGTCGCCGCCGCGGCGGCGGCCACCTCCGCCCCGGCCAGCGCGAGGGACTGCTGGACGGCCTGCAGCTTCGCGATCGGGCGGCCGAACTGCACCCGCTCGGTGGCATACCGCACCGCCATCGCCACCGCCCCGCGGGCCGCACCGGCCAGCAGCAGCGCCCGGCCCAGCGCCGCACGCAGCGGGAACTCCACCAGGGCGACCGAGGGGACGTCGGCCACGTGCCGCACGGTCAACTCGTTGGCCACCAGATCGTCCCGGGGCTCCTCGGCCAGGTTCGTCCCCTCCGTCTCCACCACCGTCCCGGTGGTGTCGACCAGCAGCACCTGCTCCCCCGCCAGCACCGCGACCGCCGAGACCGCCCGGCCCCACGGCACCCGCCGCAGCGTCCCGGACACCTCCGCCCCGGCCCCGCCGGCCGCCGGCTGGATCGTCAGATTCCCGGCGACCGTCGCCGACAAGGGACCCGGCGGCACCTCCAGCCCGGCCGCGTGCAGCAGCCACGCCGCCAGCAGATCGGTCTCCACCAGCGGCACCCGCGCCGCGTACTGCCCGGCCGCGGACAGCACCGCGGCCGCGTCCGACACCGTGCCGCCGCTCCCGCCGGCCTCCTCGGGCAGGGTCAGCCGGGCCAGTCCGGTCTGCTCGACGGTCTTCCACAGCTCGGCGTCGAACGCGTCGCCCGCGCCGTCCCAGGCGTCGCCGAAGACCGACTCCGCCATCTCCCGCAGCTCGCTACTCATCGCAGTCCCAGCCCCCGTGCCACGATCCCCCGCAGGATCTCGTTCGTCCCGCCCCGCAGCGTGAAGCCCGGCGCGTGCAGCACCGCGTCCGCCAGCAGCCGCGCGTACCCGCCCTGCTCGCCACCCGGGTCCGGTGGGATCGACACCAGCAGCCGCGCCGCGTCGATCACCTCGTTCTCGAACCGGGTGCCCAGGTCCTTCACCACCGCGGCGGCCAGCTCCGGCGCCTTGCCGGCCTCCAGCGCGCCGGCGATGGCCAGCGACATCCGCCGCAACGTCCAGTAACGCGACACCAGCCCGCCCAGCTCCCGACGCCGCCCGGCGTCCAGCTCACTGCCGGTGATCTCCCCCAGCAGCGCCACCAGCAGCGGGAACGTCGACAGGTAGCGCTCCGGGCCGGAGCGTTCGAAGGCCAGCTCCGAGGTGACCTGGTGCCAGCCCTGCCCGATCTCGCCCAGCACCATCGAGTCCGGGATGAAGACCCGGTCGAAGACCACCTCGTTGAAGTGGTGGGCGCCGGTGAGCAGCGGGATCGGCCGGATCGTCACCCCCGGCGCCTTCAGGTCCACGATCAGCTGCGACAGCCCGGCGTGCCGATCGGTGTCGTCCTTCGGCGAGGTCCGGACCAGCGCGAAGAAGGCGTGCGCGTGGTGCGCCCCGGACGTCCAGACCTTCGTGCCCGTCAACTCCCAGCCGCCGTCGACCCGGTCCGCCTTCGACCGCACGGACGCCAGGTCCGAGCCCGAGTCCGGCTCCGACATCCCGATCCCGAAGTACACCTCGCCGGCCGCGATGCCCGGCAGGAACCGCTGCCGCTGCTCCTCGGTACCGAACCGCATCAGCGAGGGCCCGATCTGCCGGTCGGCCACCCAGTGCGCGGCCACCGGCGCGCCCGCCGCCAACAGCTCCTCGGTCACGACGTACCGGTCCAACGCCCCGCGCCCGTGCCCGCCGTACTCGGCCGGGATCGTCATCCCCAGCCAGCCGCGGCGGGCCAACTCCGTGGTGAACCGCTCGTCCCACCCCGACAGCCAGGTGTCCGCCCGCGGACGCCAGGCCCCGGCCGCGCGCTCGTCGGCCAGGAACGCACGCACCTCGGACCGCAGCGCCGCGACGCGCTCCGGCAGCTCCGTCGGCGGGGGCACGAGATCCGGCAGTGTCGCCATCGTGTCCGTCACCCGTCCTTCCTAGCCCACGGATCGGGCCCGTGCATCAAGGCGTGGCGGGATGGGAACATCCGGGACATGACGAACCCCGATCTCGAACGGAAGGTCCTCGAGGCCGTCCCCACCGGGCTGCTCATCGCCGGCGAGTGGCGGCAGGCGGCGTCGGGAGCGACGACGAAGGTCGAGGACCCGGCGACCGGCGAGGTCCTCGCCGAGGTCGCCGACGCGGGCCGGGAGGACGGGCTCGCGGCGCTCACCGCCGCCCACGAGGCGCAGGCCGGCTTCGCGGCCATGGCCCCGCGCGAGCGCGGGGAGATCCTGCGCCGCGCGTACGAGACGATGATCGCCCGGGTCGACGACCTCGCCCTCCTGATGACCCTGGAGATGGGCAAGCCGCTGGCCGAGTCGCGCGGCGAGGTCACCTACGCCGCCGAGTTCTTCCGCTGGTTCAGCGAGGAGGCCGTGCGGATCGACGGCGGGTTCGCGACCGCGCCCGCGGGCGGCAGCCGGTTCCTCGTGATGAAGCAGCCGGTCGGGCCGTGCGTGTTCATCACGCCGTGGAACTTCCCGCTGGCCATGGGCACCCGCAAGATCGGCCCGGCGATCGCCGCGGGCTGCACCGTCGTGATCAAGCCCGCGCACCAGACCCCGCTGTCGATGCTGGCCCTGGGCCAGATCCTGCTCGACGCCGGGCTGCCGGCCGGCGTGCTCAACATCATCACGGCCACCGACGCGGGCGGGGTGATGGAGCCGATCGTCAAGGACGGCCGGGCCCGCAAGCTCTCGTTCACGGGCTCGACCGGCGTCGGCAAGATCCTCCTGGAGCAGTGCGCCGCGAAGGTGCTGCGGACGTCGATGGAGCTGGGCGGCAACGCGTCCTTCCTGGTGTTCGACGACGCCGACCTCGACAAGGCCGTCGACGGCGCGATGCTCGCGAAGATGCGGAACATGGGCGAGGCGTGCACGGCGGCCAACCGCTTCTACGTCCAGCGCGGCGTCGCGGAGGAGTTCGCGGCCAAGCTCGCCGAGCGGATGGGCGCGCTGAAGGTGGGCCGCGGCACCGAGGACGGGGTGCAGGTCGGCCCGCTGGTCGACGCGAAGGGCCGGGACAAGGTCGTCGACCTGGTCGGCGACGCCGTGTCCAACGGCGCCCGGGTCACGGTCGGCGGGAAGGCCGCGGACGGGCCCGGGTACTTCTTCCCGCCGACCGTGCTCACCGACGTCCCGCAGGAGTCCCGGCTCAACCACGAGGAGATCTTCGGCCCGGTCGCGCCGATCTCGGTGTTCGACACCGAGGACGAGGCCCTGGCCGCCGCCAACGCCACCGAGTTCGGCCTGGTCAACTACGTGTTCACGGAGAACCTGAACCGGGCGCTGCGGGTGTCGGAGAAGCTCGAGAGCGGCATGGTCGGGCTCAACACCGGGCTGGTGTCCAACCCGGCGGCGCCGTTCGGCGGGATCAAGGAGTCCGGGCTCGGCCGCGAGGGCGGCACGGTGGGGATCGACGAGTTCCTCGAGCTCAAGTACGTCGCCATCGGCGGCCTGAGCTGACGGACCGCACCATGGCGCCATGACGCTGTCCAGGCGCGGCCAGAAGTGACGTCATGGAACCACAACGCTCGAATCCGACTCGGATTCGAGCGTTGTGGTTCCCTACTGCGTCAGGAGGGGGCGGGCGTGCGGCGGCGCAGCCGCGGCCACACGATCACCGCGACCGCGCACACCAGCTGCGACAGCGCGTAGCCCACGGCCACCGGCATCAGCTGCTCGACGGGGTGGGCGCCGCCGGCGCCGGCCGGCCCGATCGGGATGAACAACACCACCGCGATCACGAACGCGGTGCTGATCAGCTGCAGCCGGGCGAAGCCGACGCCGTCGTGTCGCGCCTGGCGCACCCCCAGCTCGTGCGAGATCACCAGCCGGGCGACCATGCCGAGCAGCAGCACCCGGAGCACGTCCGCGGCCTCGGCGTAGCCGGGCCCGAAGAACTCCAGCCCGAACCGGGCCAGCAGCACGCCGACCACGATCATCGGCAGGAAGATCAGGTACAGCCGCCTGCGCGAGGCCCGGATGTGCGCCGCGGCGTTCTCCGGGTCCCGGGCGAGCTGGGCCGACAACGACTGCATGAAGCGCTGGGCGGCGATGTCGATGACCATGACCGCCTGCCAGGCGATGAAGAACGCCGCGCCGGTCACGGCGCCGAACCGTTGGGTCACGATCACCGCGACCTGGTTGAAGAGCAGCACCGTGCCCCAGTGGGCCAGCGTCGTCGGGCCGAGGAAGGACACCGCCTCGCGGCGGGTCGGCAGCCACTCGTGGTCCGAGAGCTGCGCGAACCTGCGCGTGTAGATCCCGCCGACCACCGCGCTGCCGAGCGTCCACACCGCGATCGGCACGACCCACGACAGCACCACGCCGAGCGGGCCGAGGCTCGCGCCCAGCGCGACGAGCATGCCGATGCGGGCGATCGCGAAGGCGATGTTGCGCCACGACGCCCACCACGTCTTGCCGACGGCGATGAGGCTGAAGTCGTGGACGCCCCACAGGCCCCAGCCGATGCCGGCGAGCAGGAACAGCAGACCGCCGACCCAGACCGGGAGGACCTCGCCCGCGCCCGTCGTGGCCATCAGCGGTTCGAGCAGGACGTAGCCCAGCCCGACCAGGGCGCACGACGGGATGATCACGAGGTGGCTGCGCCAGAAGAGGGTCGCCGCCTTCCGCCCCGCCTTCGGCATCCACAGCATCATCGCGGAGTCGAGGTTCAGCTGCGCCACGCCCGCGACCAGCAGGAACGCCGACACGAACGCCGAGGCGTAGCCGACCGCCTCCTGCGGCATGATGCGCGCCGCGATCAGCCAGCTGATGAAGCCGGCCAACGACCCGACGGCGCCGCTGATCGAGAGGGACAGCCCGTCGGAGAGGGCCCGCCTGCTCGATCCGCCGGACGACGAGCCGAGGTCCTTCGTCGCCTCGGCCGGCGGTCGGCGACCGTCGCCGGGCGCGTCCTGCCGCACGGTGACGTGCCCGGGCCCGGGCGTGAGCTCGACGGTCGGCGGGTCGGAAGGTCGGGGCGGGCTGTCGAACCAGCCCGCCGGCTCGTCCGTCGCGGGACCGTCCCGGCGACCCGCGAGTCCCCCCGGGCGGCCCGCCGCGGATCCCCCCGGGCGGCCCGCCGCTGATCCCCCCGGGCGGCCCGCCGCCGTACCGCCCGAGGGGAACCGACGGTCGCCGGCGGAACCGGGGACGGCGTCGTCGAACAGGGGAGCCGGCCGCCGATCGGGATCGGGGGCCGGAGAGGGGGTGCCGCCCGGGGGCGGGTCGGGCTCCTCGCGCCGGTGCGCGGAGACAGGTGTGCTGGCCTCGGAGTCCGGTCGGGTCACTGCGCCTCGGCAGCGACGGGAGCGGACGACGGGACAGCTCCGACCACGGGGGGCAGGTGGGGAAGCCTGGCCGTCAACATGGGCGCCGAGTCTAGCGACAGCCTTCCCGCGACCCCGGTGCGGCCGAGCTCGTCCGGCGCCGCTCCGGGGACGAACCGGACGTACGGGGACGGTGGGTCCCACCCTGTACCGCACGGACGTTCCGGACCTCGTGCGACGCGCTGGAGGTCACCCGATGGGGTCCTTGTAGGGTCCGGACCCGAGATCGCCGACGCAGGCAGGGGACGGGACGCCGATGGGGGACGGGTACACAGTGGAGAGCAACGGTCCGATCGGGATCGCCGTCGTCGGCGGCGGCTACTGGGGTCCCAACCTCGTCCGCAACGCCCAGCAGACCCCGGGCCTGCACCTGGAGTACCTCTGCGACCTCAACGCGGACCGGGCGCGCCAGGTGCTCGGCAACTACTCGACCGTCCGGATCTCCGCCTCGCTCGACGAGGTGCTGGCCGATCCCGCGGTGTCCGCCGTGGCGATCGCGACCCCGGCCGCCACCCACTTCGACGTGGCGATGCGTTCGCTCGAGGCCGGCAAGCACGTGCTGATCGAGAAGCCGCTGGCCCCCACCTACGAGGAGGGCCGGCAGCTGGTCGAGGCCGCCGAGCGGCTCGGGCGCGTGCTCATGGTCGACCACACGTTCTGCTACACCTCCGAGGTCCGGCACATCCGCGAGGTCGTGCGCAGCGGCCGGCTGGGCGACCTGCAGTACATCGACTCGGTGCGGATCAACCTCGGCATCGTGCAGCCCGATGTGGACGTCCTGTGGGACCTGGCCCCGCACGACCTGTCCATCTTCGACGCGATCCTGCCGGACGAGGTGTTCCCCGTCTCGGTGGCCGCGCACGGCTCCGACCCGGTGGGCGCCGGCCACGCCTGCGTGGCGCACCTGACGCTGCGGCTGTCCAACGGCGCGCTCGCCCACGTGCACGTCAACTGGCTCTCCCCCACCAAGATCCGCACCTTCGTGGTGGGCGGGTCGAACCGGACCGTGATCTGGGACGACCTGAACCCCACCCAGCGGCTCTCCGAGCACGACCGCGGCGTCGACCGGATCTCCCCCGAGCTGGAGGACGCGGACGTCCGCGGCCGGCGGCTCGTCTCCTACCGCACCGGCGACACCGTCGCCCCGGCCCTGGCCAACCTGGAGGCCCTGCGGTCGGTCATGGTCGAGTTCGCGGCGGCCATCGCCGAGAACCGGCGCCCGCTCACGGACGGCTTCGCGGGTCTGCGGGTTCTCGCGATCCTCGAGGCCGCCTCCGAGAGCCTCGCGAAGGACGGCCAGTCCGTGCCGATCCGGGCGATCCAGGAGCTCCCGCGCGCCACCGCCGGGGTGATCGACGACGTTCCGACCACGATGGCCCGGCGCGGCCGTGGAGAGGTGACGGTGTGACCAGCAGCGAGAAGGCGGCCCAGCCGGTCGAGGGCCAGCGGGTCCTGGTCACCGGCGGGGCCGGCACCATCGGCTCGACCCTGGTCGACCAGCTCGTCGAGGCCGGCGCGGCCGAGATCGTCGTGCTGGACAACCTCGTACGCGGTCGGCGCGAGAACATCGCCGCGGCGCAGGAGGCCGCGGGCGACCGGCTGACCCTCGTCGAGGGCGACATCAACGACCGCGGCCTGGTCGGCGAGCTGACCGCCGGCAGGGACCTGGTGTTCCACCTCGCCGCACTGCGGATCACCCAGTGCGCCGAGCAGCCGCGCACCGCGCTCGAGAGCCTGGTCGACGGCACCTTCACGATCATCGAGGCCGCCGTCGAGCACGGGGTGAAGAAGGTCGTCGCGAGCTCGTCGGCGTCGGTCTACGGGCTGGCCGAGGAGTTCCCCACCACCGAGCGCCATCACCCGTACAACAACGACACCTTCTACGGCGCCGCCAAGGCGTTCAACGAGGGCATGCTGCGCAGCTTCCACGCCATGAACGGCCTGGACTACGTGGCGCTGCGCTACTTCAACGTCTACGGCCCGCGGATGGACGCCTACGGCGTCTACACCGAGGTGCTGATCCGCTGGATGGAGCGCATCGCCCGCGGCGACCGGCCGCTGATCTTCGGCGACGGCTCCCAGACGATGGACTTCGTGCACGTGCACGACATCGCCCGGGCCAACGTGCTCGCCGCACAGGCGCCGGTGACGGACACGGTCTACAACATCGCGACCTCCGAGGAGATCAGCCTCGCCGGGCTGGCCGACGCGCTGCTGAAGGCCATGGACTCCGACCTCACCCCGGAGTTCGGCCCGGCCCGGCAGGTCAACGGCGTCACCCGCCGGCTCGCGGACATCTCCGCCGCCGCCCGCGACCTCGGCTGGAAGCCGACGATCGGGATGGACGAGGGCCTGCGCGGCCTGGTCCGGTGGTGGAGCGAGGAGACCGGCACCTCGGTGAAGGCCGGCTCGTGATCCCGGTGATGAAGCCCCTCCTCGGCGACGAGGAGGCGGAGGCGGTCGCGGCGACGGTGCGGTCGGGCTGGGTGGCCCAGGGTCCGCGGGTCGCCGAGTTCGAGAAGGCGTTCGCCGCACACGTCGGCGCGGCGCACGCCGTCGCGACCTCGAACTGCACCACCGCGCTGCACCTGTCGCTGCACGTGCTCGGCGTGGGACCCGGCGACGAGGTCGTGTGCCCGTCGTTCTCGTTCATCGCGACGGCCAACGCGATCCGGTACTGCGGCGCCACCCCGGTGTTCGCCGACGTCGAGCCGGAGACCGGCAACGTCACCCCCGCGACCGTCGCGGCGGTGCTCACCCCGCGGACGAAGGCCGTGCTGGCGGTCCACCAGGGCGGGCAGCCCGCGGACATCCCGGCGATCAAGGCCGTGTGCGGGGACGTCCCGGTCGTCGAGGACGCCGCGTGCGCCGCCGGAGCCACCCTGCACGGGCAACCGGTCGGCACCGGCGCGCTGCTCGCGGCATGGTCGTTCCACCCGCGCAAGCTGCTCACCACCGGTGAGGGCGGCATGGTCACCACCGACGACGCCGACCGGGCCGCCCGCCTCCGCCGCCTGCGCGAGCACGGGATGACCGTCTCCGCCGCCGACCGGCACGCCGCCGGCACGAAGGTCGTCCTCGAGGGCTACGACGAGACCGCCTTCAACTACCGGATGACGGACATGCAGGCCGCGATGGGCCTGGTCCAGCTCGGCCGGCTGCCCGGCATCGTCGCGCAGCGCCGCGCCATCGCCGAACGCTACCGCGAGCTGCTCGCCCCGCTCGGGCTGCGCGCGGTCGGCGACCCGCCGCACGGCACGTCGAACTACCAGTCCTTCTGGATCGAACTGCCCGAGGGTGCCGACCAGGTCGCCGTCCTGGGCGCGCTCGCCGAGGCCGGGGTCTCCGCCCGCCGCGGGATCATGGCCGCCCATCTGGAACCGGCCTACGCCGGGCACCCGCACGCGCCGCTGCCGGTCACCGAGCACCTCACGCGGCGGACCGTGATCCTCCCGGTGCACCACGAGATCGGGGAGACCGAGCGGCGCGCCGTCGTCGGTGCGCTGGCCGGCGCCCTCGGGCTCGCGACCACCGGCGCCTGACGAGCAGCCCGGTTCGTCGGCCCCGCTTCCCCAGCCCGCTCCCCGAGCCCCGAAGGAGCCGCATGGCCGTCCCCGCCACCCCGGTCCCGCACGCCCCGATCCCCCTCGTCGACCTGGCCGCCCAGCACGCCGAGGTGGCCGCCGAGGTCGCCGAGGGCTGGGAGAAGGTGCTGTCCCGCACCGCGTTCGTCGGCGGACCGGCCGTCGCCGAGTTCGAGGCCGCCTACGCCGCGTACTCCGGCGTCGAGCACGTCGTCGGCGTCGCCAACGGCACGGACGCCCTCGAGCTCGCCCTGCGCGCGCTCGGCGTCGGGCCGGGCGACGAGTGCATCGTCCCGGCCAACACGTTCATCGCCACCGCCGAGGCGGTCGCCCGCGCCGGGGCCGAGGTCGTGCTCGTCGACTGCGAGCCCGGCACCGCGCTGATCGACGTCGACGCCGCGCTGGCCGCGGTCACCGAGCGGACCCGCGCCGTGCTGCCGGTGCACCTCTACGGACAGGTCGCCGATGTGGCTCGGCTGAAGGCGGGGCTGGCGGCGTCGTTCCCGGACGTCGCGGTCTGCGAGGACGCCGCGCAGTCGCAGGGCGCACGCCGCGACGGCCTGCAGGCCGGGGCCATCGGCGACATCGCCGGGACCAGCTTCTACCCCGGGAAGAACCTGGGCGCCTACGGCGACGCCGGGGCCGTGCTCACCCGCTCCGCCGAGCTGGCCGAGCGGGTCCGGCTGATCGGGGCGCACGGTTCGCCGCGCAAGTACGAGCACAGCGTGGTCGGGGTGAACAGCAGGCTGGACACGCTGCAGGCCGTGGTGCTGTCGGCGAAGCTGAAGCGGCTCGACGCGTGGAACGCGCTGCGCCGCGAGGCCGCCGCCCGCTACGACGCCCTGCTCGCCGATCTCCCGGTCACCCGGCCCACGGTCACGGCGGGCAGCGAACCCGTCTGGCACCTCTACGTGATCGAGGTCGACCGGCGGTCGGAGGTCCTCGCGCACCTCAACGCGCACGGCGTGGGCGCGGGCATCCACTACCCCACCCCGGTACACCTCACCGAGGCCTTCTCGACCCTCGGCAAGGCCGGCGACTTCCCGGTCGCCGAGGCGATGGCCGACCGGATCCTCAGCCTGCCGCTCCACCCGCAGATCACCGCGGAGCAGCAGCAGCGGGTGGTCGAGGTCCTGGCCGCCGCCCTGTGACTCCCCCGTGAGTGGCGATGTCGCCCGAGCGACCATCGCCACTCACGAGGTCAGCGGGGGCCCAGGAACCACTCTTCCCAGTTGTCGAAGGCGCCGTTCAGGGCGGCGCGGAAGATCAGCGGGCGGTCGATCCGCGTGATGAAGGTGCGCGCGACGGTGCCCGCGGGGCGGGTGTCCACGGCTTGGGCGTACACCGTGCGGTAGACCCGGCTCGCGACCGCACCGGCCTCCGGCGTCCAGTTCGCCGACTGCCCGAAGGGGATGGCGAACTCGTCGATCTCGTGACCGAGCATCGCCTCCAGCCGCGCCCGCGACTCCACCAGCTCACGCTCGGCGGCGGCGGCGGTGAGCCGGCCGAAGTCGGGGTGCGACGCCGAGTGGCTGGCCAGCGTGACCCCGGAGGCCTCGAGCCGGGCGAGCCCGGCCCAGTCCAGGACGTGCGCGTACCCCGCGTCGTGCCCGCCGTCGGCCCATCCGCTGACCGCGAACATGGTCGACGGGACGCCGTGGTGGCGCAGCACCGGCACGGCGTTGTCGAGCACGCTCGTGGCGCCGTCGTCGAACGTGATCGCCAGCTGCTTGCGCTCCGGCGCCGCGAGCACCTCGGCGGGGGTGGCGAAGGTCCACCCCTCGTCCACGGCGATCTGCAGGTGCCGCTCGAAGTCCGCCGGCCGGACGTCGTTGACGCCCCACCGGTCCGTGCCGATCGAGTGGTAGGCGAGGATCCGGCCGACCGCGGTGCCGCGCGGGCGGGTCAGGCCGGTGCGAACGCGCAACGCCTCGTCGAGGGCCAGGCCCCACCGCTCCGCCCGCATCCGACCCGCGACCGCGCACCGGTACGCGGCCTGGGCCGCGGGGAGCTCCCCGAGTGAACTGCGCAGGGACGAGACCGCCGACGACACGTCAGCCCTTCCCACCGATGCCGCTGAGGATCACCCCGGCGAGCAGTGCCGGGATCGTCCACTCCACGGCGTGGATGGTCGTCTCGGGGACCTCCTTGGCCCCCATGACGGCGGTGCCCGCCACCGCGCCGACGGCGGCGGTGGTGAGGCCCAGGCCGACCAGGTCGGCCGTGCTGCGACGGCGGGCGAGCAGCCCGACGCTGCCCAGCAGGTGTGCGGCCGCAGCGGCCCGGAAGATCGGGGTCCAGCGCGCCCAGCCCGCCGCGACGACACGCTCGCGGTCCTGCGGACCGCCCGCGGCGTCGGCGGCGGCGTTGAGCCCCGACGCCCCCATCAGCGAGCCGCCGAACCAGGCGGCCGCGCCGACGTCGCGCAGGGCGCGCAGGGCTGTGGTGGTGGGGGTCTGAGCGGCACGGGCCATCGCGGTCTGCTCCTCGGTCCGGTGTGGTCGGTGCGGGGCGCCCGGCTCCCTCCGGCGGGGACGACGGAGGCGGGCGCGCCGCGGCGGGGCCGGCCGGCGGGGCGCCGGCGGTCCCCGGTGGACTCTCCCGCCGCCGGACTCTAGCGACGGGGCCGTGGGGCGCGGACGCGCAGGCCCTCCCCGGCCCGCTCGTGGGCGGTGCCGCACTCGGGACACCGCAGGTCCTCGCCGAGCCGTTCGCCGCAGACGCACACCCAGCCCTTCACCCGCGCCGGGTTGCCGGCGACGAAGGCGTGGGCGGGAACCGAGCGGGTGACGACCGCGCCGGCCGCGGCGAAGGCGTGCTCGCCGATCTCCGTGCCGCACACCACGACCGCGCCGGCCCCGAGGGTCGCACCGCGCCGGACCACGGTGGGCAGCAGGGCCTCCGGCCCGCGCTTGACCGCCGCGCGCGGGCGCAGGTCGTTGGTGAACAGCACGTTCGGGCCGAGGAACACGTCGTCCTCGCAGGTCACGCCGGAGAAGACGAGGGTGCCGTTCTTGACGGTGACGTTGTCGCCGAGCACCGCCCCGTCCTCGACGAAGGCGCAGTCGCAGATGTTGCAGTCCCGGCCGACCCGGGCGCCGGGCAGGACGTGCGCGAAGGCCCACACCCGGGTGCCCTCGCCGACCTCCGTGCTCTCGCAGAGGCCCTGCGGGTGTACCCGCACCCCGGTCGTGCTGCCCGTCGTGGTGCCGGTCATGCGCGCTCCCGCCCGTCGTCCGTCGTGTGCGGCGCCGACGATAGCCGCGCGGACCGGGGCCCCGCGGCCGATCCGGTGACGGTGCGGGCTCGCCGCGTAACGCGTTGCGTGGTGCAGTCGATGGACGACGCGGGGCCGGCTCGATCCGGGCCGGGCGAATCGCGCAGGTTACACCCCCGGACCGGTGCCCGCGAGTCGACCATTAGGCTCCGGAGACCGGGATGAGGAGCGGCGACCAGCGCCCGCCGGGGCGCGCGGCACGGACACGTCGGACGGGGTACTGCGGTAGTGGAGCGAGACAGGGGTCCGGTGCGCGGCGACGAGCGGTTCGTGGGCGACCCGGGCCGATCCGCCGCGGGCGTGCCGCTCACCCGGATCACCGGTCCGGGCGCCGATCCGTACGCCGATCCCCCCACCGAGCGGTTCGCCGCCGTGCAGGTCCCTGCGCCGGGCACGGCCGAGAACGCCGCCCTCGAGACCGTCGGCCTCCGCACCACTGCGGTGCCGGAGGCCGACGCGCCCCCCGCGAGCACCGGTGAGGCCGCGCCCGCCGGCGAGGCCGCGACCTCCGAGGAGCCGGGCCCCGACACGGCCGAGCTCCCCGAGGCCGAGGCCGCGGCCGACGAGCCGCCCCGCACGCGCCGCCGGCTGCTCCCGAGTCTGGAGCTCAACGCCTTCGCGCTCATGGCCGCCACCGGCATCACCGCCCTCGTCGGGCTCGGCTTCTGGGCGATCGCCGCCCGGCTGCCCGCCGCCGAGGTCGGCCGGTCGTCGGCGATCCTGTCGACCGCCACGATGCTGTCGCAGGTCGCGGCATCGAACGTCGGGCTGCTCTTCGGCCGCGTGCTGGCCTCGGCCGGCCCGAAGGCGCGCAGGCTCGTCGTGGGCGGCTACGCGGTCGCGACCGCCATCGCGCTGCTGCTCGGCGCCGGCTTCCTCGTCTTCTTCCCGCACGACGAGCTGTTCCCGACCTTCTGGGACCGGGCGGGGTTCCCACTGCTCGTCGCGCTGCTGGCACTGTCCACGCTGCAGGACTGGGTGCTCACCGGGCTGCGCCGCTCCACCTGGATCCCGCTCGAACAGCTGCTGTTCGCGCTCGGGAAGATGGGGCTGCTGATCCTCTTCGCGAACCTCGCGTTCGAGAAGGGCATCCTCGTCGCCTGGGCCCTCCCGATCATCGCACTGCAGCTGGTGATCTCGCCGATCCTCTTCCTGCGCCTGCTCCCCCGCGTCCCGCCGCCCGGCGAGGGCACCCCGCCGATGCCGGACCGGCGCGGGCTGCTGTCGATCTTCCTGGCCGAGTACGCCACCGGTGCCGTCACGGTGATCATCCCGTTGGTGCTGCCGCTGCTCGTGGTCGCGCGGCTGGGCACCGAGGCCAACGCCTACTACGCGCTGCCGTGGTTGATCGCCGAGTCGTTCAGCGTGCTGATCTGGAACATCAGCTCCTCGTACGTCGTGGAGGCCAGTCACGACCGGCGCCAGCAGTGGGCGCTGATGAAGCGCACCTTCCGGCTGAGCTACCTCATCGGCGGCCTCGGCGTGCCGGCGCTGTTCCTCCTCGCCCCGTGGGTGCTGTCGGTGCTCGGCGACTCCTACTCCGACCAGGGCACCTGGGTGCTGCGCTACGCCGTGCTCGCCATCCCGTTCACGATCATCAACATGAACTTCATCAACACCTCCCGGCTGCGCAACCAGATGGGTCGCGTCGTGGTGCTGGAGGTGTTCACCGCGGCCCTGGTCATCGGGCTGGCGGTGGTGCTCATGGACCGCATGGGCATCGGCGGCGCCGGCCTGGCGTTCCTCCTCGCCCAGGCCGTCACGGCGCTCGTCGTCGCCGTCCCGCTCCTGCGCTACATCCGGGCCCTGCGCCGCGCCGCCGTCGAGGAGGAGTCGGGCCGGACGTCCCACCCCGACGACCCGGACGACCCCGCCGACCGGTCCGACCCCCCGACCGAGCCGACCCCCGTCGCCGGGCTGGCGACCGGAGCGGGCCGGCGCCCGTCCTGACGGACGGCCTCTGCCACCCACGAGGGAGACCCAGGAGTGAACGCGCACAGCGCTCCCCGCGCGAACCGCTGGCCCACGGACCGGCCGCTGCGCCTGCTCGTCGTCCTGCACAACCTGGACATCGGCGGCAGCCAGCGCAACTCGGTGGACCTGGCCGTGGGCGCCCGGGACCTGGGGCACGAGGTCGTGCTCGCCGGGCCGCCCGGCGTCCTCGAGGAGGTCCTCCGGGAGAAGGGGCTGCCGTTCGAGCCGATCGAGGAGCTCGTCCCGGACAACATCGCGCCCACCGCACGGGCCGCCTACAGGCGCCTCCGGGACCTGTCGCGGCGCGTGCGGCCGGACCTGATCCACGCCTACGAGCTCACCCCGTCGCTGCTCGCCTTCCTCGGGCCGCACCGCCTCGACGACGTGCCGATGACCATGACCATCAACAGCATGTCGGTGCCGGACTTCATGCCCGGCTCCGTCCCGCTGCAGGTCTGCGGCCCGCTGATCGCCATGGAGACCCGCGAGCGCAGCGGCTCCATCGGCGTGCTGGAGATCCCGACGGACACGGTCGGCCAGTACCCGGACTACCCCGGCGGCGACGCCTTCCGCGCCGAGCTCGGCATCGCGCCGGACGAGATCGCCGTCATCGCCGTGAGCCGGTTCGCCCGGGCGCTCAAGCAGGAGGGCCTGGAGACGGCCATCCGCGCGGCCGGGCGGATCCCGCCGCACCACCGGCTCCGCCTGGTCCTGGTCGGTGACGGGCCCGCCATGCCGGAGCTGCGTGCCCTGGCGGACGCGACGAACGCGCGCGCCGGCCGCGAGGTCGTCCTGTTGCCCGGGCTGCGCGTCGACCCGCGGCCGGCCTACGCCGCGGCCGACATCGCGCTCGGCATGGGCGGCTCGATCCTGCGCGCCATGGCCTTCGGCAAGCCCTGCATCGTGCAGGGCGAGCGCGGCTACTTCCAGATCCTCGACCGCGAGTCCGCCCGGCTGTTCCGCTGGCGCGGCTTCTACGGCATCGGCGGCGGCGGCACCGGCGAGGACACCCTGGTCCGCGAGCTGCGCACGCTGCTCGAGGACCAGGTGCGCCGCAAGGAGAACGCCGCGTTCGCCCTCGAGCTCGTGCGCCGGCACTACAGCCTGGAGCACGCGCTGCGGGTACAGATGGAGTGGTACCAGAAGGCCCTCACCGAGCACGTCCGGCCGAGTCGCGCCGAGGTGGCGCGCACGGTCGCCGCCGTGGGCGCCTGGTTCGCGAGCCGGGCCGCCGGGCGGGTCAAGCCGGACGCCTTCAACAGCTCGGAGCGCATCGCGCCCGGCATCGCCGGCCCGGTCCCGGACTGGTTCGACCCGGACATCGACACCGACACCGGCAGCATCGACATCGCCAACGCCAAGACGCTCAGGATGCCTGCGGTCCGGCCGCGCGGCTGAGGACCCCGGAACGACACCGGCCGGTGTCCCCACGACGGGGGCACCGGCCGGCGGGTGTCCCGCTACTCAGGCGTCGACCTTGTACTCCTTGATCCAGTCCACCTGCATCTCGGAGGGCTGCACGTCGCCCGGGTCGCCGTCCTCGGGGAACCAGTCGAGCTGGATGCACAGGTGCATCGGGCCCGGCGGCAGCGTGTCCTTGTCCTCGATGCGGTACCACTCGCGCCCGTCGAGGTAGCCGATCACGTGGTCGGGGGTCCACTCCACGGCCCAGTTGTGCCACTCGGTGGCGTCGACGTCCACGCTGTGCTCGATCTGCTTGTTGTCCTCGCCGTAGTGCAGGAACGAGTTCACGTTCTGCCGATCCCCCGAGGTCGCCTCCATGAAGTCGACCTCGCCGCCCTCGGGCCAGTTCTCCTCGTCCGGCCACAGCAGCAGCAGGGCGTGGTAGGTGGGGTCGCTCGCGGGCAGCTTCACCCGGCCCTCCCAGCGCCCGTACATCTGGCCCGGGTTGAGCGCGAGGCCGCCGGTGTTGCCCTCGGAGTCCCCCGTGATGGTGAGGATCCCGTCGCGGACGCTGATCGCGTCGGCCGTGCGGCGGCCGTTGCCGTCGTGTCCCCGGCCCCGGTAGATGTCCCACCCGGGCTGGCGGGGTCCGTCGAACTCGTCGACCCGGCTCGGCTCGCCCCAGCCGAGCAGGGTGGCCGCGCTGGTGTCGGCGCCCGCGCTCTCGGTCCGCGGGGAGGTGGGCGCGGGGGCCTCCGAGGCGGTGCCGCCACCCCCGGTGGTGCCCGAGTCCGACGACGGACGGCCGACGAGCACGGCGATCAGCGCGATCACGGCCACCACGGCGACGCCACCGAGGATCAGGCCGGTGCGGCGCGACATCCCACGCTCGGGGGGAGGCTCGTCACCGGACCCGGACGGTTCGATGGTGGGGGCACCGCCGCCACCGGATCCGGACGGTTCGGACACTGGGACTCCTCGGGCAGATCGGACGAGCTCAGAACGGACAAAGCGGACAGTCGGGAACTGTAGAGCACCCCCCGGACCGTCCCGTCGTCGAGTCCAACGACCTCACCGCTCGGACGTGACGTGGGAGTCCACGTTCGAGCGCAACGGGGAGAGGCGGGGCACCCGGCCGCCGACCCGACGGGTCGCCCGGCGGCCGCGGACGTACGCCGAGCCGCCGTCGACGATCCAGGCCAGCCGCTCCCCCAGGTTGCCCGCCGCCACGCCCTCGCCCGCCGTGGCCTCGCGCGTCCCGATCTGCCGGAACTGCGCGACCGCGGCCGGCAGCCGCCTGGCGGCCATCGCGCCCGCCCGCGGGTCGAGGGCGATCTTGGTGAGGAAGGCGCCGAGGCCCATCGAGTAGCCGCGCAGCTGGCGGCGCAGCTCCTCCGGCGACGACCGGTGGTGGTGCCAGACGAAGGCGCCCGGCTCGTAGCCGACCCGGTGCCCGGCCAGGACCAGCCGGACCATGAACTCGCAGTCCTCACCGCCACGGGTCGGGGCGCCCGCACCGAGGGCCTCGTCGAAGCCGCCCACCGCGCGCGCGACGTCGGCCCGCACCGCGAAGTTGGCGCCGATCCCGAACAGACCCGGCGAGAAGGGGAAGATCGCCGAGTCCGCGGGCGGGTCGGCCAGCGAGTAACGGCGTGCCGCGAAGCCCCGGTTCCACACCAGCGCACGCTCGGCGGCCAGCTCGTCCTCGGTCTCCAGCCGGGCGCCGATCACGGGACCGCTGAGGCAGGCCAGGTCCTGCTCGGAGGCGAACACGGCGGCGATGCGGCTCGCCCACCGCCGGTCCACCTCGGTGTCGTCGTCGGTGAAGGCGACCAGCCGGGTCACGGCCTCACGCAGCCCCCGGTTGCGGCCGACCGACAGGCCGCGGCGTCGCTCGCGGACGTACACCACCCCACGGTCCGCGAACTCCTCGGCGACCAGGCGGGTGCTCTCGTCCGGCGGGTCGTTGTCGACCACGATCACGGTGACGGCCGGGTGGTCCCCCGCGACGACGGCGGCGAGGCTGGTCCGCAGGCTCTCCGCCCGGTCCCGGGTCGCGATCACCACGGTCAGCGGTTCGACCGAGCGGGGCAGCGCGGGCGCCTCCTCCCCCGTGTCCGGGCCCAGCTGCGCCTCGATCGCGGCCCGGACCGTCGACGTCGTGGCGCGACCTCCGGTGAGGCCGACGGTGATCAACCCGCTGGGTGACCCACCCGTCGTGACCAGCAGCCGGGCGGCCAGGTAGCGGGGGTCCACCGACAGGTCCAGTGCGTCCGCGCCGTCCGTCCGCCGCTCGACCTGGCCGACCCAGGCCGGCGCCCGCCCCGGCAGCTCCATGCTTCTCCTTCGTGGTTCGTCGACGGTGCGCGTGCCCCTCGGGCCACGCCCGTACGGATCAGGCCGAGCCGGCCGGGGCGCCGACGCCCTCCGCGGCGGCGGGCCGGGCCTGCGTGACGACCTGCGGCCGGGCGAGGCGCACCGGCTCCAGCGGGGTGTTGCCGAGGATGACGTCCGACGCCTTCTCGGCCACCATCAGGGTCGGCGCGTAGGTCTGGGTGTTGGTCACCGTCGGGAAGATCGACGCGTCCACCACCCGGAGGCCCTCGAGACCGTGCACCCGCAGGCTGGCGGGATCCACGACGTCGTCGGCCGACCGCCCCATCCGGGCGCTGCCGGTGGGGTGCAACCCGGTCTGCGCGGTGTGCGAGATCCAGTCGAGGATCTCCTCGTCCGTCCGGAACTCCGGCCCGGGGACGACCTCGCCGCCGTCGACCCCGGAGAAGGCCGGCTGGGCCAGGATGTCGCGCGCGATCCGGATCGCCTTGACCCAGTCGTCGCGGTCCCGCTGGTTGTCCAGGTAGTTGAAGATGATCCGCGGCTGCACGGCCGGATCGGCCGAGCGGAGGGTGACACTGCCGCGGGAGCGCGCGGCCATCGTCCCGACGTGCACCTGGTAGCCGTGCCCCTCGACGATCCGCTTCTCGTCGAAGGCCATCGCCATCGGGGCGAACCCGACGATCACGTCGGGGAACTCCATGTCCTCGTTGCTGCGGATGAAGCCCGCGGCCTCGAACAGGTTGCTCCCGGCGGGTCCCCGGCCGGCGAGCCACTGCAGACCCATCTTCGGCCAGTTCTTCTTGTCCTTCATGTGCACCATGGAGATGGGCTCGGTGCACCGGTGCTGGACCTGCACGGCGAGGTGGTCCTCGAGGTTGTGCCCCACCCCGCGGAGGTCGTGCACCGGGGCGACGCCCACGGCCTCGAGCTCCTCGGCGCGGCCCACCCCCGACAGCTGCAGCAGCTGCGGGGTGTTGAAGGCGCCGCCGGACAGCACGACCTCCTTGGCCCGGACGATCTCCTCGCGGCCGCCGGCGGCCCGGAAGGTCACCCCGACCGCGCGGGTCCCGGAGAACACGACCTGCGTGGCGAGCGCGCGGGTGCGCACCTCGAGGTTCGGCCGCCCCAGGACCGGGTGCAGGTACGCCTGCGACGACGACTGCCGCCGGCCCCGCCGGATGTTGCGGTCGAAGGCCGCGAAGCCCTCCTGCACCGCGCCGTTGAGGTCGGCGGTGAGGTTGTACCCGGCCTGCTGCGCCGCCTCGAAGAACAGCGCGAACAGCGGGTGGTCCGCCGGGGCGCGCTGGACCGTCTGCAGCCCGCCGCGACCGCGGTACTCGTTGCCCCCGAAGGTCACCGAGTCCTCGATCTTCTTGAAGTACGGCAGCACGTGCGCGAAGTCCCAGGCCTGGTCTCCGACGACCGCGGCCCACTGGTCGAAGTTCGCCGGGTGCCCGCGCACGTAGGTCATGGCGTTGATCGAGCCGGAGCCGCCGAGCAGCTTGCCCCGGGGCAGGTCCATGCGGCGATTCTGCATGAACGGCTCGGGCTCGGAGACGTAGTGCCAGTTGTGGCTCCGGCTGGCGATCGCCAGCCCCATCGCCGCCGGCATGTGGGTGAAGACGTCCCAGAACGGGTCCGACTTGCCGGCCTCGAGCAGGAGCACCCGGTGTGCGGGATCGGCGCTGAGCCGGTTGGCCAGCACGCAGCCGGCGGCACCGCCGCCGACCACCACGAAGTCGTAGACCTTGTCCGACATGAGGTGTTGAGCCCTCCTCCTGGAACGCTGCGTGCCTGCCCCCCGCAGTGCGGCGGTCCGGGTCGGGGTCCGGACGGCCGAACGGCAGCGGCGGCCACGATATCGCGGTGAAATGCACGGCCCCGAGTCAGGTCAGGGCGCGCCTCCCGCGGCGGGTGCGTTCGGGTTCGTGTTGGGGTCGGCCGCGGGGGCGTTCGGGTCCGCGGGGGCGTTCGGGTCCGCGGGGGCGGGGGCGGGCTGTCGCGGCTCGTCCAGCGGCAGCCCGGTGACGGGGTCCGTGCGGGTCAGGACCGAGTGGAGGACCTGTTGCCCGCCCTGCACGGCGAGCAGCGTGACCACGACGGCGAGCATTCCCACCGAGGCGACGGTGAGCGCCCGCACGCGGGCGGGCGTGCGCCCGAGCCGCCCGCTGCTGCTCTCCACCGACCAGGCGCGGACACCGAGCACGACGAGCAGGCCGAGGAACGACAGCCACACCCACTTGTCGAACGCCGGGTCGAGGTTCATCCGGGCCTCCCGGCGCTGCCGTCCGGGAGCACCGGCACCCCGACCTTGCGCAGCACGTAGTCGTACGGGTCGTCCGGGCTCTGGTACCAGAAGTAGTACCCGCCCTGCTGGACCAGCGTGTTCGCGTAGTCCAGGGACCAGCCGTGCGGCTTGCCGTACAGGTACACGCCCTGGGCCTCGATCGACCCGAAGTTGACGATGACGTCCGGCGACACCGCCGCCGTGCAGCCGATCGGGTCGTCCGAGACGCCGATCCGGCCGCAGCCCGGCACCCCGCCGCCGCGGCCGAAGAGGGTGAGGCCCTCGATCGCGAACGGGCCGGGGTCGGAGACCGGGATGACGTTCTGGCCGGGGGGCGTCGTCGCGACGACGCTCCGGTACATCGCGGCGTCCTCGGGGTAGACGACCTGGTAGGAGTCGTTCCCCCCGCGGATGAGAACCAGCGTGCCGAACAGGGCGACCATCCCGACCGCCAGCACCGGGCGCATCCACGCCCGCTTGCGCACCGTCCAGCGCAGGAAGTCCGCGCCGAGGATCGTGAGGATCGGCAGACCGAACAGCAGGATCCGCAGGAAGCCCTCGCTGCCGTAGCCCTGCGCGGCGAAGCCCATCGGGACCAGGGCGAGCCCGATCGGCACGAGGTCCCGCCGGCGCCGCCAGTACACCCACGCACCCACCATGCCCAGCAGGTAGGAGAACCCGGCGACGAGCACGCGGCCGTACTTGCCGACGAGCTGCCCGGTGTCGCCGGTGAGCCGGTCGGCCACGCCCTCCTGGAGCGCGGCACCCGTGTCGCCCGCCCCGATGAACAGCGTGATCTGGTTGGTCCAGATGGGCCGCGCCGCGATCAGGATGAACAGGATCACGCCGACCATCCCGACGAGCACGAGCCCGCGACCCCGGTAGCGGCCGACCACGGCGAGCAGGAAGAGCTGGCCGAGGATCGCGAACGGGGTGAGCTGGTGCGCCGGGATCACGGCGAGGATGCACAGCGCCGCGCAGAAGTAGACGAGCAGCAACTGTCGCGGGGGCAGTGTCGGCCGGTTCGGCGGCGTCATGCCCGACACCAGCCAGCGGTGGAGCAGCGGCAGGCGCCGGGCGCCGCGGTGCGGGGCCGGCCACCCGGGCACGCCGCTCGGGTCCGTCCGGCGGGTGGCCAACGGCCCGAGGGCGAAGGTGAGCACCGTCAGCAGCAGGCAGATGCCGGTGGCCTGCGGCGAGAAGTAGTCCTGCTCGATCCAGTTCAGGCCGACGAACAGCCACGCCGCGGCCCACGGAGCGCGGGTGCCGCCCAGCATCGAGCGGGCCAGCGCGTAGATGCCGATCGCCCAGACCGTGACGACGGCGGGCGGGAACCACCGCAGCACCTCGTCGAGCTGGTCCGCGCCGCCGGCCTGGCGGAACCAGGCCCACTGGGCGAAGAAGGCGGGCCACGAGAACCGCGCGTCGAGACCCTGCGGCGGGACGCCGTTGGCGACCGCCACCGCGTCCACGAACCCGGCGATGGTCCAGGCGGTGCCGAACCGGGCGGCGGGCTGGACCACCGACGGCATGCCGGTGGAGCAGAGGATCAGCACGCCGGTGGCGAACCCCAGCATCGGGATGCGCGGCCGCCGGGCGTACAGCTCGGACAGGCAGGAGCCGATCGCGAAGAGCAGGGCCAGCCACCCGGGGAGGCCGAGCACCTTGGCCAGCCCCCAGCCGTCGAGCTCCGCGAGGTCGGTGGTGACGACCGCGAGCGGCAGCATGGCCAGGGCGAGCACGGCGAGGGCCGGGGCGAGCCAGCGATCGATCACCACCCGGTTCCGCTCGAGCCACGACGGCTCGGCGGGCGGGCCCGGCTCGGCCGACGTCCCCGGCCGCGGGACGACCGGCAGGGCCGTCGTGGGCGGGTCGGTCCCGTCCGGACCGTCCGCCGCGACCGGCCCGACGGGCCGCAGGACCTGGGTGGCCTCGGGGTCGGCACGCCGGGCCGTGCCGGCCGGCGCCGCGGGGGCCCCGTCGTTCGCGCTCCCCCCGCTGCGGGTGTCCTGTGTGGTCACTGGGCGACCACCGCGTGCCGGAGCAGGAACGGGATGCTGATGCCGGTGACGATGTAGAGCATCAGGTCGGGGTGCCACCACACGGCACTGACCATGACCTGGGCGGCCAGGAGGGTCGTCGCGATGCCGACGCCGACCGTCAGCAGCCACACGTGCGCCGCGGGCGCGCGACGGAGGAAGCCGGCTGCCGCCCAGCCCGGGCCCAGCAGCAGGAAGCCGATGGTGATGAAGAGGCGGACGTCGCCGACCACGCCGCCGGCCACGTCCAGCAGGCTCAGGGCGCAGGCCGCCACCCCGGCGACGACGAGCATCAGCGCGACACCGCGGCGCGCGGTGCGGGCGCGCGTCAGTTCCGCCGCGGAGGGCATGCTCACCGCGTCACTCCGTTCCTCCGCCGTTCCCGGTCCGTGGTGGACGGTCCGCGGTCGACACCGTTCCCCTGCTCGGCGCGGGGCGCGCCGGTGCGCGCAGGCCCCGCCACGCACCACCCGGCGCCCGACAAACCCCGGCGCCCGACAGGAGTATGCCGGGCGCCGGTGATCTGCAGGAGGCGCCCCCTCAGGAGGCCTCCTCCTCGAGGGCGTACCGCGCGTCGAGCGCCTCGCGCTGCGCTGCCGCCCGCGGGGACGCGGGACGCTCGCCCGCCGAACGGTTGCCCGGGCGCGGCGAGGGGCGGGGCGGGGGCGTCGCCGTGGTCGCGGGCGCGGCCGGCGCGATCACCTCGACCGGCTCGGAGGTCGGGGGGACCGGCAGCGTGTCAGCGGTCGCGGGGCCCCGGCCGTTCGCGTGCCCGTTGCCGTGTCCGTTGCGGACGGCGTGGCCGTTCTGCCCGGCGTCCTCGCCGGCACCGTTCGGGCCCGGGTGGCCGTGGAGCACACCGGAACCGTTCCGGCCGCCGAAGCCGTTCTGCCCGTGACCCGCGTACGCGGGACCGTTGACCGGGAGGGCACCGTCGAGCGACGTGCCGTAGCGCGCCGCCGCCGGGGCGGTCGGGGCCGCCGGGGCCGCCGGGGGCGTGGGAGCCGCCACCGCCGGTGGCTCCGCACGATGCTGGTGGACGGCCCGCCGGCGCTCGGCGGCGAGGGTGCGCAGGACCCGGGTGCCGTCGGCGAAGGTCCGCAGGTTGGTGTCGCCGAAGAGGCGCTCGCGCTCGTAGGAGGGCACCTCGGTGACCCGCAGGCCGGCCGCGGCCACCCGGCAGGCGAGGACCGTCTCGATCTCGAAGCCGTCGCCCCAGAGCATCGACCCGTCGTCCGGTGCGGGAGCGTCCACCGCCGGCAGTTCCAGCAGGGGCAACAGGTCGGCCCAGAAGGCGTTGTAGCCGTAGCAGAGATCCGAGTGCCGGGTGCCGAACAGCACGTTGGCGACGCCGTTGAGGCCGGCGTTGCCGGTCCGGCGCAGGAGCGTGATGTCGTCGCTGCCGCCGCCGCGGGTGAAGCGGCTGCCCTTGGCGAAGTCGGCGCCGGCCTTCAGAGCCGCGACGAACGCCGGGATCTCGGCCGGGTCGGCCGAGCCGTCCGCGTCGAACATCACGACGATGTCGCCGGTGGCGGCGGCGAACCCGCACGCCATCGCGTTGCCCTTGCCCTTGCGCGTCTGCTCCACGACGCGGACCCACGGCAGCACGCGCCGCGCGGTCTCGACGGTGCCGTCGACGGAGTTGCCGTCGACGACGATCACCTCGTGGACCGCGGGCCGCACGGCCGCGATGGCCGGCAGCACCACCTGCAGGTTGCGGGCCTCGTTCCGGGTGGGCACCACCACGGACACGGTCGGATCCTCGGTGCGTCGAACCCTGCGCAGCTCGCTCAGCCGATCGGCCGGCCGGTCGCTGGGCCCGTCACTGCGCTGCATCGCAGTCTCCCCCTCGTCGCACGTCCTGGGTTGTCACGCCGCTGTGTCGGCGCCCGACTCCTGCAGGTCGAGATGTCACCCGGTGCTTCGTCATCGCTTCGCTTATCTGTCGGCATCGTCGATGCGTTACGTGACGGGGCGTTCCCCCGACCGCGCGCACACGCCCCGCGCCGCCCCCCGTTCGTGTCCTGGGCCGCCGCGCTCCGCAACATTCCGCGGGCCCGAGCCTGCTCCGGTTCACGGCCCGAACCTTACGGACGGTGCGAACACGCCGCCGACCGGGGCCCGTCCGGGGTGCTCGGTAGAGTGCCCGCCATGGTCACCACGGACCGCCGCGCGCACGCGGCGGAGCAGCGGGAACCGGGCGCCCGGTGACCGCGGCCGGCTTCCCGGGCGGCTACCAGGCCACCGTCTCCGTGGTCGCGGCCGTCACGGACGGCGAGCGTCACCTCGCCGAGACGATCGGCTCGGTGCTGGAGCAGACCGAGCCCGAGTTCGAGCTCGTGCTCCTCGACAACGGGAGCACCGACGCGACCCACGAGATCATGCGGTCCTTCGCCGACCCCCGCGTCCGGGTCGAGCGCACGGCCGAACGGCTCCCGCGCGCCGAGGCCCGCAACCGCGCGATCTGGCTGGGCCGCGCACCGCTGGTGAAGACCGTCACGGACGGCGACGTCCTCCACCCCCGCTGTCTCGAGCTGCAGGCCCAGCCGCTGCTCGACGATCCGGGCCTCACGCTCGTCGCAGCCCGCCGGCACGTCGTCGACGACAAGAGCCGGGTCCTGGTCCCCCGCCGGGGGCTGAACGGGCTGATCGGCACCCGCAGCGGGGACGAGGTCGCCCGCAAGATCGTCCGCAGCCGGAGCAACCTCGTCGGCGACGCGTGCAACGTCACCTTCCGCCGGGAGAGCTTCGCGGCGGCCGGTGGCTGGCGCGGCCGCCGGGACGAGCTGCTCGACCTGGACTGCTGGCTGCGCCTGCTGCACCACGGCGACTTCCTCGGCAGGCCCGAGCCGCTCGCCGCCGTGCGCATCACGGGTTCGCCGCGGCAGCCGGGCTATGCCGAGCGGGTGCGCGGCGAGCACACGGCGATCGTCGCCGAGCTCGGCGACTCCCCGGCCTACGAGGTCCGTGCGGTCGACCGGCTGCTCGGTGCGGCCCTCGCCCCGGTGGGCGCGATGCGGCGGGCGGGGCTGGCGATGCTGGCGGGGCGCTCGGCGAAGCGCGACGAGCGGGAGCGGGAGCGGGCCCTCGCCGTGGGCTGATCGACGGGCCTCGGGCCTCTCCGATCGGAGGGTCGCCCACCGCGCTCCCGCACATTGTTTGCGATTGCCACGCGAACGCGTTGAGATGGGTGCGCGCCGCGTCCCCGGCGCACCCCTCGAATCCGGGAGGCCGCCCAATGGTCGCCGCCATGCACATGAGCGACGGACTGGTGAACGCACCGACCGCGCTCCTCTTCGGGGCCGTGGCCGTCGTCGGCCTCGTCCTGTGTCTGATCCGCGCCCGCGCGGACCTCGACGAACGCACCGCACCGATGGCCGGCCTCGTCACGGCGTTCGTCTTCGCCGTGCAGATGATCAACTTCCCGATCCTCCCGGGGGCGAGCGGGCACCTGCTCGGCGGCGCCCTCGTCGCGATCCTCGTCGGGCCGTGGGTGGGCGCGGTGTGCATCGCCATCGTGCTGCTCGTGCAGGCACTGCTGTTCGCCGACGGCGGGCTCACCGCGCTCGGCACCAACATCACCAACATGGCGCTCATCGGTGTGTTCACCGGGTACGGGGTGGCCGTGCTGCTGCGCCGGTTCGCCCGGAGCAGCCGCGGCGGGCTGATCGCGACGGCCTTCGTCGCCGCGTTCGCCAACACCGTGATCGCCTCGCTGGGCTTCGTCCTCCAGTACGCGATCGGCGGCAGCGGCGGGGCGTCGCTCGGCACCGTGTTCGTGCTGATGGTCGGCCTGCACGCACTGATCGGCGTGGGCGAGGGCGTGATCACCGCGGCGACCGTCGGCGCCGTCGCCGCCGCCCGGCCGGACCTCGTGTACCTGCTGCGGGGGACGGGGACGCCGCTGGTCCGCAGGTCGGCCCCGACGGCCGGGGGTGCGGCGTGAACGGGCGGCGTGGGTTCCTCCTCGGCTTCCTGGCGGTCGCCCTGCTCGTCGCCGGCGTGCTCTCCTCCTTCGCCAGCTCGAGCCCCGACGGGCTGGACACGGTCGCGCTGCACGGTTGCGAGGTCACCGGGACCGGGGCCGGCGAGCAGCTCGACGGCACGTGCATCGCGCAGCACGCCGGCGAGCACGCGACGGCCGGGTCGCCGTTGGCCGACTACTCGGTGTCCGGCGGCGACGGCACGGTCGGGATCGCGGGTGTCGTGGGTGTGCTCGTCACCCTCGGGGTCGCGGGCGGGTTGTTCTGGCTGCTGGGCCGACGGACGGCGGCGCGCTCGGCCGGCTCGGCCCGGTCCTCCGGCTCGGGGGACGACTGAGATGGGCGCGGGCCACGCGCATCCGCTGCACCTGCACCGGGACTCCCCCGTCCACCGCCTGCCCCCGCAGGTGAAGATCGTCGCCGCCTTCCTCGGCGTCGTGTGCGTGGTCGCCACCCCGCGCGAGGCCTTCCCCGTGTTCGCGGGCTACCTGGTGCTCCTCCTCGGCGTCTGGGTCGCGGCCGGGATCCCGGTCGGCTGGATCCTGCGCCGCTCGGTGATCGAGCTCCCGTTCGTGGTGCTGGCCGTGCTGCTGCCGGTCACCGGGCCGGACCCGCGGATCGAGTGGCTGGGGCTCTCCCTCTCCGAGACCGGCCTGCTCGGGGCGTGGAACATCCTGGTCAAGGGCACGCTCGGGGTCCTCACCTCGCTGACCCTCGCGGCGACCACACCGATGCGGGACCTGCTGGTAGGGCTCCAGCGCCTGCACGCCCCGGCGATGGTCACCACGATCGCCACGCTCATGCTGCGCTACGTCGACGTCATCGCCGCCGAGGCACGGCGGATGCGGCTGGCCCGCATCGCCCGCGGGCACGACCCGCGGTTCCTCTGGCAGGTGGGGGCCACGGCCCGCGGCGTCGGCGCGCTGTTCATCCGCTCCTACGAGCGGGGCGAGCGGGTGCACCTGGCGATGCTGTCCCGCGGCTGGACCGGGGCCATGCCGGTCCTCACCGAGAACCGCACGACCCGCCGGGACTGGGTCGCCGGGCTGACTCCGGTCGCCGCCGCCGCGGCGCTCGCCGTGACCGGATGGGTGATCGCATGACCCTCCCCGAACGGCTGCGTGGCGCCGACGACGCGGCCCGCACCCCGCCGTCCCTGCTCGTGCGCGATCTGCTGTACGCCTACCCGGACGGCCACCAGGCGTTGCACGGCGTGGACCTGCGGATCGAGCCGGGCGAGCGGGTCGCGCTGCTCGGCCCCAACGGCGCGGGCAAGACCACGCTGGTGCTGCACCTCAACGGGATCCTCACCCCCGGCGAGGGTGCCGTGGAGGTCGCCGGGCTACCCGTGACCAGACACCACGTGCAGGAGATCCGCCGCCGCGTCGGGATCGTCTTCCAGGACCCCGACGACCAGCTGTTCATGCCGTCCGTCCGCGAGGACGTCGCCTTCGGCCCGGCCAACTTCGGGCTGAGCGGACCGGCACTGGTCGAGCGGGTCGACGGGGCGCTGGCGGCGGTCGGGATGTCCGGGCTCGCCGACCGTTCCCCGCTGCACCTGTCCGGCGGGCAGCGGCGCCGGGTCGCGCTGGCCACGGTGCTGGCCTGCGATCCCGAGATCCTGGTGCTCGACGAGCCGTCGTCGAACCTCGATCCGGTGGCCCGCCGCGAGCTCGCGGAGGTGCTCCTCGGGCTGGGCCGGACCATGCTGATGGTCACCCACGACCTGCCCTACGCCCTGCAGCTCTGCCCCCGCAGCGTGATCCTGGACGACGGCGTGGTCGTGGCCGACGGGCCCACCCGCGAGCTGCTCGGCGACCGCGCCCTCCTGGAGCGGCACCGCCTGGAGCTCCCCTACGGCTTCACGCTGACCTGATCGCGGTCGGGAACCACCGAGGCAACTGCCACGCAACTCTCGAGCGGGCGTCGTCGCGTCGTGGAACCGCACTGCGCACGTCCACCAGCCCACCGCGCAGTGCGGTTCCACAGTGCGATCCAGCAGTGCGATCCAGCAGTGCGATCCAGCAGTGCGATCCAGCAGTGCGATCCAGCGGGTCGGGTCAGCGGGGCGGGGCCTCCTCGTGCCAGTCACCGCGGGCCGGGACGCCGTTGGGCGCCACGCCCGCGTCGGCGCCCCGCGAGCCCGTGTCGACCCTGCCCTGCCCGGTGTCGACCCTGCCCTGCCCGGTGTCGACCCTGCCCTGGCCGGTGTCGACGCTGCCCTGCCCGGTGTCGACGTCGCCCGGGCCCAGCGCGGCCGGCCCGCGGTGCGCGGCCGCCTCGCCGATCGGCGGCACCTCCTGGGTGGCCTCGGCCGTCGCCGCCGCCACCTGCCGCGCGATCTCCGGGTCGCCGGTCGTGTCGAACCAGTTCCGGACGGACTCCTCGTCCTCCTCGGGAACCGAGCGCACGCCGTCGTCGGGCGAGGGGGCGTACTTGAAGACCCCGTCCTCGCCGGGCGCGCCGAGCATCTTGGTGAAGCCCTCGAGCGCCTTGCCGAAGTCCGACGGCACCAGCCAGACCTTGCTCGCCTCGCCCTTGGCCATCTCGGGCAGGGTCTGCAGGTACTGGTAGGCCAGCAGCTCGGGCGTCGGCCGCCCCGCCTTGATCGCCGCGAAGCGCTTCTCGATCGCCTTCGCCTCACCCTGCGCCCGCAGGTACTGCGACGCCCGGTCACCCTGGGCCCGCAGGATCTGCGACTGCCGCTCGGCCTCGGCGTTGAGGATCGCCGCCTGCTTGGCCCCCTCCGCGGTGAGGATCTGGGCCTGCTTCTGGCCCTCGGCGCTGCGGATCGCCGACTCGCGTTGGCCCTCGGCGGTGAGGATGGTGGCCCGCTTCTCGCGGTCCGCCTTCATCTGCCGCTCCATCGACTCCTGGATCGACGGCGGCGGGTCGATGGCCTTGATCTCCACCCGCTCGACGCGGATGCCCCACCGACCGGTCGCGTCGTCGAGCTCACCGCGCAGCACCGTGTTGATCTGGTCGCGGGAGGTCAGCGTCTCCTCCAGCGTCATGCCACCGACGACGTTGCGCAGCGTGGTCGTGGTGATCTGCTCGACGCCGGTGATGTAGTTCGAGATCTCGTAGACCGCGGACTTCGGGTCCGTGACCCGGAAGTAGACGACCGTGTCGATGTTCACCGTCAGGTTGTCCTGCGTGATCACCGGCTGCGGCGGGAAGGACACGACCTGCTCACGCAGGTCGATCCGCTCCCGGACCCGGTCGACGAACGGCACCAGGAACGCCAGCCCGGGGTCCTGCGTGGTCTTGTACCGGCCCAGCCGCTCGATCACCGCGGCCGTGGCCTGCGGGATGATCAGCACCGCCTTGACGAGCGCGACGATCACGAACAGCACGATCACCACGATCACGACGAGCAGTCCGACGTTCACCGTCTCCATACCCCTTCCCCTTACTCGGCGAGCACGAGCACGGTGGCGCCCTCGATGCGCACCACCGTGACCCGTTCGCCGGGCTCCATGACCTGCTCGCCGTCGAAGGCGCGGGCCGACCACTCGTCCGGCCCGATCCGCACCCGGCCGCCGTGCCCGTCGACCCGCCGGGACACCACGGCGGTCCCCCCGACGATCCGGTCGGTGTGGTGCACGTAGCCCTCGATCGACGTCTGCGCCTTGCGCCGCAGCACCGGCCGCACCCCCGCGAGGAGCAGCACCGAGGCGATCGCGAACAGCAGCGTGCTGCCCAGCCAGCCGAGGCCGAACAACGCCGAGCCACCCGCCGCGACGAGTGCCCCGCCGCCCAGCATCAGCAGCACGAACTCGCCCGCCAGCATCTCGCCGGCGAGCAGGGCGATCCCGGCGATCAACCAGATCAGCGGAACCATGACCCCAGGATGGCAGAGATCACCGACCGTCGTGGCCGAAACGATCATTTCGGTCGCACAACGGTCCCGTCAGCCCTCCTGGGTGACGAAGTCGATCAACTGCTCGACGGCGCCGATCAGCGAGGAGTCCAGGTCGCGGAAGGACCTCACGGCGCCGAGCACCCGGCGCGCGCCGTCGGCGGGCTCGCCCCAGCGCAGCGCGCGGCACACACCGGTCTTCCAGTCGGTGCCGCGCGGGATCGTCGGCCACGCCCGGATCCCGACCGCCGCCGGCCTGACGGCCTCCCACACGTCGACGAACGGATGGCCGGTCACCAGGACGTTCGGTGCGGCGGCCAGATCGTTCATCACGGACGCGGCCTGCCGGGTCTCCATGCTGCCCGCGACGAGGTGGTCGACCAGGATCCCGAGCCTGCGGTGCGGCGCGGGACCGAACTCGCGGACCGCGGCGGCGAGGTCGTGCACCCCGTGCAGCGGCTCGACGACGATGCCCTCGACCCGCAGGTCGTGGCCCCACACGGTCTCGAGCAGGGCGGCGTCGTGGATGCCCTCGACCCAGATCCGGGCCGCCCGGGCGGTGCGCGCCGTGAGGTTCTCCACCCGCACCGATCCCGACGCGGAGCGGGCGGGGCCCTTCGGCGCGGCGGCGGGCTTCACGAGGGTGGCCGGGCGACCTTCGTACAGGAAGGCGGCGGGCCGCAGCGGGAACACGCGGCGCGCGCCGAACCGGTCCTCGAGGGTGACCTCGCGGGTGTCGACGCGCACCACCGCGCCGCAGAAGCCGGTCGCGGGGTCCTCCACCACGAGCCCGGGCTCGGCGGGGACCTCCGGGATCTCCTTGCGCGAGCGGATGCGGGTCCCGTCGGCGCCGAACGCGCCGCGGTAGTCGTGCGTGCGGGACATGTCCGCGTTGTATCCCAGGGCCCACGCGGGGTCGCCGCCGACACGCGGAGGTGGCCCCCGAAGAGTGCAGCCCGGGTGCCGCCGACCCGGGACCGTTCACCGAATGTCACGCAGCGTCACCCGCACGGCAGAGGCCGGGTTCGGTTCGGCCGTGGTTAGCCTGGCGGTCGTGTCCTCCTCATGGCCGGCTCCCCAGGCTCCGCCCCCGGGCTCCTCCGCCACGTTCGCCGTGTGGTCGTCCGCCTGGCTGGCCGGGTCCGCCGCCGCCGACGACGTGCTCGACGCGCTCACGCCGTGGGCCGAGGCGCACGACGTCGTCGCCGCCGACGAGGCCACCGCCGCCGCCACGGACCTCCCCGCCCCGGGGTCCCCCGTCTCGTCGCCGACCTTCCTGCTCGCGGCCCTGCGCCGTGGCCCGCGCGGCGCGGGCCGACTCGTGCTGCCGGCACCCGGAGACGTCCGCGGCCTGCCCGGCCCGGGCGCCTTCAGCCGGGCCGCCCTCACCGCCGGCGAGGGGGTGCTCTACCCCGAGGCGGGGCTGGGCGTGGTGCCCAGCCCGATCGCCGACGGCGTGCTGCGCTGGACCGTGCACACGGTCCCGGCCCCGGTGCCGCCCGCCGAGTACGTGCCGCTGGCCGAGGCCGAGCGGGAGCTGCGGTCGCAGGTGCGGGAGTCGGCGTCGATCCTCACCGATCTCGGCGTCGCGCGGCACCGGCCCGGGGTCCGTGAGGAGATCGCCGCCGCCCTGCGCGCCCGCCCGGTGGCGCACTGGCCGGCGGGGATGCCGGGGCGCGCGCTGCGGGTGCTGCAGCAGGCCGACGAGGTGGAGGCGATCCTCGTCGCGGCCTCCGCCGACGAGCCCGGCGGCGCGCTGTCGGCCTCCGCCGCCACCGCCCGCCGGGAGGCCCTGCGCCCGTTGGACTCCGCGGTCCGGGTCGCCCGCCGCGCCGCGGTCGCCGAGGCCGTCCGCACCTACGCCCCCACCCCGTGACCACTCACGTCCGGTGCTCCTCGCTCCGGGCGGCACCGGCCGGCGCCACCTCGCTGATCTCACCGGACCGCAGCTTCGCCCGGAAGTCCTTCACCTCCCGCTTCACCACCGGGGCCAGCAGGTAGAGGCCCGCGATGTTGAACAGCGCGAGCAGGAAGAGCACCGCGTCGGCGAAGTCGAGCACCGCGCCGAGGGTGAGCACCGAGCCGGCCACGACGAACAGGGTGAAGACCACCTGGTAGAGCCGCTCGCTGACGGTGCTGCGCCCGAACAGGTAGGTCCAGGCCTTCTGCCCGTAGTAGCCCCACGTGATGATCGTGGAGATCGCGAACAGCGCGACCGCCAGCGTGAGTACGTAGGGGAACCAGGGGATGACGGTCTCGAAGGCGTTCGAGGTGACCAGGACGCCGTCCGGGGTCTCCTCGCCGCCGCTGGCGAAGGCCGTGGCCTGCGCGTCCCGCCAGTACGGCGTGCCGGCGATGACGATCGTCAGCGCGGTCATCGTGCAGATGACGACGGTGTCCACGAACGGCTCGACGAGCGCGACGAAACCCTCGGTCACCGGGTGACGGGTCTTGACCGCGGAGTGCGCGATCGGCGCCGAGCCGAGGCCCGCCTCGTTGGAGAACGCGGCCCGCTGGAAGCCGACGATCAGGGCGCCGATCGCGCCGCCGACGACCCCCTCCGGGCTGAAGGCGCCGGCGAAGATCGCCGCGATGGCCGCCGGCACCTGGGTGATGTTGACGACGATGACCACCAGGCACGCGGCGACGTAGATGATGGCCATGGCCGGGACGAGCCGGCTGGTCACCCGCCCGATCATCGTGACGCCGCCGAACACGACCAGCCCGACGACGAGCGCCAGCACGATGCCGAAGGTGAACGAGGCGGTGGCCGACCCGAGCGCGCCGTCGTCACCGCCGGTCACCGACTGCAGCTGCGCGAAGGTCTGGTTCGCCTGGAACATGTTCCCGCCCGCGACCCCGAAGAACAGGATCATCGCGGCGGCGCCGGCGGCGAGGACCCGCCCGACGACCTTGCCGGTCACGCCGGGGAACCGCTCCGCGACCCCCTTGCGCAGGTAGTGCATCGGGCCGCCGGACACGGTGCCGTCCGGGTGCACGTCGCGGTACTTCACGCCGAGCGTGCACTCGACGAACTTCGTGCACATCCCGAGCAGGCCGGCGACGATCATCCAGAACGTCGCCCCCGCCCCGCCGATGGTGACCGCCACGCCCACGCCGGCGATGTTGCCCAGCCCCACGGTGCCGGACACGGCCGAGCTGAGCGCCTGGAAGTGGGTGATCTCGCCCGGGTCGTCGTCGCGGGTGTACTTGCCGCGCAACAGCTTCATGGACAGCCGCAGGGAACGGAACTGCACGAACCCGAAGTAGACCGTGAAGATCGCCGCCGCGACGACGAGCCAGGCCACGATCCACGGGAACGAGACGTCCCCGATCGTGACCTCGGCGAACACGAACGACGACAACCCCGCGGCGACCGGGTCGAACACGGCGTTGATCGCGTTCTCGAGCGATTCGATCGCGCCGCCCGGAGGGTCGGTGGGCTGGGCGAGGAGCATCCCGGTCATATCGGTACGGTGGCGAGAACGGGACGGACCGGCAAACGGAAGCGGGGTCCGCATCGTCCCCGGCGGGTGAAATCGGGAAGGTTCGACCGTCCGGTCTAGCGCGTCGAGCGTCGGACGGGCGCGCAGCAGTCCACCGCGCAGGGCGCGCCGTCGACCGTGCAGCCCGCGCGGGGAACCGATCCCAGTCCCCGGGCAGGGGACCCGTCGAGGTGCTCGGCCATGAGCTCGACCACCATGTCCGCGAACCGCGGGTCCGGCCCGGCGGTGGCGGCGCGGGCGAAGGCCATGCCCAGCTCCCCCGCCTTCGCCGCGGCCTCGTTGTCCAGGTCCCAGACGACCTCGACGTGGTCGGAGACGAACCCGACGGGCGCCACGACCACGCCGTCGATGCCCTTGGCGTGCAGGGCCTCGACGTGGTCGACGACGTCGGGTTCCAGCCACGGCACCTGCGGCGGTCCGGAGCGGGACTGCCACACGACGTCGTACTCGCCGAGGCCCAGCTCCGCCGCGACCAGCCGGGCCACCTCCGCGACCTGCCGCGAGTAGCGGTGCCCGCCCTCCTCCGGCACGCCGGCTGCGGCGTCGGCGGCCACCGGGACGGAGTGCGCGGTGAACACGACCCGGGCTCCCTCGGGGACCGTCGCCAGCGCGGCGCGCACGGCGTCGGCGTTGGCCCGCACGAACAGCGGGTGGTCGAAGAAGTGCCGCAGCTTGGTGAGGTGCGGCGCCCCCTCGCCGACGGCGGCGCGGGCGCGGGCGATGTCGTCGTCGTACTGCCGGCAGGCCGAGTAGCCGCCGTAGGCGCTGGTGGCGAAGACCAGCGCGTTGCGCACCCCGTCGCGGGTCATCTCGGCGACGGTGTCCTCGACCATCGGGTGCCAGTTGCGGTTGCCGAAGTACACCGGCAGGTCGGTCCGCTCGCGGATCGCCGCGATCAGCTCGCGGTTGCGGGCGTTGATCGGCGAGACGCCGCCGAAGTGCCGGTAGTGCTCCTCGACGGCGTCGAGCCGCTCCGGCGGCACCCCGCGCCCGCGCACCACGTTCTCGAGGAAGGGGCGCACCTCCGCCGGCCCCTCGGGGCCGCCGAAGGAGAGCAGGAGCAGCGCGTCGTACGGTGCGGTCGAGGAACTCACGGCGTCATTCAACCGTGGGCGCCGTGGCCCCGCCCGTCACACCCCGATGGCGTGGAACCCGCCGTCCGCCCAGACCATGGATCCGGTGGTGGCGGGCAGCCAGTCCGAGAGCAGCGCGCAGATCGTCTTGGCGACCGGCACGGGGTCGGAGACGTCCCAGCCCAGTGGGGCGCGCCCGTCCCAGTTGTCCTCGAACGCGGCGAAGCCCGGGATGGACTTGGCGGCCATCGTCTTCACCGGCCCGGCTGCGACCAGGTTGACCCGGATGCCCTTCGGACCGAGGTCCCGGGCGAGGTAGCGGGTGACGGACTCGAGCGTGGACTTGGCGACGCCCATCCAGTCGTAGGCCGGCCAGGCCTGCCGGTTGTCGAAGTCCATCCCGACGATCGACGCGCCCGGTCCGAGCAGCGGCAGCAGTGCCGTCGACAGCGACTTGAACGAGTAGGCGCTGACCTGGATCGTCGTGGCGACGTCCTCCCACGGCGCGGTGAGGAAGGCGCCCTCACCCAGGCAGGAGGCCGGGGCGAAGCCGATCGAGTGCAGCACGCCGTCGAGCTTCGGCGAGTCCCCCCCGGTCGCGGCGAGGTGCGGGGACACCCGCTCGACCAGGGAGTCCAGCTGCTCCTGGTTGCTCACGTCGAGTTCGACGACCGGGGCGGGCTTCGGCAGTCGCTGCGCGATCCGCTCCACCAGCCGCATCCGGCCGAAGCCGGTGAGCACGACCTCCGCGCCCTGCTCCTGCGCGATCTTCGCCGCGTGGAACGCCAGCGACGCGTCCGTGATCACGCCGGTGACCAGCAGCTTCTTGCCCTCGAGCAGTCCCATCAGGACCCTTTCCTCGCGTGTGTCGGGGAGTTCTAGTGGCCCATGCCGAGGCCGCCGTCGACCGGGATGACCGCCCCGGTGACGTAGCCGGCCTGCTCCGAGCCGAGCCAGGTGACGGCCGAGGCGATCTCCTCGACGGAGGCGTACCGGCCCAGTGGGACCTGCGTGGTGATCTCCGCCCGCCGCTCGTCGGACAGCGCGCGGGTCATCTCGGTGTCGACGAAGCCGGGGGCGACGACGTTGGCGGTGATGCCGCGCGAGCCCAGCTCGCGCGCGACCGAACGGGCCAGCCCGACCAGGCCCGCCTTCGACGCTGCGTAGTTGACCTGGCCCGCGCTGCCCAGCAGGCCGACCACCGACGAGATGAAGATCATCCGTCCGCCCCTGGCCTTGAGCATCCCGCGGGAGGCGCGCTTCGCGACCCGGTAGGCGGCGGTGAGGTTCGCGTCGAGCACCGAGGTGAACGAGTCCTCGCTCATCCGCATCAGCAGACCGTCGTCCGTGATCCCGGCGTTGGAGACGAGGACCTGGACCGGCCCGTGCTTCTCCTCGACGGTCGTGAACGCGGCGTCGACGGCGGCGGCGTCCGTGACGTCGCACTGCACCGGCAGCAGCTCCCCCGGGAGCCCCTCCGCCGAGCTGCGGTACGTCACCGCCACCTGGTCCCCCTGGGCCGCGAACGCCTCCGCGATCGCCAGGCCGATGCCGCGGTTTCCTCCGGTGACCAGCACGCTCCTACCCACGGGCTCAGAACCTAGTGCACGCGCCCACCGGGGCCCGCGGCACGCGTCACGGCAGCCGGCGCCCCAGCAGCAGCCCGCTGCCCAGGCCGACCACGAGCAGCAGCGCCCCGCCGGCGAGCCAGGGCTTGCTGGTGTCGACCCGGCGCACCTCGTAGCCGATCTGCTCGGACAGGTCGTCGTAGACCCGGCGCAGCTCGTCCTCGCTCGCCGCGGTGAAGAACTGCCCGCCGGAGAGGTCGGCGATCTGCTTCATCGAGGCGTCGTCGACGGCGACGCGGGTGCGGCCGCCCTCGATGTCGATCGTCCCGTACTCGGTGCCGAACGAGATCGTCGAGACCGGGATCTCGGCCTCGGCGGCCTGCCGGGCGGCGGTGAAGGCGCCGCGCGGCTCGTTCTCCCCGTCCGGGCCGGGCACGGTCTGCTTACCGTCGCTCATCAGCACGACGCGAGCGGGCGGGGGCGCCTCCTCCGGACCGGCGCCCCCCGTCGCCGCCACCGACCGGGAGAACGACTCGATCGACTGCATCGACGCGAAGATCGCCTCGCCGGTCGCGGTGGACTCGGACAGCTTCAGGCCGTCCACCGCGCGCTTGACGGCGAGGCGGTCCGTGGTCGGCGAGACGAGCACCGCGGCGGTGCCCGCGAACGAGACGAGCCCGAGGTTGATCCCGGGCGTCAGCTGGTCGGCGAACGCCTTGGCGGCGGCCTGCGCGGCCGCGAGCCGGGTGGGCTCGACGTCCGTGGCCTGCATCGACAGCGACACGTCGATCACCAGCATCACGGTCGCCCGGTTGCGCGGCACCTTGGCCTCCGCCTGCGGGCCGGCCAGGGCGACGGTCAGCACCGCGAGCGCGGTGATCAGCGCCGCCGCGGGCAGGTGGCGGTACCAGCCGGGCCGCTTCGGGGCGACCTTCTCCAGCAGTTCGAGGTTGGTGAACCGCACGACGTCCCGGCGCCGGCGGCGCTGCAGCAGGAGGTACCCGGCCACCAGCGCGGCCACGACGAGCAGCCCGAGCAGCCACCACGGGGACGCGAAGGTCACCGCCCGCCTCCCGACCAGGTCCGCTTGCGGGCCAGCGCGAACCGGACGACGTCGGAGATCCAGTCCGAGTCCGTGCGCAGCCGCAGGTGGCCGGCCCCGCAGCGGCGCAGCGCCTCGGCGACCCGGTCCCGGTGCGCCGAGGCGGCCGCGGCGTACTCGCGGCGCAGCAGCGGCGTGGTCTCGACCTCGCGCTGCCGGCCGGTCTCCGGGTCGGCGAGGACGACCGTGCCGACGTCGGGCAGGTCCAGCTCGCGCGGGTCGAGCACCTCGACGGCGAGCAGGTCGTGCCGGGCCCCGAGGCCGCGCAGCGACCGCTCCCACTCCGGCTCGCCCAGGAAGTCCGAGACCACCACGGCCAGGCCGCGCCGCCGCGGCGGCCGGCGCAGCTGCTCGAGGGCGGCGGTGAGGTCGCCGCGGGTGCCGTCGCCCGCCCGGGGCACCTCGGCGACGCGGCGCACCACGCTGCGGGTGTGCGCGAGCCCGCCGCGCGCCGGGATCCGCACGGTCTGCGCGCCGGTGGAGACGATCGCGCCGATCCGGTTCCCGCCCCCGCGGGTCAGGTGGGCGACCGCGGCCAGCGCGGCCACCGCCAGGTCGCGCTTCTCGCAGGTCGCGGTGCCGAAGTCCAGGCTCGGCGACAGGTCGACGACGACCCAGGTCTCCAGCTCGCGGTCGGCGACGGTCTCGCGGACGTGGGGCTCGGTGGTCCGCGCGGTGACCGCCCAGTCCATCCGCCGGACGTCGTCGCCCGCCCGGTAGGGCCGTGCCTCCGCGGGTTCCGACCCGGGCCCGGGCAGCAGGCCGAGGTGGTTGCCCTGCAACAGCCCGTCGAGCCGGCCGCGGACGCTGAGCTCGAGGCTGCGCAGGGCCGCCTCGAGGTTGCCCCCGCGCAAGGACGGCGGGCCGGGGTGTCCCGGGCGCGCGGGGGCGGTCACGACGGACCGGGCGCCGGCGGGTAGGCGGCGCTCGGGGCCGCCGGGGCGGACGGCTGGACCTGCGGACGGGCGGTGACCTGCGGCAGGGGCACGGTCTGCAGCACGCGCTGCAGGATGTGGTCCATCGGCACCTGGTCGGCGACGGCGTCGTAGGACAGCACGAGGCGGTGCCGCAGCACGTCCGGTGCGACGTCGAGGACGTCCTGCGGGAGCACGTAGTCCCGGCCGCGGACCAGGGCGAGAGCGCGGGCGGCGGCCACGGTGCCGAGTGTCGCGCGCGGGGACGCGCCGTAGGAGACCCAGCCCGCGATGTCGGCCAGCCCGTGGTCGGCCGGGGTACGGGTGGCCACCACCAGCCGCACCACGTAGTCGACGAGGGCGTGGTGCACGAAGACCTGCGAGGCCGCGCCCTGCAGGCGGACCAGCTCCGCCGGCTCCATGACCTGCTCGGCCACCGGCGGCACCGCGCCCATCCGGTAGACGATCTCGCGCTCCTCCTCGACCCCCGGGTACTCCACGATGATCTTGAAGAGGAACCGGTCCCGCTGCGCCTCGGGCAGCGGGTAGACGCCCTCGTTCTCGATCGGGTTCTGGGTGGCCAGGACCAGGAAGGGGTCGGGCATCGGGAAGGTGCGGCCGCCGATCGACAGGTGCCGCTCGGCCATGACCTCGAGCATCGCCGACTGGACCTTCGCCGGGGCGCGGTTGATCTCGTCCGCCAGCACGAAGTTGGCGACGACCGGGCCCAGCTCGACGTCGAACTCCTCGCGGCCCTGCCGGTAGATCCGGGTGCCGAGGATGTCCGAGGGGACCAGGTCCGGGGTGAACTGCAGGCGCGCGAACGTGCCGCCGACGACCGTGGCGACGGTCTCCACGGCGAGGGTCTTCGCCACGCCCGGGACACCCTCCAGCAGCAGGTGACCCTTCGCGAGCAGCCCGACGAGCATGCGCTCGACCAGCCGGTCCTGGCCCACGATGACCCGCTTGATCTCGAAGACCGCGCGCTCGAGGAGCTCCGCGTCGTCCTTCGGCGTCGGTACGGGAGCTGCGGGGGTACCGGACGGCGGCGTCGGGTCGGGGGAAGGCTGCACGCTCACCGCCCCATCACACCGGACGGTCCGTGAACTACCGGTGAGCGGGGTGGGCGGGAGCCGGCGAGACGGCCGGCCTAGATCACCCGGGAGACGGTGGGCAGGAGCCCGCCCGAGTACCGCACCGGGGAGATCTTCACCGAGGCACCGGAGTACGGCGCCTCGATCATCCTCCCGTTCCCGATGTAGAGGGCGATGTGGTAGACGCGGCCGTTGCGGGCCCAGGACAGCATGTCGCCGGGCCGCATCCGGGCGAGCGGGACCTGCTGGCCGTAGGCGTGCTGGTTGCCGCTGTAGCGTGGCAGGTTCACCCCGACGCCGGCGAAGGCGTAGAGCATCAGCCCCGAGCAGTCGAAGCCCACCTTGCGGTAGTCGCCGTAGCTGTCGGCGACGCCGCCGTCGCGGATCCCGCGCGACGGGCCGCGGGCCGTGCCGCCGCCCCAGGCGTAGGTCACGCCGAGCTGCGACATGGCCCGGTCGATCACCGTCTGCGCGGACGCGGTGCCGGTGCGGCGCGCCGAGGGCGGCGCCGCCGCGGCGGCCCGGGCCGCCGCCTCCTCGCGGGCGGCGCGCTGCCGGGCGGCCTCGGCCGCCGCCTGCGCGCGCTGCCAGTCCTGGAACCGCTGCCGCTGGGCGCGCAGGCCGGCGTCGGCGTTCTCCGCGGCGTCGAGCCGGGCCTGGACGTCCGCCTGCTCCGCGGCGACCGCCTGCAACCGCTGCGCCTGCTCGCTCGCCGCCTGCTGCGCCCCGGCGAGGGCCCGGTCGGCGGCGACCTTGGCGTCGGCGGCCGCCCGCCGGCGCTCCTCGGCCTCGTCCTGCGCCTTCCGCGCGAGGGAGTCGGCATTGGCCTGCTGCACGCGCGCCCGCTCCAGCCCGTCGAGCGCGGACGCCTGCTGCTGGGCGAGCGCGTCGGTGAGCTGGGCCCGGTCGACGAGGTCCTGGGGCCCGGTCGCGGTCGTGAGCAGCCCGATCGGCCCGAGGTCGAGGCCCTGGGAGTAGGTGCCGGCCACGAAGTCGTCGAGCCGGGTGCGCGCGGCGTCGACGGCCTTGCCCGCCGCGTCGGTCCGGGCGCGGGCCGTTCTCGCCCGGTCCGCGGCGGCGTCCGCCTCGGTCCGGGCGGCGGTGAGCACGTCGAGCGCCTGGTTGGCGGACTCGTGCTGCTCCGCCACCTGGATCTGCAGCTCCTCCGCCTCGGCCCGGAGCTCGCCGAGCCGCCGGGTCAACCGGGCGACCTCCGCGGCCCGGTCGTCCACCGCGTCCCGGCTGCGCCGGAGGTCCTCGTTGCTCGGGTTCGGCGGCGGGGTCGGGTCGGGCGCAGCGCCGGCGGTCGCCACCGACGTGGCCGCGAGCAGGGTGACGAGCAGGACGAGCAGGAGTCCCCGCGCGAACCGCACCGCTCGCCTCCCACCGGTGATCGACTACGTCGTCGGGCACCTTGGCAGCGCCGGGTCGTCACGCCCGGTCGCCACGCCGGTACCCCGGGGCAACTTCCACCACTCGGAGGACGGCGGGCGTGCTGTCCGGGCCGGGCACTGCTCCGGACGGAGGAGCCCGTCCCGGTGCTCCACCCTGTTCGGATGCCGGCGCATCCACCATGATCCTCGCCGATGCATCCGGTCCCGGGGTGCCCGACGAGGGGTGGGAACAGTGAGCGACGGCGGACACCGGCCGGTCGCGCCGGGTTCCGGGGATCCGGCCGGGCGGCACCCGGCCCCGCAGTACCCGGCCCCGCAGTACCCGCAGACCCAGCAGTACCCGCGGGCCGACCAGTACCCGCAGGCCCACCAGTACCCGCAGGCCCAGCAGTACCCGGACGGTCCGTACGGCGGCGCCGGGCAGCCGCGGGCGTGGGGCCCACCGCCGGGTCGGGAAGCCGGTGGCGCGCCACGCCGGAGGCGCCGCCGGCCGCTGGTCACCGCGATCGTCGCGGTACTGGTGCTGGTGCTGCTGGCCGGCGGCGTGGCCGCGTGGGCACTGCTCGGCGGCAGCGGCGGCGCGAGCAGCCCGAACGGCGTCGTCACGGCGCTGGCCGAGGACCTGGAGGGCCGCGACCACCTGCGCGCCTACACCCGGATCGCACCGAACGAGGCCACCCTGCTCACCGACCTCGGCTCGGTGCTCACCTCCGAACTGCAGCGCCTCGACGTCCTGCGCCCCGGCATCCGGGCCGATGCGACCCTCGACGCGGTGACCTTCTCCGGGCTGCGCTTCGACGAGGCGGCCGCCGAGCAGGTCCGCCCGGACGTGACGATCACCAAGCTGGTCGCGGGCACGATCACGACCACCCGGGACCCGGCGGACCTGCCGTTCACCGACTCCTTCACGGCGAAGGTCCACCCGGGCGGCACCCCGCCCTCGGGCCTCCCGCAGACGATCGACATCGCCCAGGTGGTGCGCGAACAGGGTGGACCGATCCGGATCGCCACCGTGCGGGTCGAGGGCGAGTGGTACGTCAGCGGTCTGTACACCGCGGCCGACCACGCGCTGCAGGACGCCGGGGAGCCCTGGCCCACGACGTCGATCGACGCCCGGGGCGCCGGCAGCGCCGGGGAGGCCGTCCGCGGTCTGCTGCAGGCCGCGCTCGACGCCGACCTCCGCCGCGTGATCGAGCTGACCGACCCGGTCGAGATGGCCGCCCTGCACGATGCCGGGCCCGCCCTCGTCGACGGCGCGGCCGGCTCCCGGTCGACCGGTGCGCGGATCGTCGACCTGCAGACCACCGAGACCGACGTCCGCGGCCGCACCGCGCTCTCGCTGGCGAGCCTGACCGTCGACGACGGCGCCGGCACCCGGGTCACCCTGACCCGCACCGGCGACTGCCTGACGATCAGCGGGGTCGCGGGCGCCCCGCCCCGACTGTGCGCGAACCAGCTCGGCTGGCTCGTCGGCGCCCAGGTGGGCACCTCGCCCGCGGTCCGGCAGCTGGTCCCGCGGCTGGCCACCGCGGTGCTCGACGTCAAGGTGGTGACCACCGAGGACGGCGGGTCCTGGTACGTCGCCCCCGGCCGGACCGTGGTGCGGCTCTCCACGGACCTCCTCGGCGCCCTGCGGCCCGGCGACCTCGACGCCCTGATCGCCGGCGGCTGACGCCCGGCCCACCCCTGCCGAGCCCGCCCGGCCCGCCGGCCCGCGGCGCCTCCCGCGGCGCCGGCCGTCGCGCGTCCACCGGTCTTTCCCGGGCCGGTTTCGGGGTACGCCCGTGACCTGCGACCCCCTGCCTCGACCGCGTATATAGGACAGGCGTACTGTTTGGGGCGGGACGGGGGTCGCCCTGCCGTGGAGCCCACGGTGCGCGAGACTCCCGCGGGACACCCGAGAAGACGCGCCCACCACGCCACCAGGAGGAGAGCCGACAGTGGCCAGTACCGACAGCTTCGGAGCCAAGGGGACCCTCGGGGTCGGGGGCAGCGAGTACGAGATCTTCCGGCTTTCGGCCGTCGAGGGCTCGGAGAAACTGCCCTACAGCCTCAAGGTGCTGCTGGAGAACCTGCTGCGCACGGAGGACGGTGCCAACGTCACCGCCGACCACATCCGCGCACTGGCGAACTGGGACCCGAAGGCCGAGCCCGACACCGAGATCCAGTTCACGCCCGCGCGCGTGATCATGCAGGACTTCACCGGCGTCCCGTGCGTCGTCGACCTGGCGACCATGCGCGAGGCCGTGACCGAGATGGGCGGCGACCCCTCGAAGGTCAACCCGCTCGCGCCCGCCGAGCTGGTCATCGACCACTCGGTGATCATCGACGTCTTCGGCCGGCCGGACGCCTTCGAGCGCAACGTCGAGTTCGAGTACGAGCGCAACAAGGAGCGCTACCAGTTCCTGCGCTGGGGCCAGGGGGCGTTCGACGAGTTCAAGGTCGTCCCGCCGGGCACCGGCATCGTGCACCAGGTCAACATCGAGCACCTGGCCCGCACCGTGATGGCCCGCGGCGGCCAGGCCTACCCGGACACCCTGGTCGGCACCGACTCGCACACCACGATGGTCAACGGCCTGGGCGTGCTGGGGTGGGGCGTCGGCGGCATCGAGGCCGAGGCCGCGATGCTCGGCCAGCCGGTGTCGATGCTCATCCCGAAGGTGCTGGGCTTCAAGCTCACCGGCGAGATCCCGCCGGGTGCCACCGCCACGGACGTGGTGCTCACGATCACCGAGATGCTGCGCAAGCAGGGCGTGGTCGGCAAGTTCGTCGAGTTCTACGGCGAGGGCGTCGGCGCCGTGCCGCTGGCCAACCGCGCCACCATCGGCAACATGAGCCCGGAGTTCGGCTCCACCGCCGCGATCTTCCCGATCGACGACGAGACCGTCCGGTACCTCAAGCTCACCGGCCGCTCCGCCGAGCAGGTCGCCCTGGTCGAGGCCTACGCCAAGGAGCAGGGCCTCTGGCACGACCCGAAGGCCGAGCCGCGGTACTCCGAGACCCTCGAGCTGGACCTGTCGACGGTCGTCCCGTCGATCGCCGGCCCGAAGCGCCCGCAGGACCGCATCGAGCTGTCGCAGGCCAAGGAGGCCTTCCGCTCGTCCCTGGTGGACTACGCCTCCACGCCGGACCAGACCGACCCGGACGACGCCGCGTCGTCGGGCTCCACGGTCGACGAGGCCGGCGAGGAGTCGTTCCCGGCCAGCGACCCCGCCTCGCCGGCACACGACGGCAACGGCGACGCCGGCAAGCCGCACGCGCCGATCTCCGCCGCGGCCGGTTCCGGCGGGCGCGTCAGCAAGCCGACCACGGTCAGCATGGGCGGGGCGGAGTTCGAGATCGACCACGGCGCCGTCGTGATCGCCTCGATCACCTCCTGCACCAACACGTCGAACCCGTCGGTCATGCTGGGCGCGGCCCTGCTGGCCAAGAACGCCGTCGACAAGGGCCTCGCGGTCAAGCCGTGGGTCAAGACCTCGATGGCGCCGGGCTCGCAGGTCGTCACCGACTACTACGAGAAGGCCGGCCTCTGGCCGTACCTCGAGAAGCTCGGCTACCACCTGGTCGGCTACGGCTGCACCACCTGCATCGGCAACTCGGGCCCGCTGCCCGAGGAGGTCTCGGCGGCGGTCAACGACGCCGATCTCGCCGTCGTCTCGGTGCTGTCCGGCAACCGGAACTTCGAGGGCCGGATCAACCCGGACGTCAAGATGAACTACCTGGCGTCCCCGCCGCTGGTCATCGCGTACGCCCTCGCCGGCACGATGGACTTCGACTTCGAGTCCCAGGCGCTGGGCAAGGACACGGACGGCACGGACGTCTACCTCCGCGACATCTGGCCGTCCGCCGAGGACGTCCAGGCGACGATCGACGGCGCCATCACCGAGGAGATGTTCGCCAAGGACTACGCGGACGTCTTCCGCGGCGACGAGCGGTGGCGCTCGCTGCCCACGCCGGAGGGCCAGACCTTCGAGTGGGACCAGGAGTCCACCTACGTCCGCAAGCCCCCGTACTTCGAGGGCATGGCGTCGGAGCCCGCGCCGGTCGAGGACATCTCGGGTGCCCGCGTGCTCGCGCTGCTCGGGGACTCGGTCACCACCGACCACATCTCCCCCGCCGGTGCGATCAAGCCGGGCACGCCGGCCGCGCAGTACCTCGACGAGCACGGCGTGGAGCGCAAGGACTACAACTCCTTCGGCTCGCGGCGCGGCAACCACGAGGTGATGATCCGCGGCACGTTCGCGAACATCCGGCTGCGCAACCAGCTGCTCGACGCCATCGTCAGCGGCGGGGTCTCCGGCGGCTACACCCGCGACTTCACCCAGGACGGCGCGCCCCAGGCGTTCATCTACGACGCCGCGCAGAACTACGCGGCCGCGGGCACCCCGCTGGTCGTGCTGGGCGGCAAGGAGTACGGCTCCGGCTCGTCGCGCGACTGGGCGGCCAAGGGCACCGCGCTGCTGGGTGTCAAGGCCGTGATCGTCGAGTCCTTCGAGCGCATCCACCGCTCGAACCTCATCGGCATGGGCGTGATCCCGCTGCAGTTCCCGGCGGGCGAGTCGGCCGCGTCCCTGGGCCTCGACGGCACCGAGACCTTCGACATCGCGGGCATCACCGAGCTGAACGAGGGCACCACCCCGCGCACCGTGAAGGTCACCGCGACGAAGGCGGACGGCGGGAAGGTGGAGTTCGACGCGGTCGTCCGCATCGACACACCCGGCGAGGCGGACTACTACCGCAACGGCGGCATCCTGCAGTACGTGCTCCGCGGCATGCTGAACTCCTGACCCTGTGCGTGGCGGCTGCCCCTGAAGGGTCACTCACCCGGCGCGACCGCCTCTGAGCTGTGAGAACGGGCCCCGCACCAGTCCGGTGCGGGGCTTCGTTCGTTCTCGGCCCGCGCACACCCGTGATCACCATCGCCGTGCAGTGACGGCCGGTCGGGCAGCCCTGAGCGCACGCACACAACGATCACCGGTCGTCCGCCTCAACCTCGCACCGCTGTGATCGCGTGCGGTGGCGGCTGGCGGCACTACCCTGACCGCACCCGGACGACGATCACAACGCCGGGGGTCGTCGGCCGACGCCGGCCGTGCCGCCTACTGTCGAGCGGTGGTGGTGCTGTGGGCCGGGCTCGTGGTGGCGGCGGGCGCGGTGACCCAGGGGACGGTCGGGTTCGGGATGGCGCTCGTCGCGGCGCCGCTGCTGGCGCTGCTCGACTCGGCGTACGTGCCGGTTCCGTTGATCGTGCTCGCGGGAGCGCACGCGGTGCTCGCGCTGGTGCGGGAGTGGCACGACGCCGACTGGCGCGGCGTGGCATGGGCGTTGGTCGGGCGCCTCCCGGGCGCGGTGCTCGGCGTGACGGTGGTGGCGCTGCTGCCCTACCGCGAGTTCGCGAGCTTCGTGGCCGCCGCCGTGCTGGTGTGTGTGGCGTTGTCGCTGGTGCGGCTGAACCTGCGGCCGACGCGGCCCGCCCTGCTGGTGGCCGGAGCCGTGAGCGGGGTGTCGGGCACGGCGGCCGGGATCGGTGGCCCGCCGGTCGCGCTGCTGTACCAGAACGAGCACGGCGCGACGGTCCGCGCGACCCTCGGCGCCTACTTCGCGCTCGGCACTCTGCTGTCGCTCGGCGTCCTCGCCGCCGGGGGTCAGGTCGACGGGGCGCATCTGCTGCAGGGCGCGGTGCTGATCCCCTTCATGATCGCCGGCTTCCTGTTGTCGAACCCGCTGCGCCGGACCCTGGACCGCGGCTGGACCCGACCGGCCGTCCTCGGCCTGGCCGCGGCCTCCGCCCTCGCCCTGCTGGTCCAGGCACAGTTCGCGTAGCCGCAGGCCGGACCTCGTCGTGAGTACCTACTGCCGTTCTCGGGGCAGTGGGCACTCACAGGGTCAGGAGGCCAGCCAGTCCAGGGCCACGGCGGCGGTCCAGGACTGCATCGCCGATCCGAGGGCCTCGCCGGTCATCGGGTCGAAGTACTCGGCGAAGCCGACGTGGCGCAGCGAGGCCAGCGAGGCCTCCCGGAGGGCGGCCGCGCGGGCGGTGTCGCCGCCGTCCCGCAGACCCTTCCAGTACAGCCAGTTGACGACCGGCCAGACCGGGCCGCGCCAGTAGTTGCGCGGGTCGAAGCACTCCTCGCGCGGGCTGGTGCTCGGCAGCATCGCCCAGCGCAGGTCCGGGTGGCCGGCGAAGGCCTCGGAGTCGAACAGCGCGCGCGCCCGGGCGCGGTCCGCCGTCGGGGCGTCGGCGTCGAGCAGCGGGGCCATGCCGGCGAAGGTCGCGACCTCGATCGGCGCGTCCGCGCCCAGGTCGAGGTCGTAGACCATGCCGCTCGCGGCGTCGGTCGCCGCCGCCACGCCCGCGCGGGCCCGGTCGATCCAGCCCTGGATGGTGCCCCGGTCGGCATGGGCGGCCCCGACGACGTCGGCGACCTCCAACAGCGCCCGGTTCGCCATGATCAGCACCGAGCTGAAGAACACGTCCTTGACCAGGAAGGGGTACCGCTCGTGGATCACGGTGTCGTCGTAGCGGTACCGCTTGAGCAGCTCGAGCAGCCAGAGGAAGCGGTCGTAGTGGGCGTCGGTGGGCCGCTGCCCCGCGTCGGCGACATGCTGGACATCCCGGCGGGTGTAGGGCGGGACCTCGCCGACCTCGAGCCGGCCGAGCACGCCGTCCCAGCGCGGGGAGTTGTCGATGCCCTCCCACGGGTGATAGGTCGTGACCAGACCCGTCGCCGACGGGTCGCGGTTCTCGGCCAGGTACCGGTGCCAGGCGAGCAGCTTCGGGAAGAGGCTGCGCAGCTCCGTGCGGACGTCCGCCTCCGCCTCCGTGCCGGCGGCGACCTCCCAGATCCGCGCCACGGCGATGGCGTGCACCGGCGGCTGGCAGATGCCACTGGTCTCGGCGACCCCCACGGGAGCCTCCGGAGACACCTCCACCGCCCAGCGCGCGGGGTCCGGGAAGTACGACTCCGGCCCGGCCAGCGGGTTGAACACGATCTGGGGCACCATCCCGTTGCCCCACTGCGCCTCGAACAGCCGCTGCTGCTCGGTCATCGCCCGCCGCGCGTCGACCTGCGCCCACCCGATGGAGACGAACGCGCTGTCCCAGCTCCACTGGTGCGGGTAGAGCAGCGGCGCCGCCTTCGTCCAGCCGCCCATGTCGTTCGTCCGGAGCACCTCGGCCGCGTGGGCGCCGAGCCCGGTGTCGGTGAGCGCGGTGCCGTAGGCGGGGTGCGTCACCGGCGCGGGGCCGGGGGCCGGAGCGGTGGAGGGGATCGAGCGATGGTCGGTGTCGGACTCCGTGCTCACGGGGATGTGCTTCCTTCCGGCGCAACTCAACGCCTGATCGGTATCCGCAGTACTTAACTCTAGAGTAACAACGAGTATCCGTCGGCTCAATACCTCGCCGGTCGCTCCATCGGGTCGCCGAGGCGTGACGCCGCCGGGGTCACCGGTTCGGGTCGTCAACGCGCATGACGGCGCGACGATGCGTCCACCTGCGGCGGGGATCCGCCCGCGCCGGCAGGGACGGTCGTTCCCCGGGTCTTTCGGCGGACCGTTCCCCCGCGTTACGGGAGGTCGGGCCGGTGTGGACACCACCGGAGAAGGATGTTCAGCCGCTGCTCACGGCGGCGTCGGCGCGGTCGAGGGCGCCCTCGGCACGCTTCACACGGCGGTGGCCAGGGAGAGGGCGAAGCGGCGGCCCTCGTCGGCCCACCAGCGCACCAGGTCGAAGCCCGCCTCGGCCAGCATCCGGCGCACGCCCGCGGGCCGGAACTTCGCCGAGATCTCCGTGCGCATCTCCTCGCCCTCGGCGAACTCCACCTCGAGATCGAGCCCCGCCACCCGGACCCGCATGTCCTTCTCCGCCCGCAACCGCATCTCGATCCACTCGTTCGCCGCGTCCCACGCCGCGACGTGCGCGAACGCCTCGGGCACGAAGTCGGCGCTCAGCTCCCGGTTCAGCACGTGCAGCACGTTGCGGTTGAACTCGGCGGTGACGCCCGCGGCGTCGTCGTAGGCGGCGACCAGCGTCTCCTCGTCGATCACCAGGCCGGTACCCAGCAGCAGCTGTTCGCCCGGTTCGAGGACCGACCGGACGTGGGCGAGGAACGCCGCCCGCTCGGCGGGGCGCAAGTTGCCGATCGTGCCGCCGAGGAAGGCGATCATCCGGCGGCCACCGGCGGGCAGCGCGGTGAGGTCCTTGGTGAAGTCGCCGACCACGCCGTGCAGCTCCAGGTGCCGGTACTCCGCCGCGAGGGTGTCGAGCGCCCCGCGCAGCGCCGCCTCGCTGACGTCCTGCGGGACGTACCGGCGCAGCGTGCCGGCCGCGCCGAATGCGTCGAGCAGCAGCCGCGTCTTCGCCGAGGAGCCCGAGCCCAGCTCGACGACGGTGTCGGCCCGGGAGGCCTCGGCGATCGCGCCGACCGACTCCTCGAGCAGCGCCCGCTCGGTGCGCGTCGGGTAGTACTCGGGGAGCTCGGTGATCTTCTCGAACAGCTCGCTCCCGCGGGCGTCGTAGAAGTACTTGGGCGGGAGCTCCTTGGGGTGGGCGGTGAGCCCGACCCGGGCGTCCGCCCGCAGCGCCGCCTCGGCGTCGGCCGCGGTGAGGTGGACGTCGAGCTCGGTCGGCCGGTTCGTCCGGGTCATCATCGTGCTCCTCGCGGTGCGTCCGGGCGGACCCGGTCGAGCAGGGGACCTGCTCAGGGGTGGGGCGCGCGGGTCCCGCGGTCCGGGATCCCGGTGTCGGTGGGCGGCACGGTGCTCGGGGGTCCGATCGGCCGCCGGTCCAGCCGGCCCGGCGCCGCGACGACGAGGTGCCGGTCCGGGACCGGCTCCCAGCCCGGCCCCGCGTCGGTCGGCTCGGACGCGACCGTGGCCACCTCCGCGGCCACCCGGACCGACAGCGCGTGGTCCCAGGCCGTGCCCCAGATCGTGCTGCCGTCCGTCAGCAGCAGGTTGAGCCGGGAGCCCGGCGCGGCGGCCTCGACGGCGAGGACGGTCCCGGCCAGCACCTGCGCCGGGTCCTCCCCCGCGCGCAGCCGGTGCCGGACGAGCGCCCAGAGCAGCGCCGCGTCCGTCGGGGCGTCGAGGGTCAGCAGGTCGACGACGGGCAGCTCGCCGGCCAGGGCGGCGACCGAGCCGGGCCAGCCGCGGACCACGCCGTTGTGGCTGAACAGCCACGGACCCTCCGTGAACGGGGCCGCCGCGGTGAGGGTGACCGGCATGCCCGTCGTCGCCGACCGGACGGCGGCGAGCACGGCGGCGCTGCGGGTGGCCGCGGCCAGGGAGGCGAACGAGTCGTCCGCCCAGATCGGCTGGGCGGAGCGGTACCGGGCCGGCTCGGGCCACCGGCCGTTCCCGCTCGGGCCGGCCGACGGGTACCAGCCCGCGCCGAACCCGTCCGCGTTGACCGTGCCCCCGCCGCGCATGTCGGCGGGGGCGTAGGACTGGTGCAGCAGCCCGTGCGGCGGCTCCAGCAGCAGCGCGGACAGCGTCGTCGGCGGGCCGAGATGGGCCAGGTGGCGGCACACGGTCAGGGACGGACGTCCGCGACGTCGGCCGGCGAGGCGTCCCGTGCGCAGCGGAACCCGGAGAAGATCTGCCGGCGGACCGGGTGGTCCCAGTTGCGGAAGGTGCCGCGGATCGCCGAGGGGTCGGTGCCGAAGGAGCCGCCCCGCAGGACCCGGTAGTCGCCGCCGAAGAAGACCTCGGAGTACTCGCGGTACGGGAACGCCCGGAAACCGGGGTAGGGGTGCCAGCCCGAGTCGCACCACTCCCAGACGTCGCCGATCAGCTGCTCGACGCCGAGCGGCGACGCCCCCGCGGGGTACGCGCCGACCGGGGCGGGGCGCAGGTGGCGCTGGCCGAGGTTGGCGTGCCGCTCGGTGGGCCCCTCGTCCCCCCACGGGTAGCGCCGGCTGCGCCCGGTGGCCGGGTCGAAGCGGGCGGCCTTCTCCCACTCCGCCTCCGTGGGCAGCCGTTTCCCGGCCCAGCGGGCGTAGGCCGCCGCCTCGTGGAAGCAGACGTGCACCACCGGCTCGTCCGCCGGCACGCGCTCGACGACGCCGAACCGGCGCCGCCACCACTCGCCCGCCGGGTCCCGCTCCCAGAACTGCGGAGCGGCCAGCCCCTCGGCGGTGCGGTGCCGCCAGCCCTCCGCGCTCCACCAGCGCGGGTCGGTGTAGCCGCCGGCCTCGACGAACTCGGCGTACTCGCCGTTGGTCACCGGGTGGGTGTCGATCCAGAAGGCCGGCAGCGTGATCGGGTGCGCCGGGCGCTCGTTGTCCAGCGCCCACGGCTCGGCGGACGTGCCCCGGGTGAACTCGCCGGCGGGCACCAGCACCTCGCGGGCGGCGAGCCGGCGACCCGCGGGTGGTTCGGGCGCGTGCAGCACCGGCGCCCCGGTCCGCAGCTGGTGGGTGGCGAGCATGGTCTCGTCGTGCTGCTGCTCGTGCTGGACGATCATGCCGAAGGCGAAGCCCTCGTGTTCCAGCCGGCGACCCCGCAGCGGGCTGCGCTCCAGCGCGTCGAGCGCCTTCTCGCGCACCTCGGCGACGTACCGGCGGGCCTCGGGCGGGGTGAGCAGGGGCAGCTCGACGCGGCTGGCCCGGCTGTGTCGGAACGCGTCGTACAGCCCGTCGATCTCCGGCCGCAACGGCTCGCGTCCGCCGACGTCCCGGACCAGCCAGAGCTCCTCCTGGCTGCCGATGTGCGCGAGGTCCCAGACCAGCGGGGACATCAGCGGCGAGTGCTGGGCGACCAGGTCGGTCTCGTCGACCGCGTCGGTGAGCCCGGTGCTCCGGACGCGGGACCGCTCCAGCAGGGCCGCGACGTGGCTGCGGAGCTGCTCCGGGTCGGCGACGAGGTCGGTCTCGGGCGTGATCGTCACGGGAAGGCTCCCTCCGTCGGGGACGGGATGATCTCGAGGGTCTCGAGGGGGACGCCGGCGGGCGGCTCCCCGGGCAGCGGCTCGTCGGCGGGACAGCGGCCCGCGGCCACCCGGCGCTCGGTGACCTCCACGAGCCGCGCGAGCAGGGCGGGCGGCGGGGCGAGGGCGGGCAGTTCGGCGCAGGCCAGGGAGAACACCTCGACCGCGGCCGCGGCGAGGACCCGGTCCTCCAGGCCGTGCCGGGCCGCGGAGGTCCAGCGCAGCCGGGCCGGCGCGCAGATCTCGCGCACCCGGTCCACGACGGCCGGCCGGGCGGTGAGCGCCGCGAGCACGGCGACCGGCAGCGCCCAGTCCGCGCCCTGCTGCCCGTCGACGTACCGGACCTCGAGGAACCCGCGGGGCCGGACGGGCGGGAACAGGGTGGAGATGTGGTAGTCGAGGTCGGCGACCGTCGGCCGGCGGCCGGGCAGCCGGCCCGCCACCCAGTCGGCAAAGGTCACGCCCTCCGGGGTGGACCACTCCCCCGCGCCGCGCACGCACAGCAGGGGTGTCCCGACCGCGCGTTCGGCCCAGGCCCGGGCCGGGTCGCCGTCGACCGACGTCGGCGGGGCGGTGCGCGCCGGGTCCAGCGCCAGCCAGGCGGCCAGGCGGCTGGACTTCCAGCCGGTGCGCCGCCCGTGCAGCAGTGGGGAGTTGGCGAAGGCGGCCACGAGGACCGGGCCGAGGTCGTGGAGCGCCGCCCAGCGGGCGGGGAGGTCGGCGCGTTCCCCGGCGTCGAGCGCGACCTGGACGGCCGAGGTGGAGCACATGCCGCTGCGGCCGTGCGGGCCGTTCCGGTCGAAGGCGCGCTCCATGGCGCGGTAGCGCGGGAGCTGCAGCAGCCGGCGCGCGGGCCGGACCGGGTCGGCGGCGCGGGGTTCGGGGGTGAGGCCGCGGGCGGCGAGCCGGGCGTGGAGGGCGGCGGCGTCGCCCTCGACGGCGGCGACCAGGGCGCCGAGGCCCTCCGTCGGGGGGCTGGCGAGCTCGATCTGACCGCCGGGTTCGACGGTGACGACCGACCGGTGCGGCAGCGGGGCGGCCGGGGAACCGGGGACGAGCGGGGCGGGAGCGTGCGGCCCGAGCGCACCGAGCAGGTCGGCGAGCTCGGCGGACCGGGCGGGGTCGGCGGGGCGCAGGAGCCATTCGAGCTCCACGCCCACGTACCGCGGGGGGCCGTGCTTGAAGCAGACCGAGGCGACGTAGGCCTCGGCCTCCGCGCGGGTGCGCAGCTCGGCGCTGTCCGCGGGCAGCTCCGACACCTGGCCCACCACGCCCGACGTGCCGAAGGACGGTCCGCCCTCCGGCCCCGGGACGGCGGGCACGGTCCCCGCGTCTGGAAGCACGGATCGAACGCTACCCGCGGGGTCCGACAGTTGCAGGTCCTTCTCCCGGCCCGTCCCGACGCGGCCGCGTCCTGCGCCACAAGACGTACGTACGGGATACTGGACCGGTGCCCCGTGTGAGTACCGACCAGCTCGCCGCCCGGCGCCAGCACATCCTCGACGGCGCCCGGCGGTGCTTCGCCGCGCACGGGTACGAGGGGGCGACGGTCCGACGGCTCGAGCAGAGCACCGGGCTCTCCCGCGGCGCGATCTTCCACTACTTCCGGGACAAGGACGCGCTGTTCCTCGCCCTCGCCGAGCAGGACGCGCGCCGGATGGCCGACGTCGTCGCCGACCAGGGCCTGGTCCAGGTCATGCGGGACCTGCTGGACGGCGCCCGCGGGGACGGTACGGACGGCGCCGCACCGGACCCCGACGGCGACCGCAGCTGGCTCGGCACCCGGCTGGAGGTGTCCCGGCGGCTGCGCACCGACCCGGACTTCCGCGAGCGCTGGCAGGCGCACTCCGCCGAGCTCACCGCGGCCACCCGGGAGCGGCTCGAGCGGCAGGCCGCGGCCGGGGCCCTGCGCGACGACGTCCCGGTCCCCGTGCTGGCCCAGTACCTGGAGCTGGTGCTGGAGGGGCTGGTCTCGCACCTGGCCATGGGCCTGCCGGCCGACGCGCTCGACGGCGTGCTCGACCTGGTCGAGCAGAGCGTGCGCACCCTGCGCCGCTGACCCCGGACGACGGAAACCCGCCGGCCCCGGAGGGGGTGTGGGGCCGGCGGGCGGGTCGGGAGCGGACGGATCAGGCGGGCTCGACCTCGACCCGGGTGTCGGAGAAGGTGGGCGCGTTGCCGAGGTCGGCGAACTCGGTGGGGTTGACGGCGTTGACGGTGGCCGGCCCCTTGGCCCGCGACCGCCACTGCCCCATCGGCGCCAGGACGACGCCGCGGGCCACCTCGTCGGACACCTTCACCGTGACGAGGAACTCCCCGCGCTCGTTGAAGACCCGGATCAGCGAGCCCTCGGCGATCCCGCGGGTCTCCGCGTCGGCCGGGTGCACGATCGCCGACGGCTCGCCCTGCACCCGCTGCTGGGCGCCGAGATTCCCGTACGACGAGTTGAGGAACGCGTGCGCCTTGGGCGAGACCAGGTGCAGCGGGTAGTCACTGCGCGCCGGCGGGATGTAGTGCGGCAACGGGTCCACCTCGCCGCCGGGCTGGGCCTCGTTGCTGCCCTGCCGGAACAGCGGGAGCACGAAGTTCCCGCCCGCCGCCGCGGCGGACACGAACTCCTGCTTGCCCGACGGCGTCGGGAAGTCGCCGATGTCGTGCGGGGCGTAGTGGTCGGCGTCGGGCAGGGTCAGCCGCGCCCAGCCCGTCTTCGCCAGCGACTTCGGCGTGATCCCCTGCAGCGCGGGCGCGCCCCAGTCGTAGGCCTGCTCGATCAGCTCCTCGTCGGTCATCCCGAAGCACTCGTCGTCGAACCCCATCGCCACGGCCAGCCGCCGGAACAGCTCCGTGTTGGGGACCGCCTCGCCCACGGGTGCGATCGAGGGCCGGTTGAGCCCGATGTAGAAATGCCCCCACGAAAACATGACGTCGAGCTGCTCGAGCTGCGTGGTGGCCGGCAGCACGAGGTCCGCGTACTGCGCGGTGTCGGTGAGGAACTGCTCACTGACCACGGTGAACAGGTCCTCGCGGGACAGCCCGGCGACCACCCTCTCCTGGTCCGGGCAGACGATCATCGGATTGGCGTTGTAGACCATCAGCGCGTGGATCCCGGGGTCGAGCCCCAGCTCCCCGGTCAGCGCCTTGCCGAGCAGGTACTGGTTGACCACGCGCGTGCCCTCGGGCCGCAGCTGCGGCTGCGACAGCGCGTCCCAGTTCACCGGGAAGGCCCAGAGCGGCAGCGCCAGCAGCCCGCCGCCGGGCCGGCGCCAGGCACCCACCAGGCCGGGCAGGCACGAGATCGCCCGCACGGTCTGCCCGCCGCCGGAGTGCCGCTCGATCGCCACGCCGATCCGGATCATCGACGGCTGCCCGGCGGCGTACTCGCGGGCGAGCGTCCGGATGTCCTCGGCCGGGATGCCGGTCTCCGCGGAGGCCCACTCCGGCGTGCGGTCGCGGACCCGCTCGGCCAGTTCCTCGACGCCGACGGTGTGCTCGGCGACGTACTCCGCGTCCGTCAGGCCCTCGGCGAGGATGACGTGGATCAGGGCGAGGGCCAGCGCGCCGTCCGTGCCCGGGCGGATCGGGATGTGCCAGTCGGCACGCTTCGCGGTGCGGTGCCGCACCGGGTCGATGACGACGACCTTGGCGCCCCGCTTCTGCGCCTCGGCCACGAACGGCCACAGGTGCAGGTTGGTCGAGACCATGTTGCAGGCCCAGATCACGATGTACCGCGAGTGCACCAGGCTCTCGGGGTCGACACCGGCCGTCGGGCCCAGGCTCATGACGTACGCCGTCGACGCACCGGAGTCGCAGAAGGTGCGCTCGGCGACGGTCGCGCCCAGCTTGTTGAAGAACGGGTCGCCGACGTTGAGCCCGTTGAGCGTGCCCTGGGTGCCCAGGTAGCTCACGGGCATGATCGCCTCGGCGCCGTGCTCGGCGACCACGCCGCGGAAGCGGGCGGTGATCTCCGCGATCGCGTCGTCCCAGCCGATCGGCTCGAACCGGCCGGAACCCTTCGGCCCCGTGCGGCGCAGCGGGGTCGTCACCCGCTCCGGGCTGTAGACCCGGTCGACGTAGTTGTTGACCTTCACGCACAGCCCGCCCCGGGTGAAGGGGTGGTCGGGGTCGCCGCGCACCCCGGTCGCCCGCCCGTCCTCGACCGAGACGAGCATCGAGCAGCCGTCGGGGCAGTCGTGCGGGCAGATGGCGCGGTGGGTGCCCGTCTCCCCGACGGCGAGGAGGGGCAGGTCGGCGAGGGTCATCGCGGTCGCTCCCGGATCGTGGTGGGTGATCCATCCTCGGTCGCCGCGGGCCGTCCCGGGTTGGCGCCGAGCGACCGGAGGTGGGCAGCGAGTGACCGGAGGGCGGCAACCGGCGACGGATGTGGGCGGGCGCGGCGGCGCGGGGAGGCGTTGACGCGCCCGCAACACGCTGCGAACCTGCGTCTGGTTCCCTCCGGGTCGGGCCGGTGGGGAGCCGCCGCCGCGAGCACAGGAGGTGACCGTGGTCCTCGCACCGGGATCCGCGCCCGGCGGCACGGACACGCGCGCCACCCGCCGCTTCGACGAGTGGCGGGAGGCCATCCGGCACGACTTCGTCGCCCTCGACATCGCCGCCGACGGCCGGGTCGGCACCTTCAGCGGGACCGTGCGCAGCGCGACCGTGGCCCACCTGCAGGTGTCGGAGGTCTGCTCGGTCGACCAGGTGTGCCGGCGCACGCCCTCCCTCGCCGCCGCCGACGACCGGGAGTTCCTGCAGATCGGCATGATCACCCGGGGCACCGGGGTGGTGGAGCAGGACGGCCGCCGCGCCGCGCTCGCCACCGGCGACTTCGCGATCTACGAGACCGGCCGGCCGTTCCGCTGGCGGTTGGGCGGGGACTGGCGCCTCGACGTCTTCACCTGGCCCCGCGCCTCCGTCGGGCTCGACGCCGGCGAGTCCACGCGGGTCACCGCCCTGCGGATGGACGGCCGCGTGGGCCTGTCCGGGATCGTCGGCGGCCTGCTGCGCGGGCTGCTCGCCGCCCCGCCACGACTGACCCCCGCCGGGGCCGCCCGGGTGGCCGACGAGACGGGCGACCTGGTCACCACGCTGGCCGTGGAGCAGCTCGCCGGGCCGATGGCCGTCGACCGCCCGCAGCAGGCACTGCTCCGGGAGATGTGCACCTACGTCGACGCGCACCTGGCCGACCCCGGCCTGGGCCCGGCCGCGGTGGCGCGGGCGCACTTCGTGTCGGTGCGCCAGGTGCACCGGCTCTTCGCGACGACCGGGGAGACGGTGAACCGGCGGATCCGGCGGCTGCGGCTCGAGCACTCCCGCCGGGAGCTGGCCGACCGCCGGCGGGCGGGTGAGCCGGTCACGGAGATCGCGCGGCGCTGGGGCTTCCCGGACCTCGCGACCTTCAGCCGCGCCTTCCGGGGCGCCCACGGGGTCTCGCCCAGCACCTACCGGGCCCGGCATCTCGTCCCCTGACCTCACGACTCGCGCTGCCGGAACCCCCGCTCGCGCTGCCGGAGCCCCCGCTCGCGCTGCCGGAACTCCCGACTCGCGGGAAGTCAGAGGGCGGCGAGGATCCGGTCGAGGTGGGCGAGGTCCCCGGGCGGGAGGGCGCGCAGGGCGGGCGGCGGGTCGCCCAGGATGGCACGCGCCGTGGCGGCGGCCCGCTCCCCCTCGGCCGTCGCGCTGACGATCTTGCAGCGCCGGTCCTCCGGGTGGTGCTCCCGGCCGACCAGGCCGCGTCTCTGCAGATCGTCGACCACGACCGTGGCGTAGGGCCGGTCGACCGAGAGCCGGTCGGCCAGCTCGGACAGCGTCCCGGGGGCGCGCGCCACCTCCAGCAGCGCCTTGACCCGCACGAAGCTCAGCCCGACCGCCTCGCACGCCTCCCGCCGCCGGTCGTGCTGGTCCAGGACGAGTGCCCGCATGCGGCCCCAGGCCCGCGCCGCCGGGTCCTCGCTGACGTCCGGGTCCCGCGGGCCGGTCACCGGGTCGACCCCGGGGGCGCTCCTCGCGCCCGTCACCGCACACCCGCCGGGCTCGGCGCGCCGGGGGCGGCGAACAGCTCCGCGGTCCGGGTGGCGGTGCGCCGCGCCCAGGCCGTCGTCGTGACGAGGCCGAGGACCAGCACCGCGAGGCCGCAACCGATCTGGACCGCCCAGCCGACGTGGGTGGCCGCCGCGAGCCCCGTCGGCAGCGGCCCGACGACCGAGGCGGTGACCGCCGACCCGATCACCGCGACGCCCAGCGCGGTGCCCACCTGCCGGCTGGTCGACGCCACCGCCGAGGCCACCCCGGCCTGCGCGGCGGGCATCCCGGAGACGGCCGTGTTGGTGATCGGGGCGTTGATCATGCCGAACCCGATCCCGAACAGCAGGTACGCCGTGATCGGCAGCCAGAGCGGCGAGTCGGTCCGCAGCCCGAGCAGCAGCACGCCGGACAGCGTGATCCCGAGCCCGCCGACGAGGAGCGGGATGCGGGCGCCGCGGGTGGCGACCAGCCGCCCCGACACGGTGGGCAGCGCCGCCGCCATCGCGGCCATCGGCAGCGTGAGCAGCCCGGCGTGCAGCGGTGAGTAACCGCGGGCGGTCTGCAGGTAGAGGGAGTTGACGAAGAGGAAGCCGGCCAGGGCGGCGAAGGCGCAGACCGCGATCACCGCGGCCCCGGCGAAGGGGGCGCTGCGGAAGAAGCGTGGATCGAGCAGCGGCTCCGGCAGACGCCGCTCCCACGGCAGCAGGGCCGCCAGCGCCGCGACCGCGGCGACCGCGCAGCCGAGGACCCACGGCGAGGTCCAGCCCTGCACCGGGCCCTCGATGATGGCGAACGTGGCGCCGCCCAGCAGGACCGCGATCAGCAGCTGGCCGAGCGGGTCGAGCCGCCGCGGGCGGGGTGCGCGGGACTCCGGCACGAACCGGGTCGCCAGCACGACGGCCACGGCGACCACCGGCACGTTGACCCAGAACACCGAGCGCCAGCCGACGAGGTCGACGAGCGCGCCGCCGACGAGCGGGCCCAGCGCCATGCTCAGCCCGACCACGCTGCCCCACACCCCGATGGCGCGGGCACGCTCGCGGGGGTCGGTGAAGACGTTGACGATGATCGACATCGCGACGGGGTTGAGCATCGCGCCACCCAGCGCCTGCACGATCCGGAAGCCGACGAGCGCGCCCGCGGTCGGGGCGATGCTGCACAGCAGCGAGCCCAGGCCGAACAGCACCAGGCCGATGCGGAAGACCCGCTTGCGCCCCACCCGGTCCGCGGTCGACCCGGCCAGCATGAGCAGGCTCGCGAGGGTGAGCGTGTAGGCGTCGATGGTCCACTGCAGCGAGGTGACCGACGCCGACAGGTCGGCCTGGATCGACGGCAGCGCCAGGTTGACGATCGTCGCGTCCAGGCTGACCACGAACAGGCTGGAACAGCAGATCACCAGCACCAGCAGGCGGTGCCTGCGGTCGAGCTCGGGCACGGGCCGCTCCGCGAAAGTTGCGCCGACACAATCGTTAGCACGATACAACGGTTCGCGGGGCGTGTCAGCGGCTGAGAGGCAGATCGCCCTGCTCGTGGGTGTGCGTGCACCCGGGCACGAGGCAGGCGGCGTCGGAGACCTCGGAGGCGGCGAACTGGGTGCGGTGCAGCGTGGCGTAGCGACCCTCCGCCGCCAGCAGCTCCGCGTGGGTCCCCTGCTCGGTGATGCGCCCGGCCTCGACGACCGCGATCGCGTCCGCCGCCCGCACGGTGGAGAGCCGGTGCGCGATGACGATCGCGGTGCGCCCGGCCAGCGCCTCGGCCAGCGCCTCCTGCACGGCGGCCTCGGACTCCGAGTCCAGGTGGGCGGTGGCCTCGTCGAGCACGACGACCGGGGGCCGGGCCAGCAGCAGCCGGGCGATGGTGAGCCGCTGCCGCTCCCCGCCGGACAGCCGGTAGCCACGCTCCCCCACGACCGTCTCCAGCCCGTCGGGCAGTTGGTCGAGCAGTTCGCCGAGCCGGGCGCGGTGCAGGGCCTCGCGCAGCTCGTCGTCGCTCGCCCCCGGCCGGGCGTAGCGCAGGTTCGCCGCGATGGTGTCGTGGAAGAGGTGCCCGTCCTGCGTGACGACGCCGACGGCACCGCGCAGGGCATCGAAGGTCAGGTCCCGGACGTCGACGCCGGAGAGCTCGACGGCGCCGGAGTCGACGTCGTAGAGGCGCGGGAGCAGCGACGCGATGGTCGACTTCCCCGCCCCGGACGGCCCCACCAGCGCCAGCAGCGAGCCCGCGGGCACGTGCAGGTCCACACCGTGCAGCACCTCCCCCGGCGCGCGGCGGTCCAGCACGGCGACGTCCTCGAGCGAGGCGAGCGAGACCTGCTCGGCCGTCGGGTAGGAGAAGCGCACGTCCCGCAACCGCACCGAGACGGGCCCCGCCGGCAGGCCGCGGGCGTCCGGCCGCTCGGAGATCATCGGCCGCAGGTCGAGGACCTCGAAGACCCGCTCGAAGGCCACCAGCGCGGTCATGACGTCCACCCGGGCGTTGGCCAGCGCGGTCATCGGCGTGTACAGCCGGGTGAGCAGCAGGGCCAGGGTGACCACGGTGCCCGGCTCGATCCGCCCGGTCACGGCCATCCAGCCGCCGAGCCCGTAGACCAGCGCCTGGGCCAGCGCCGAGACCAGGGACAGGGACGTGACGAAGACCCGGGAGACCATCGCCGTCCGCACGCCGATGTCGCGGACCCGCTCGGCGCGCTCACCGAACTCCCGCGCCTCCTCCCGCGGCCGCCCGAACAGCTTGACGAGCGTGGCACCCGCTGCGGAGAACCGCTCGGTCATCTGCGTGCTCATCGCGGCGTTGAGGTCGGCCGAGTCCCGCCGCAGGTCGGCGATGCGCCGCCCCATCCGCCGGGCGGGCACCACGAAGATCGGCAGCAGGAGCAAGGCGAGCACGGTGACCTGCCACGCCAGCCCGATCATCACGGCGAGGGCCAGGGTGAGCTGGATGACGTTGGACAGCACGCTCGCGAGCGTGGTGGTGATCGCCGACTGCGCCCCGATGACGTCGTTGTTCAGCCGGCTCACCAGCGCGCCCGTGCGCGTGCGGGTGAAGAACGCGATCGGCATCCGCTGGACGTGCGTGAACACGGCGGTGCGCAGGTCGACGATCAGGCCCTCGCCGATCCGCGAGGAGAACCACCGCGCGGCGAGCCCGATCAGTGCCTCGCCCACGGCGAGGGCGGCGATGGCCAGGGCGAGGGTGACGACCTGCCGCCCGGCGCCGCTGCCGCCCGCCACGATCGCGTTGACGACCCGGCCGGCGAGGATCGGGGTCAGCACGCCGATGATCGCCGTTCCCGTCGTGAGCAGCAGGAACGCCAGCAGCCAGAGCCGGTAGGGGCGGGCGAAACGCCAGATCCGCGCGACGGTGCCCGGCGCGAGGGTGCGCGGGGCGTCCGCCGCCCGCGTCATCCCGCGCATGATCGTGAACGGCCTGTCCACACACCTCACCCGAACCGCGTCATGGAGCCGTCGTGCGTACGGGCGGGCCCGCGGCGGATCACGGCTCCACGATGCGTTCCGACCGCCCGATGCGCGTCGTTGTCGGGTCCATGATGCGCCCGGGTCCGGCTGGACGCGCGCCGACCCGCCGCCGTGCGCCGGTCACGGTGGCGGGTGCGCGTTCGCCGTCGAGTGCGGTGGTCCCTACTTCTTCTTGGTGCGGGTGGCACCGCCCCGGCCGCGCAGGGTCACCCCGGTCTCGCTGAGCACGCGGTGCACGAAGCCGTACGACCTCCCGGTCTGCTCGGCCAGGGCCCGGATGCTGGCGCCCTTCTCGTACTTCTTCTTCAGGTCGGTGGCGAGTTTGTCCCGCTGGGTGCCCGTGATCCGGGCGCCCTTCTTCAGGTCGGCCACGACAGTTGACCTCCTCTGCCCATCGCGGACCCCCGTCCGCGGACCGGAGCCGCCCGTCGGCTCGTCGGTGCGAGCCATGATGATCCTTCTGCGGGGATGTGGCCAGCGCAACATCCCGCATGATCGGTGAACGGTTCGCCCGTTCGGATCACGCGGACGGGTGATCGAGGTGGACCCGGAAGTCACGCGTCGGTCACCTCGCCGTCACGGGCGCGTGGCCTACGCCAGCTGGACGAGTTCCAGGTAGTCCGCGGACCAGTGGTCCTCGGTACCGTCCGGAAGCACGATCACCTTGTCGGGTTCGAGGGCCTCGACGGCGCCGGGATCGTGGGTGACCAGCACGACGGCCCCCTCGAAGCGGCGCAGGGCGTCGAGCACCTGTTCGCGGCTGGCCGGGTCGAGGTTGTTGGTGGGCTCGTCGAGGAGCAGCACGTTGGCCGCGCTCGACACGAGCCCGGCCATGGCGAGCCGGGTCCGTTCGCCGCCGGAGAGCGTGCCCGCCGGCTGCTCCAACTGCTCGCCCGAGAACATGAACGAACCCAGGACGGTGCGCAGCTGCTGCTCCGGGGCGTCGGGCGAGGCGTGCCGGATGTTCTCCCACACGCTGGCGTCCATGTCGAGCGTGTCGTGCTCCTGCGCGAAGTACCCGGTGCGCAGGCCGTGGCCGGGCACGACCTCGCCCGAGTCGGACAACTCGGTCCCCGCCAGCAGCCGCAGCAGGGTGGTCTTGCCCGCGCCGTTGAGACCCAGCACCACGACCTTCGTGCCGCGGTCGACGGCCAGGTCGACGCCGGTGAACACCTCCAGCGACCCGTAGGCCTTCGACAGGTTCTCCGCGGTCAGCGGGGTGCGCCCGCACGGGGCCGGCGTGGGGAAGCGGATCCGCGCGACACGATCGGCCTGCCGCTCGGGCTCCAGCCCGGCCAGCAGCTCGTCGGCCCGGCGCGCCATGTTCTTGGCGGCGACGGCCTTGGTGGCCTTCGCGCCCATCTTGGCGGCCTGCGCATGCAGGGCCGAGGCCTTCTTCTCGGCGTTGGCCCGCTCGCGGCGGCGGCGCTTCTCGTCCGTGGCCCGCGCCTCGAGGTAGCGCTTCCAGTTCATGTTGTACTGGTCGACCTCGCCGCGGGTGGCGTCGAGGAACCACACCTTGTTCACCACGGCGGCCAGCAGGTCGGTGTCGTGGCTGATCACCACGAGGCCGCCCTCGTGCGCCTGCAGGAACCCGCGCAGCCAGGTGATCGAGTCGGCGTCGAGGTGGTTGGTCGGCTCGTCGAGCAGCAGCGTCGTGGCGCTCTGCGAGCCGCCGTCCGACGCCGCGAACAGGATCCGAGCCAGCTCCACGCGCCGGCGCTGGCCGCCGGACAGCGTGGCGATCCGCTGGTTCAGCACCCGCTCCGGAAGGCCGAGGTTGGTGCAGATCCGGGCGGCCTCGCTCTCGGCGGCGTACCCGCCGAGCGCGGCGAAGCGCTCCTCCAGCCGCCCGTACTCGCGGACGGCCCTCTCGTTCTCCGGTCCGTCGACCAGCTCGGCCATCGCGGTCTGGACCTTCTCCAGCTTGCGCAGCAGCTCGTCGAGCCCGCGTGCGGACAGGACCCGGTCCTTCGCGGTGACGGAGAGGTCGCCCTCGCGGGGGTCCTGGGGCAGGTAGCCGACGGGCGAGTTCGCGGAGACGGCGCCGCCGTAGGGCTCGCCCTCCCCCGCCAGGACGCGCATGGAGGTGGTCTTGCCGGCACCGTTGCGGCCGACGAGGCCGATCCGGTCCCCGGGCTGGACGCGCAGCGTGGCGCCGGACAGCAGGATGCGGGAGCCGGCGCGCAGCTCGAGATCGGTGGCGGTGATCATGAAGGGGACTCCGGGGACGGGGTCGACGACGAGAGGGGCGACCTGCGGGCGCCACCCGATCCTCGTGGGTGTCCCGCGGCGCGGCGCCTACTCGATCAGGATCACGACTCCAGGCTACCGGTCCGCGCATCTCGTTTCGCCCCGTAGGGTCACCGTCATGACCGAAGTCACCGACGCCACGGGTGATCTGGCCGGTCGGGCGGCGCTCGTCACGGGAGCCGGCCGCGGGACCGGGCTCGCCGTCGCCGCGGAGCTGCTGGCCCGCGGGGCCTCCGTCGCGATCACCGGCCGCAAGCAGCCCGACCTCGAGGCCGCGGCCACGGAGCTCGGTGCCCCCGGCCGCGTGCTGACCGTGGCGGGCAACGCCGGCGACGCCGCCCACCGCGAGGAGGGGGTCGCCCGCACCGTCGAGGAGGTCGGCAACCTCGCGATCCTGGTGACGTCGGGCTGGATCACCGGCGAGACCGTCCGGATCGACGGCGGCGCCCTGGCCTCCGGGAGGAACGCCTGAACGTCCGGGACCCCGCCACCCGGGGTACGGCGACCCCGCACCCCGGCGTGACCGACGTGCTGGTCGCCGGCGGCGGCCCGGCCGGTCGCGCGCTGGCGGCCGCCTGCGCGCGGATCGGGCTGCGCACCGCACTGGCCGACCCCGCCCCGGACCGCCCCTGGCGGGCGACGTACGCGGCCTGGACCGGCGAGCTGCCCCCCGACGTCCCGGCCGCGGTCGTGGCCGCCCGCGCGAGCGGCCGGGCCGTCGCGCTCACCGAGCACCGGCTGGGCTGGGAGTACGCGGTCCTCGACACCGCGGCCCTGCGGGCCCACCTCGACGCAGGGCTGGCCGGGGTCACCGTCCACCGGGCGAAGGTGGTGGGCAGCGAGCCCGGGTACGCCCTGCTCGCCGACGGGCGGATCCCCGCACGCCTGGTCGTGGACGCCACGGGGCACCGGCCGGCCCGGGATCGGCGGCCCGCCGCGGAGCAGACCGCGTACGGGCTGGTCGTCGACGCGGCCACGGCCGCCCCGGTCGTGGCGGCGGGCGAGGCGCTGTTCATGGACTGGCGGCAGCAGCACGGCGGCACCGGCTGGCCGACCTTCCTCTACGCCGTGCCGCTGGGCGGCGGGCGGGTGCTGCTCGAGGAGACCTCGCTGGCGCGCCGGCCCGGCCTGCCGCTGCCCGAGCTGCGCGAGCGGCTGCACGCCCGACTCACCCGGCACGGGGTGCGCCCGCCCGCCGACGCCGAGGAGGAACGCGTCCGGTTCCCCGTCGAGGGCCCGATCGGCGCGTCACTGGCTCCCGGCCCCGCGTTCGGTGCCGCGGGCGCGCTGGTCCACCCCGCCACCGGGTTCTCGGTCGCGACCGCGTTGCGGCTGGCGCCGCGGCTCGCGGAGGCGCTCGCCGGCCCGGCGCCCCGGCGCGCGGCGCGCTCCGTCGTCTGGCCGGCACGGGCACGGGCGGTACACGCGCTGCGGCACCGCGGCCTGGAGGCCCTGCTCCGCATGCCGCCGGAGCAGGTGCCGGCCTTCTTCGAGGTGTTCCTGGGCCTGCCCGCCCCCCATCGTTGGGCCTACCTCACCGGTCGCGCCGACCTGCCCGGCACCGCCGCGGCGATGCGGGCACTGTGGGCCCGCGCGGACTGGCCGCTGCGCGCCCGGCTCGTGGGTCCGGCCCTGCTGCCCCGGGCCCGCCCCGCCACGACCAGGTGATTCGCGCGAGCCGGCGCAGCTCAGCAGGCTACCCGTCGGTAATCTGCCGGCACCATCGTGCGACCGGTCCCCCGGAGGTCACATGTCCGCCTACACCACCGTCGTCGTCGGCACGGACGGGTCCGCGACCTCGTACCTCGCCGTGGAGCGCGCGGCCGCCGTCGCGCGCGACTCGGACGCCGAGCTCGTCCTGGTCTCCGCCTACACGCCCGCCTCGCGCGAGGAGACCCTGGAGGCCGAGGACGCCCTCGGCGACGAGGCCTACCAGGTCCGCGGCTGGACGCCCGCCGAGGAGGTGCTGCGCACCGCCGAGGACAAGGCCGCCGCGGCCGGTGCCACGAAGATCAGCAAGGTCGCCGAGGACGGCGCACCGGCCGACGTGCTGCGCAAGGCCGTCACCGAGCGCAACGCCGACCTGCTCGTGGTGGGCAACAAGGGCCTCAACACCCTCAGCGGCCGCATCCTCGGCTCGGTGCCGTCCGACGTCGCCCGCCGCTCCGGCGTCGACGTCCTGATCGTGCACACGACCTGAGCGGGCCCGTGGGCGAGGGCCGACGCGCATTCGGCGGCCGCTTCAGCGCGTCATGGAACCATGATGCGTGATTGACGGCCGCTTCAGCGCATCATGGAACCATGATGCGCAACTGACGGTCGGCTCAGCGCATCATGGTTCCGTACTGCGCTGGGTCAGACGCGGAAGCCGAGGGCGCGCAGTTGCTCGCGGCCGTCCTCGGTGATCTTCTCCGGACCCCACGGCGGCATCCAGACCCAGTTGATCGTGATGTCCTCGACCAGGCCGCCGTTGCTCGGGCCGGTCAGGGCCGAGCGGGCCTGCTCCTCGATCACGTCCGTCAGCGGACAGGCCGCCGAGGTCAGGGTCATGTCGATGACCGCCGTGTTGTCCTCGACCTTCATCCCGTAGACCAGGCCGAGATCGACGACGTTGATGCCCAGCTCGGGGTCGACCACGTCCCGCATGGCCTCCTCGAGGTCGTCGAGCGAGGGGCCCTCGCCGGCGGCCGGCGGCTCCGGCATCCCGGCGGCCCCCCGGACGACCTCCGTGTCGGTCGTCCCGGTGGTGTTGTCGCTCATGCCTCCTCCTTCACCCGCGCGACCGCGTCCTTGAACGCCATCCAGCCCAGCAGAGCACACTTGACGCGCGCCGGGTACTTGGCGACCCCGGCGAACGCGATCCCGTCGCCGATGACCGCCTCGTCGCCCGGGATCTTCCCGCGGCTCTGCGCCATCTCCTGGAAGGACTCCAGGATGCGGAACGCCTCGTCGACGCTCCTGCCGACCACCAGGTCGGTGAGGACCGACGTCGACGCCTGGCTGATCGAGCAGCCCAGCGACTCGTACGAGACGTCCTCGACGTTCTCCCCGTCCAGCTTGACCCGCAGGGTCACCTCGTCCCCACAGGTGGGGTTGACGTGGTGGGTCTCGGCGTCGAACGGTTCCCGCAGGCCCGCGCCGTGCGGCTGCCGGTAGTGGTCCAGGATGATCTCCTGGTACATCTGCTCGAGCTGCACCTACCCGACACCTCCCGCGGGCCTGCCGGAGGGAGCGTCGACTCCGAAGAACGCCCGGGCGGCCCGCACGCCGTCGGCGAGCTGGGCCACCTCCGCAGGCGTGGTGTACACGTGGAAGGACGCTCGGACGGTCGCCGCGATCCCGAACCGTCGGTGCAACGGCCAGGCGCAGTGGTGCCCGACCCGCACGGCGATGCCCCGGTCGTCGAGCACCTGCCCGACGTCGTGCGCGTGCACCCCGTCGACCACGAACGACACGGCGCCGCCCCGCTGCTCGAGCGAGTCCGGGCCGACGATCCGCACGCCCTCGACCTCGCGCAGCGTGTCCAGCGCGACCCGCGTGAGCTCCTGCTCGTGGGCGAAGACCCGGTCCATGCCGATCGCGGACAGGTAGTCCACCGCGGCGCCCAGGCCCACGGCCTGGGAGGTCATGGGCACACCGGCCTCGAACCGCTGCGGCGGCGGGGCGTAGGTCGAGGCCTCCATCCGCACCATCTCGATCATCGATCCGCCGCTGAGGAAGGGCGGCATCGCGTCGAGCAGCTCGGTGCGGCCGTAGAGCACGCCGACCCCCGACGGGCCGAGCATCTTGTGCCCGGAGAACGCGGCGAAGTCGACGCCGAGCGCAGTCAGGTTGACCGGCATGTGCGGCACCGACTGGCACGCGTCGAGCACGGTGAGAGCGCCGACGGCCCGGGCCCGCCGGACCAGCCCCTCGACCGGGGCGATCGTGCCCAGGACGTTGGACTGGTGGGCGAACGCGACGACCTTGGTCCGCTCCGAGAGCTCCAGCGAGTCGAGGTCGATCCGGCCGTCCTCAGTGACCGAGTACCAGCGCAGGGTCGCTCCGGTCCGCCGGCACAGCTCCTGCCAGGGCACCAGGTTGGCGTGATGCTCCAGCTCGGTGACGACGATCTCGTCCCCCGGCCCGACCGCGAACCGCTCCGACTCCGGCCCGAGGCCCGTGCGGACCGAGGAGTTGCTCATCGCGTACGCCACGAGGTTGATCGCCTCGGTGGCGTTCTTGGTGAACACCAGCTCCTCGGGCTCGGCCCCCGTGAAGACGGCGATCTTCGACCGCGCGGCCTCGTAGTCGTCCGTGGCCTCCTCCGCGAGCTGGTGCGCGCCGCGGTGCACGGCGGCGTTGTGCGTCTCGAGGAAGGCCCGCTCGGCGTCGAGCACCTGGCGCGGGCGCTGCGAGGTGGCTCCCGAGTCCAGGTAGACCAGCGGGCGCCCCTCGCGGACGGTGCGCGACAGGATCGGGAAGTCGTCGCGGATCGCGGCGAGGTCCAGACCCTGGGGGGCCTGGACGGCGGTCACGACGCCGCCGCCGCTTCCCGGACGAACCGCTCGTAGCCGTTCTTCTCGAGGTCGTCGGCCAGCTCGGGGCCGCCCGACTCGACGACCCGGCCGCCCGCGAACACGTGCACGTGGTCCGGGGTGATGTGCTGCAGGATCCGCGTGTAGTGCGTGATCAGCAGGACGCCGTTCTCGCTGCTGCGGAAGCGGTTGACGCCCTCGGACACGACCCGGAGGGCGTCGACGTCGAGTCCGGAGTCGGTCTCGTCGAGGATCGCGATCTTCGGGTTCAGGAGCGCGAGCTGCAGCACCTCGTGGCGCTTCTTCTCACCGCCGGAGAAGCCCTCGTTGACCGAGCGGTCGGCGAACTCCTCGGAGATGTCGAGGTCGGCCATGGCGCCCTTGACCTCCTTGACCCAGGTGCGCAGCTTCGGCGCCTCGCCGCGGACGGCGGTGGCCGCCGAGCGCAGGAAGTTCGCCATGGACACGCCGGGGACCTCGACCGGGTACTGCATGGCGAGGAACAGGCCCGCGCGGGCGCGCTCGTCCACGGTCATGTCCAGCACGGACTCGCCGTCGAGCAGCACCTCACCGGAGGTGATCTCGTACTTCGGGTGGCCCGCGATCGCGTAGGCCAGGGTCGACTTGCCGGAGCCGTTCGGCCCCATGATCGCGTGGGTCTCGCCGGCCTTCACGGTCAGGTCGACGCCGCGCAGGATCGGCTTGGGCCCGTCGTCGGTGCTCACCGACGCGTGCAGGTCCTTGATCTCCAGGGTGGCCACTTCGTAACTCCTGTGGTGGGTCAGACGCCGGTCACGGCGAGCTCGGCCTCGATGGCCTGCTCCAGCCGCTCACGCAGCTCGGGGAGGGTGGTGTTCGGGATGCGCTGCAGGATCTCGCCGAAGAACGCCCGGACGACCAGCCGGCGGGCCGCGTCCTCGGGGATGCCGCGGCTCTGCAGGTAGAACAGCTGCTCGTCGTCGAACCGGCCGGTCGCCGAAGCGTGCCCGGCGGAGACGATCTCGCCGGTCTCGATCTCCAGGTTCGGGACCGAGTCCGCGCGGGCGTGCTCGGTGAGTACCAGGTTGCGGTTGAACTCGAAGGTCTCGGTGTTCTCCGCCGCGGCCTGGATCAGCACGTCGCCGATCCACACGGTGTGCGCGTCCGGCGTGCCCTCCTTGCCCTGCAGGGCGTTCTTGTAGAGCACGTTGGACGTGCAGTGCGGCACCGCGTGGTCGACCAGCAGGCGCTGCTCGAGGTGCTGCCCGGCGTCCGCGTAGCCCAGCCCGACGAGGTCGACGTCGCCGCCCGGGGCCCGGTAGGTCACCGTGGGGCTGACCCGGACGAGGTCCCCGCCGAGCGACACGGACACCACCTTGAGGGTCGCGTCCCGCCCGATCGACAGATGCTGCGCGGACACGTGCACCGCGTCGTCCGCCCACTCCTCGGTGACCACCAGCGTCAGCCGGGAGGCGTCGGCGAGCACGACCTCCAGGTTGTCCGCCAGCACGCCCGACCCGCGGTGCTCGAGCACCACGGTCGCCTCGGCGTGCGTGGTGGTGCGCAGCTGCAGGTGCCCGGCGGCCGCCGCACCGGCGCCCGGACCCTCGACCGCGATCGTCACCGGGTCGGGGGTGCCGTCCAGCGTGACGATCGTGGCCTCGCGGAACGCGCTCCAGGCCTGGGCGGCCACGCGGTCCGCGGGGGTGCCGCCCGCGCCGATCCGCGGGTCGTCCCGACCGACGGTCTCGACGGTCACCGAATCGGCCCCGGCCCCCGTCACGGTGACCCGCACGGTGCCGCTCAGGTCCGCGGAGCCGTCGTGCAGGCCCTTGAGGCGCTTGAGCGGGGTGAACCGCCAGTTCTCCTCACGACCGCCCGGCACCTCGAAGGCGTCGACGTCGTAGGAGGTGAAACGCTCGCCGGCGGAGAGGACGGGCTTCTCGCCCTGCCCCTCCTTCGCGCCGGCCAGCTCGGGGGCGAGCCCCGCGACTTCCGGGGTCGTCATCCGACGGAACCCTCCATCTGCAGCTCGATCAGGCGGTTCAGCTCGAGGGCGTACTCCATGGGGAGCTCGCGCGCGATGGGCTCGACGAACCCGCGCACGACCATCGCCATGGCCTCGTCCTCGGTGAGACCGCGGCTCATCAGGTAGAAGAGCTGGTCGTCCGAGACCTTCGAGACGGTGGCCTCGTGCCCCATCTGCACGTCGTCCGTGCGGATGTCGACGTACGGGTAGGTGTCGCTGCGGCTGATCGTGTCGACCAGCAGCGCGTCGCACTTGACCGTGCTCTTCGAGTTCTTGGCCCGCGGGTTGACCCGGATCAGGCCGCGGTACGAGGTCCGGCCGCCGCCGCGCGCGACCGACTTCGAGATGATCGTCGACGACGTGTTGGGCGCCAGGTGCGTCATCTTCGCGCCCGCGTCCTGGTGCTGGCCCTCGCCGGCGAACGCGATGGACAGGACCTCGCCCTTGGCGTGCTCGCCCATCAGCATCACGGCCGGGTACTTCATGGTCACCTTGGAACCGAGGTTGCCGTCGACCCACTCCATGGTGGCGCCCTCTTCGGCCTTGGCCCGCTTGGTGACCAGGTTGTACACGTTGTTCGACCAGTTCTGGATGGTCGTGTACCGGACCCGGGCGTTCTTCTTGACGACGATCTCGACGACCGCGGAGTGCAGCGAGTCCGACTTGTAGATCGGCGCGGTGCAGCCCTCGACGTAGTGCACGTACGAGCCCTCGTCCGCGATGATCAGCGTCCGCTCGAACTGGCCCATGTTCTCGGTGTTGATCCGGAAGTAGGCCTGCAGCGGGATCTCGACGTGCACGCCCGGCGGCACGTAGATGAACGAGCCGCCCGACCACACGGCGGAGTTCAGCGCCGAGAACTTGTTGTCACCGCTCGGGATCACCGAGCCGAAGTACTCCCGGAACAGCTCCGGGTGCTCGCGCAGCCCCGTGTCGGTGTCCAGGAAGATGACGCCCTGCTCCTCCAGGTCCTCGCGGATCTGGTGGTAGACGACCTCCGACTCGTACTGCGCGGCGACGCCGGCGACCAGGCGGGCCTTCTCGGCCTCCGGGATGCCCAGCTTGTCGTAGGTGTTCTTGATGTCCTCGGGCAGGTCCTCCCAGTTGGAGGCCTGCTTCTCCGTGGACCGCACGAAGTACTTGATGTTGTCGAAGTCGATGCCGGAGAGGTCGGAACCCCAGCGCGGCATCGGCTTGCGCTCGAACAGGTCCAGCGCCTTGAGCCGGAAGTCGAGCATCCACTGCGGCTCGTTCTTGAGGCGGGAGATGTCGGCCACCACGTCGGCGGACAAGCCGCGACGGGCGGACGCGCCGGCGACGTCCGGGTCCGACCAGCCGAAGTCGTACCGGCCGAGCGTCGCGAGCGTCTCCTCCTGCGTGAGCCCTGGCTTCACCTCAGGAGTGGTCGTCATGAAGACTGCCTCCCTCTCGGGGACGTGGTGGTCGCTTGCTGTCCCAACGCTCCCGGGCGCTGCCCGGTACGGAGGCGTTCGGGAGCCTCCGGGAACACGGTGGGGACGTGGGTGGTGCACGCGGAGTCGCCGCGCGCGATGGTGGCCAAGCGTTGCACGTGCGTGCCGAGGACCTCCGCGAAGGCCGCGGTCTCGGCCTCGCACAGCTCCGGGAACTCGGCCGCGACGTGGGCCACCGGGCAGTGGTGCTGGCACAGCTGCACGCCGTGCCCGGCCTCGCGGGCCGCCGCGGCGTACCCGCGCGAGGTGAGCACCCGCGCGAGCGCCTCGGCCCGCTCCTCCGGCGAGCCCGCCGCGTGGATCTCGTCCTCGGCGCCGCCGAGCAGGTCGTGCACCCGGGACCGGGCGAACTCGCCGACGGCCTGCTCCCCCGCGTGTGCCGCGAGGAACCGCAACGCCGAGGTGGCCAGGTCGTCGTACCCGTGCCCGAAGCGGACCCGGCCCGCGTCGGTGAGCAGGAAGTGCCTGGCCGGACGGCCGCGCGAGCGCCGGGTACGGCGCGGCGCGTCCCGGGTCTCCGCCTCGCCGTCGGCGATCAGGGCGTCCAGGTGCCGGCGCACGGCGGCGGCCGAGAGCTCCAGCTCGGCGGCGACCTCCGCGGCCGTCACGGGCCCCTGCTCCAGCAGGAGCCGGGCGACGGCGAGCCGCGTCCGGCCCTCGTGCTGAGCGGGAACGGACCCCGGGTGCCCCGCCGGTGCGCCGGGCACGGCGACGGCGGACGCCTGAGGCGCCCGGGTCGCGATGCTCGGTCCGGCTGTTTTCACAACACCAGTGTTGCGTATATGCCCCGCGTCGGCAAAGGCGGCCCCCCGGGGGGTGACCGGACTCACCACCACCGCCGGACGGGCGCCGTTCGTCGGCCCGTACGGAGCCGCCCGCAGTGCGGGATCCCGGCTCCGGACGGCCGCCGTGCGGCCGGTCGATACGCTCGCGGGCATGGCCGCCCCCGCCCTGGACCCCACCGGGTCACCGCCGGTGGACCGGGCCGTCGCGGCCGATCCGGCCCGGCTCGCCCGGCGGCTCGGGCTGGCCGGGGCCCTGCTCATGGCCGTCGGCGCCCTGGGCGCCGGGGCGCTGCCCGTCCCCAATCCGCTCAACGGCCTGCGGCTGATCGGGCTTCCCGCCCGCAACGCCACCCTCGCCCTCGCCCTGACCTACGCGGGCATGGGCATGCTCGTGCTCGCCTGGCTGTGGATCGGGCGGATGCTCTCGGCGCGCGGGGCGGTGCCGCCCGCGCCGGACCGGCTCTCGCTCGGCCGCGCCGGGATCCTGTGGGCGTTGCCGCTGGCGCTCGCGCCGCCGATGTTCTCCAAGGACGTCTACAGCTACCTCGCCCAGTCGGCGATCGTCGCCCGGGGGCTGGACCCGTACGTCCTCGGACCCGCACAGGCGCTCGGCGTCGACGACCCGCTGACCCGCACGATCCCGACCATCTGGCGGGACACGCCGGCGCCGTACGGGCCGCTGTTCCTCGTCGTGGGGCGTGGGATCACCGCGCTGACCGGCAACGACGTCGTGTTCGGCGTCCTGGCCCACCGGATGCTGGCACTGGGCGGCGTCGCCCTGGTCCTCTGGGCGCTGCCGAAGCTGGCCCGCCGCTGCGGCGTCGAACCGGGGCTCGCGCTGTGGCTCGGTGCGGCCAACCCACTGGTGCTGTTCCACCTGGTCAGCGGCATCCACAACGAGGCGCTGATGCTCGGCCTGCTGCTGGCGGGCCTGCACCTGGCGCTCGGCGACCGGGAGGAAGCCGTCCCGTGGCCGCGCTGGGTCGCGGGGGCGGTGCTGATCACGCTGGGCGCCTCGGTGAAGCTGCCCGCGCTGCTCGCGCTCGGGTTCCTCGGGACGGACCTCGCCCGGCGGTGGGGCGGCCGGGCCTGGGACGTCGTGGCCGCGGCCGCCGCCCTCACCGGGGTGGCCGTCGCGGTCTACGCCGCCATCGGCCTCGGCACCGGCCTGGGCTTCGGCTGGGTGTCCACGCAGGGCACGGCCAACACCATCCGCAGCTGGATGTCGCTGTCCACCGACCTGGGCCAGCTGTCGGGGCAGATCGGCATCCTCGCCGGGCTCGGCGACCACACCGACACCACCCTCACCCTCACCCGCGGGCTGGGCGGTCTCGCCGCGGCGGCGGCCTGCGGCTGGCTGCTGTGGCTGTGCCTGCGGGGCCGGGTCGACCCGGTGACGGGCGTGGGTGCCGGCCTGGGTGCCGTGGTGCTCCTGGGGCCGGTGGTGCACCCCTGGTACCTGCTGTGGGCCGCGATCCCGCTCGCCGCCACCCGGGGGATGCCGCGCTACCGGCGGGTCGCGCTGGCCGCGTCGGCGGTGATCGCCGTGATGGTCCCGCCCACCGGGGCCGACTTCAGCTTCCGCGCCTACCAGCTCCCGTTCGGGATCGTGGCGGGTGCGGTGATCCTGCTCGTCGGGCTGGCGCTGGTCCGGCACGCGCTGCGCCGCGAGGCGGCCCGGGATCCGGGCGCCGCGCCCGCCTCCCGGACCCCTGCCTAGACTCGACCGCTGTGCAGATCCCCCCGTCGGCCCGGTCGGACGAGGCCGCCTCGGACGCCGCCGCGCCCGCCGCGGAGGTGCCTGCGGCCACCGCCGTGTCCGTACGTGGGCTGGTCAAGCGCTTCGGCGCCACGACCGCCGTCGCGGGACTCGACCTGACGCTGCGCCGCGGCACGGTCCTCGCGCTGCTCGGCCCGAACGGCGCCGGCAAGACGACCACCATCGAGGTCTGCACCGGTTTCCTGCGCGCCGACTCGGGCGAGGTCCGGGTGCTCGGGCTCGACCCGGCGGGCGCCCCTGACGCGCTGCGCGCGCGGATCGGCATCATGCCGCAGGGCGGCGGCGCCTACCCCGGGGTCAAGGCCGGCGAGATGCTGCGGCTCGTCGCCGCCTGTGCCGCGAACCCGCTCGACCCCACCTGGCTGATCGACGTGCTGGGGCTCGCAGGCGCCACCCGCACCCCCTACAAGCGGCTCTCCGGCGGCCAGCAGCAGCGGCTCGCGCTCGCGTGCGCCATCGTCGGACGGCCCGAGCTGGTGGTGCTCGACGAGCCGACCGCGGGCCTGGACCCGCAGGCCCGCCGGGTCGTGTGGGAGCTCGTCTCCGCGCTGCGCCGGGACGGGGTCGCGGTGCTGCTGACCACGCACCTGATGGAAGAGGCCGAGGCGCTCGCCGACGAGGTCGTCATCGTCGACCGTGGCGCGGTCGTCGCGGCCGGCAGCCCGGCGGAGCTCACCGCCGGCGGCGACGAGCAGGAGCTGCGGTTCCGCGCCCGCACGGGGATGGATGTCGCGGCCCTCGCCGCCGCACTGCCCGCGGGCTACCGCGCGGCCGAGACGGTCGCGGGGCGCTACGTCGTCCGCGGGCGCATCGACCCGCACGTCCTGTCCGCGATCACCGGCTGGTGTGCGGGCCAGGGTGCCCTCGCCGACGACGTCCAGGTCGCCCGGCGCAGCCTCGAGGACGTCTTCCTGGACCTGACCGGACGGGAGCTGCGGTCGTGAACGAACTCTTCGCGCCCGGGACCTTCACCCCGGCGCCGGGCCGGGGCCGGCTCGGCCGGATGCTGCTGGTCCAGGCGGCCACCGAGACCCGGTTGGCGCTGCGCAACGGCGAGCAGGTGCTGCTCACCCTGCTCATCCCCGTCGTGCTGCTCGTCGGGCTCACCGTGCTGCGGGTGGTCCCGCTGCCCGAGCCGCGGGTGGCGTCGGTGGTACCGGCCGTGCTGGCCCTCGCCGTGATGTCGACGGCCTTCACCAGCCAGGCCATCGCGCTGGGCTTCGACCGTCGCTACGGCGTGATCCGGCGGCTCGCCGCCACCGCACTCCCCCGCTGGCTGCTGGTCGCCGGGCGGCTCGCGGCCGTCCTGGCCGTCGTCGTGGTGCAGCTGGTGATCCTCGGCGCCGTCGCGGCGTTCCTCGGCTGGCGGCCCGGCGCGGCCGGTCTGGGCTGGGCCCTGCTGATGCTGCTGCTCGGCTGCGCGGCGTTCGGTGCCCTCGGGATCCTGCTCGGCGGCACGCTGCGGGCCGACATCGTGCTGGCCGTGGCCAACCTCGTGTGGTTCGTGCTGCTGCTCGGCGGCGGCATCGTGATCCCGCTCGACCAGCTGCCCGGCGGGATCGCCGCGGTGGCCGCCGCCCTGCCGTCGGGCGCCCTGGCCGAGGGGCTGCGTGCGCCGCTCGTGGCCGGGACCGCCCCGGGGATCGGCCCGGTGCTGGTGCTGGTCGGGTGGGCCGTCGTGGCCGGCGGGGTGGCGGTGAAGGCCGTCCGCCTGCGCTGAGCCGCATCTTCTACCATCTGTAGTGTGAACCTCCTGCGGCGCGTGCCGGCGACGTCCCCGCGGTGGATGCGGCGGCTGGCGATCCTGTCGCTCCTCGGGCAGGCCGGGATCATGGTCACCGGCGCCGTGGTCCGGGTGACCGGCTCCGGCCTGGGCTGCCCCACCTGGCCGAACTGCTTCCCCGGCTCGCTCGTCCCCGAACCGCACCCCGAGATCGCGCCGCTCACCCAGTGGGTCGAGTTCGGCAACCGGCTGCTGTCGGTGTTCCTCGTGGTCGTGGCCGGGTTGACCCTCCTCGCCGCGCTGAACGTGCGGCCCCGCCGCCGCCGGCTCACCTGGCTGGCGCTCGCCATGCCGCTCGGGGTGGTCGCACAGGCCGTCATCGGCGGGTTCACGGTGCTCGCGGGCCTGGTGTGGTGGAGCGTGATGCCGCACTTCCTGGCCTCGACGATCCTGGTGTGGCTGGCCGTCGAGCTGGTCGACGAGGCCACGGGCGGCGGCCCGGTGACGCGGACCGTCCCGCGGCCCGTCCGGATGCTCACCCTGGTCGCCAGCGTGGTGCTCGGCGCGCTGCTGGTCGCCGGCACGCTCGTGACGGCCGCGGGCCCGCACGCGGGCGACGCGGCCACCCCGCGCCTGGGCATCGGCGTGCCCGTGCTGGCCCAGCTGCACGCGGACCTGCTGTTCGCCTACCTCGGCCTGCTCGTCGGCCTCGGCTTCGCGCTGTGGACGGCCGGTGCCGACGCCCGGCTGAAGCGCCGCTACGCCGTGCTCGTCACCGTCGTGCTGGCCCAGGGCGCGCTGGGCGGGGTCCAGTACGCGCTCGGTGTCCCCGAGGTGCTGGTGGCCCTGCACGTCCTCGGTGCGGCGCTGACCACCGCCGCCGCCGCGGCCGTGTGGACGGCCACCAGCCACCGCGCACCCGCCCCGTCGCCGGTCGCGTCGCCGGCCTCCTCGGAGCCCACGCTCGCCGCGAGCCGCTGACCGGCGGCGGCCCTCGCCCGACGGGCGGCGAGCGGGAGCTCACGCCGCCCGGCGGCTCGCCCGGACGGTCAGCACCAGCGCGACCAGCGCCAGCGCCGCCACGATCCCGGAGAACACCACGCCGGCCGGAACCAGCCCGAAGGCCCGTGCCGCCGCGCCGACACCGATCAGGGCAGCGAGATCGCCACGTAGAGGACCAGGAAGAACGTCGCGACCACCGTGCCGCGCCCAGGCCCAGCCCCAGGCCCAGCCCCAGGCCCAGGCCCAGGCCCAGCATTGCTCGTCACCGGCCGTGCCGCCCTCCCGGCCGCCGCGGTCACTGGTCCCACCCGAGTCCCCTCCGCCGTGTCACGTCCCGCTCCTGCCCGCCCATTGTCCGTGCCGACACCGCAGGGCCGCGGAACCCTCCCCTCCCGACGGAGGGGGACGGTGTAGGTATGGCACGTGCCCGATCCCCTCACGGACCCGTCCGCCACCCCCCTCACCGACGACCTGCAGGCGTTCGTCGCGCTCCCCCGCCTCGCCGGGCTCGCCCTCTCCCCCGACGGGTCCCGGCTCGTCACCACCGTGGCGGCCCTGGACCGCGAGCGGACGGCGTGGCGCCCCGCGCTCTGGGAGATCGACCCGAACGGTGAGGCACCGGCCCGCCGGCTCACGCGCGGCGCCACGGGCGAGTCCGCACCGGTCTTCACCCCGGCGGGCGACCTCCTCTTCGTCTCCGCCCGCGCCGACCCCGACGCGGCCCCCGACGCCCCGGAGGCCGCGGCCCTGTGGTCGCTGCCGGCCGGTGGCGGCGAGGCCCACGTCGTCCGGACCCGGCCCGGCGGGATCTCCGCCCCGCACGTCGCCCGCGAGGCGGGCACGCTGCTCGTGACCTCGGCGACCCTGCCCGGCGCCGTGACCGGCGAGGACGACGCCGCCCGGCGCCGGGCACGCCGCGAGAACAAGATCTCGGCGATCCTGCACGCGGGCTACCCGGTCCGGTTCTGGGACCACGACCTGGGGCCCGACGAGGCCCGCCTGCTGACCGCCCGCCCCGGCGAGCCGTGGACCGACCTCACCCCGGCACCGGGCCGCGCGCTCGTGGACACCACGGCGGACATCGCGCCCGACGGGCGGACCGCTGTCAGCGGGTGGACCGTGTCCGACGGCCACGGCGTCTCCCGCGCGGTCGTGGTCGCGTTCGACACGGCGACCGGGGAGCGCCGCACGCTGCTCGACGACGCCGACCACGACTACGGCTCCCCGCGGGTCAGCCCCGACGGCCGGACCGTCGCCGCCGTCCGCACGCGCCGCTCGACGCCCGACCGCGCCCCCCGCCCGACCCTGGTGCTCGTGCCGCTCGCCGGCGACGGGCCCGACCGAGGGCCCCGCGAGCTCGCCGGCGACTGGGACCGCTGGCCGGTGGACCTGGCCTGGACGCCGGACTCGTCCGCACTGGTCGTGGTGGCCGACGAGCAGGGCCGCGGCCCGCTGTTCCGGATCGAGACCGGCTCGGGTTCGGTCACCCGTTTGACCGGCGACCACGGCGCCTACACCGATCCGGTCGTCGCGCCCGACGGCGGCCACGTCTACGCGCTGCGCTCGGCGGTGGACAGCCCGCCGGCGCCGGTTCGGCTCGACGCCCACACCCCCGGCCAGCAGCCCACCGCGCTGCCCGGTCCGGCCGAGCCACCGGCGCTGCCGGGCACGCTCACCGAGGTCACGACGACCGCCGAGGACGGCGGGCCGCTGCGCGCGTGGCTGGTGCTGCCCGCGTCGGCGACGTCGACGGACCCCGTCCCACTGCTGCTGTGGGTGCACGGTGGCCCGCTGAACAGCTGGAACGCCTGGCAGTGGCGGTGGAACCCGTGGTTGATGGCGGCCCGGGGGTACGCCGTGCTGCTGCCCGACCCCGCGTTGTCCACCGGTTACGGCCAGGCGTTCGTGCAGCGCGGCTGGGGCGCGTGGGGCGGTCCGCCCTACACCGACCTGATGGCGCTCACCGACGCCGCGGAGACGCTGCCCGAGGTCGACGCCTCGCGCACCGCGGCCATGGGGGGCTCCTTCGGCGGCTACATGGCCAACTGGATCGCCGGGCACACCGACCGCTTCCGGGCGGTCGTCACGCACGCGAGTCTCTGGGCGCTCGACCAGTTCGGCCCGACCACGGACTTCGCGGACTACTGGCTCACCGAGATGACGGCGGAGATGGCCGCGGAGAACAGCCCCCACCGGCACGCCGACGCGATCACCACGCCGATGCTGGTGATCCACGGCGACAAGGACTACCGGGTGCCGATCGGCGAGGGCCTGCGGCTGTGGTGGGACCTGCAGTCCCGCGTGACCGACCCGGCCGCGAATCCGCACCGGTTCCTGTACTTCCCGGACGAGAACCACTGGGTGCTCACGCCGCAGCACGCCGTGATCTGGTACGAGACGGTCCATGCCTTCCTCGCCCACCACGTCCTCGGCGAGCCCTGGCAGACGCCCGACCTGCTGCGCTGACGCGTGCCCGTGCGTGGTCGGCGGTGCTCGGAGCACCACCGACCACGCACGGACGGCGGGGCCGCTAGAGGACGGTGGGCAGGCCGATCGCGGCGTCGACGGCGATGGCCAGGAAGAGACCGCAGAGGTAGAGGTTGGACAGGTGGAACAACCGCATCGGCGCCACCTCCCGGCCCGCCTTCACCCCGGCGTGCAGCCGGTGCGCCATGACCACGAAGTAGACCCCGCCCACCAGGGCGAACGCCGTGTAGATCCAGGACGTGACGGGCAGCAGCAGGAAGCTCCAGGCCGCCATCACCCAGGAGTAGGCGACGATCCGGACCGACACCTGCCGCGGCGTGGCCACGACCGGCAGCATCGGCACCTCGGCGGCCGCGTAGTCGTCCCGGTACTTCATGGCCAGCGCCCAGAAGTGCGGCGGCGTCCAGAAGAAGATCACGCCGAACATCACCAGGGCCGGCCAGCCGACCGTGCCGGTGACCGCGGACCAGCCGATGACCACCGGCATGCAGCCGGCGGCGCCGCCCCACACGATGTTCTGCGAGGTCCGCCGCTTGAGCACCAGCGTGTAGACCAGCACGTAGAAGGCGATCGCGGCCACCGACAGCACCGCGGACAGCAGGTTCGTCGTGGCCCACAACCAGGCCGCCGACAGCGCCCCGAGCACCAGGCCGAAGATCAGCGCGTTGCGCCGGGGCACCTCGCCGCGGGCGGTGGGCCGCCGTGACGTGCGCTTCATCTTGGCGTCGATGTCCGCGTCGGCCACGCAGTTGAGGGCGTGCGCGCTGGCCGCGGCCATCGCCCCGCCGACGAGGGTGGCGAGGATCAGCCACACGGACGGGATCGCCCGTTCGGCGAGGATCATCGCCGGCACCGTGACCACGAGCAGCTGCTCGATGATCCGCGTCTTGGTGAGCCCCAGATAGGCCCGCACCGTCTCCCGCCACCGCGCGAGCCGCCCGCGAGCGGGTGCGCCCGCCGACCCCGGGGGTCCCGTCCGGTCGGGCCTGTCGGCCGCTCCCCGGTGTGAGACGGGTGCGCTCACCAGTTGGTACCTCGCTCGCCGACGGACTGTGGTGGGTGCCGCGTCCACCGGCCCGTGTCGCACGCTCGACCCACGGACCGACTTCTACAACGCGTCGATGCTAACCGGTGGAATGCGGGCCGGCGGGGCGGGGTAGTCCCGTGGGTGTCCGATCGACGAGCGGATCGGGCGACGTCCGGTGCCCGGCCGCTAGAGTCCGGGGTCGATAGAGTCGGGGTCGAGCCGGACGCGCCGACCGGTCCGCGCCGCCGACGTCGTGGTGGACCCGGGGCATGGGCACGAGGCATGGAGACGGCCCCCGCCGGGTAGGTCGGCGTCCCACCCACGAGGACAGGAGCTTCAGGCGTGTCTGTAACGGAGTCCGAGATCGAGGCACTGACCCAGGCGCACGTCCCGGACGACTGGTCCGATCTGGACAAGCGCGCCGTCGACACGATCCGCGTGCTCGCCGCCGACGCCGTGCAGAAGTGCGGCAGCGGCCACCCGGGCACCGCGATGAGCCTCGCCCCCCTCGCCTACTGCCTCTACCAGCGTGTCATGCGGCACGACCCGAGCGACCCGGGCTGGGTCGGGCGGGACCGCTTCGTGCTGTCCGCGGGCCATTCCAGCCTCACCCTGTACATCCAGCTCTTCCTCGCCGGCTACGGCATGGAGATGGAGGACCTGGCGGCACTGCGGACCTGGGGCTCCAAGACCCCGGGCCACCCGGAGCTGGAGGCCACCCCCAACGGCGTCGAGATGACGACGGGGCCGCTCGGCCAGGGCCTGTCCTCCGCGGTCGGGATGGCGATCGCGGCGCGGCGCGAGCGCGGCCTGTTCGACCCGGACACCCCCGAGGGCGCCTCGCCGTTCGACCACTTCATCTACGTCATCGCCTCCGACGGGGACATCGAGGAGGGCGTGACCAGCGAGGCGTCGTCCCTCGCGGGGCGCCAGGAGCTGGGCAACCTCGTCGTCTTCTACGACGACAACAAGATCTCCATCGAGGACGACACGACCATCGCGCTGTCCGAGGACACCGCGAAGCGCTACGAGGCCTACGGCTGGCACGTCCAGGTCGTCGACGGCGGCGAGAACGTCACCGGCATCCTCGAGGCGATCGAGAACGCCAAGGCCGAGACCGGCCGGCCGTCGTTCATCCTGCTCCGGACGGTCATCGGCTACCCGGCGCCCACCAAGATGAACACCGGCAAGGCGCACGGCTCCGCGCTGGGCGCCGACGAGGTCGCCGAGGTCAAGAAGATCCTCGGCTTCGACCCGGAGAAGAGCTTCCAGATCGAGCCCGAGGTGCTCGCGCACACCCGCTCCGTCGGCGAGCGGCAGGGCGGGGCGATCGATCGGTGGCGTACCACGTTCGACGACTGGGCGATGCGTGAGCCGGAGCGCAAGCAGCTGTTCGACCGGCTGCTGGCCAACGCGCTGCCCGAGGGCTGGGCGGACGCGCTGCCCACCTGGGAGCCGGACTCGAAGGGCCTCGCCACCCGCAAGGCGTCGGGCGAGGTGCTCAAGACGCTCGCCCCGGTGCTGCCCGAGCTCTGGGGCGGCTCGGCCGACCTGGCCGAGAGCAACAACACCACGATGGAGGGCGCGGACTCGTTCGGGCCCAAGAGCGCGGCCACGAAGATGTGGAACGCCGAGCCCTACGGCCGCACGCTGCACTTCGGCGTGCGCGAGCACGCGATGGGCGCGATCCTCAACGGCATCGCCCTGCACGGCCCGACCCGCCCGTACGGCGGCACGTTCCTGCAGTTCAGCGACTACATGCGGCCCGCGGTCCGGCTCGGCTCGCTGATGAAGACCGCGGCGATCTTCGTGTGGACGCACGACTCCATCGGGCTCGGCGAGGACGGGCCCACCCACCAGCCGATCGAGCACCTGGCCGCGCTGCGGGCGATCCCGAACCTCTCGGTGCTGCGTCCCGCCGACGCCAACGAGACGGCCGCCGGCTGGCGGGCCACCCTCGAGTGGCAGGACGGCCCGGTGGGCATGGCCCTCACCCGGCAGAACGTCCCGACCCTCGAGGGCACCTCGTACGAGGGCGTCAAGAAGGGCGGCTACGTGCTTGCCGACGCCTCGAACGGCGACCCGCAGGTCGTGCTGATCGCCACCGGATCCGAGGTGCAGCTCGCGGTCGCGGCCCGGAAGACGCTGGAGGCCGACGGCGTTGCCACCCGGGTGGTGTCGATGCCCTGTGTGGAGTGGTTCGACGCGCAGGACGCCACGTACCGCGACTCCGTGCTGCCGCCGTCGGTGACGGCGCGCGTCGCGGTCGAGGCCGGCATCGCCATGCCGTGGTACCGGTTCGTCGGCGACGCCGGGCGGATCGTCTCGATCGAGCACTACGGTGCCAGCGCCGACCAGGCCACCCTGTTCGAGAAGTTCGGCTTCACGCCGGAGGCCGTCGTCGACGCGGCCCGGGCGAGCCTCGGCAAGTCCTGAACCCGCCACCGGAAGAAGGAGTACCGGCAATGAGCACCCACGAACGGCTCGCCGCGCTGTCCCAGGCGGGCGTGTCGATCTGGCTCGACGACCTGTCCCGGGAGCGGATCACCTCCGGCAACCTCGCCGAGCTGATCAGCGACTGGAGCGTCGTCGGCGTCACCACCAACCCGACGATCTTCGCGGCCGCGCTCAAGGACAGCGCCTCCTACAACAGCCAGGTGAACGAGCTGGCGGGCCGCGGCGCGGACGTCGCCGCCGCGATCCGCGAGATCACCGTGTCCGACGTCCAGCAGGCCTGCGACGTGTTCAGCGGCACCTGGGAGGCCACCCAGGGGATCGACGGGCGCGTGTCGCTCGAGGTCGACCCGACGCTGGCGCGCGACACCGACGCCACCGTGGCCCAGGCGCTGGACCTGTGGAAGGCCGTCGACCGGCCGAACCTGCTGGTCAAGATCCCCGCCACCGAGCCCGGCCTGCCGGCGATCACCCGTGCCCTGTCCGAGGGCGTGAGCGTGAACGTGACGCTGATCTTCTCGGTCGAGCGGTACAAGGCCGTGATGGAGGCCTTCCTGGCCGGCCTGGAGCAGGCCGCGAAGAACGGCCAGGAACTCTCCCGGATCGCCTCGGTCGCCTCGTTCTTCGTCTCCCGGGTGGACACCGAGATCGACGGCCGGCTCGACGCGATCGGCACGGACGAGGCGAAGGCGCTCAAGGGCAAGGCGGGCGTCGCGAACTCGCGGCTGGCCTTCGCCGCCTACGAGGAGGTCTTCGGCTCGGACCGCTGGGCCGCGCTCGAGGCCGAGGGCGCCCGCCGCCAGCGGCCGCTGTGGGCCTCGACCGGCGTGAAGAACCCCGAGTACGCGGACACGATGTACGTGACCGAGCTCGTGGTCCCCAACGTGGTCAACACGATGCCGGAGAAGACCCTGCACGCCTTCGCCGACCACGGCGAGGTCGACGGCGACAAGGTCACCGGCACCGCCGCCGACGCGCAGCGGGTGTTCGACGACCTCGAGCGCGTCGGCGTCGACGTCACCGACGTGTTCCTCACGCTGGAGAACGAGGGCGTCGACAAGTTCGAGAAGTCCTGGTCCGAGCTGCAGGAGTCGGTGCAGGAGCAGCTCGACGCCGCGAAGTAGCACGCGGCGGAGCAGATCGATCCCAGGAGGCTCGCCCCCGTGAGCTCAGAACCCGCCGCCGGGCTGCCCATCGTGGAGCTCGGCGGCGGTTCCCGTCCGGGCACCGGCCCGCTCGCCCGTGCGGCGCGGCGGGTCGCCGCCGAACTGGCCACGGACGTCGTCGCGTCCCGGATCACCGATGCCGACCCGTCCGCGTGGGGCCCCGCCGCCGCCGACGGCCTCGGCTGGGCGGCGTTGCCGCGCACCTCCCGCCCGCTCGTCGGGCAGGTCGACGCGCTGCGCGAGGCCTTCCGGGTCGAGGGCGCCGCGCGCGTGCTGCTCGTCGGTGACTCGCGCTGGACCCTCGGCGCACAGGTGCTCGCCGGGGAGTCCGGCCTGCTGCGGGTGCTCGACTCCCCCGACCCCGGGGCCGTCTCGCACGCGCTGGCGACCGACCTGAGCGGGACGGTGCTGGTCGTCGCCGACCCGGCCGGCGACACCGGCTGGGTCGCCGCGGTGCACGAGCTGCTCGCCGCCGCCGTCGCCGAGGAGGTCGGACCGCGCCGCGCGGCCGAGCGGACGGTCGTGCTCACCGAGGCGGGGTCCCCGCTGGACGAGAGCGCGCGCGCCGCCGGGTCCGTCGTGATCACGACCGAGCGGGACGTCCCCGGCGCGTGGTCGGTCCTCGGTGCCCCCGGGCTGGTGCCCGCGGGCCTGGCCGGGGCCCCGATCGCGGAGGTGCTCGACGACGCCCGGGCCGTGGCCGAGCTGCTCACCACCGACGAGCCGGAGAACCCGGCCCTGGAGCTCGCCGGCATGCTGGTCGCCGTCGGGGCGGGCGCCGTGCGGCTCGATCCCGCCGCGGGGCCGCCCGCGTTGGCGGACTGGGTCGCGGCGCTCGTCGGCGCCGCCGGGGCCTCGCCCGTGCTCGTCGACCCCGGCGACCCCGACGGCCTGCCGCCCGGCCCCGTGCTGGCCCCCGGCGTCGCCCGGCATCCCGACGCCGCACCCGACGACCTGTCCGAGCTGCTCGGCGGGGGTGCGGCGGAGGTCGACCCCACCGTCGACGCGGTGCTCGCCGAGGTCACCGGGGTGGGCGCCGGCGATCTCGACGCCGGAGCCGGGGACCGGAGCGGCGAGGGCGCCGACGAGGGTGACGACGAGGGTGACGGCGACGAGGTCCTGGATCTCACGGGCGAGGTCGTCCGCACCGGCGGGCCGCTGGGCGCCGAGCTGCTCCTCTGGCAGTACGCGGCGGCCGCCGCGGCCCGCCTGCTCGCCGGCGAGGCGTTCGGCCCCGAGGCGCCCGCCGCCGCGTCGCCGGCGGGCGACCCGGAACCCCTCGTGCGGCGCGGCTCGGACGGCCTCGTCGACGTCCACTCGGCGGCCGCGCTCTCGGACGCGGCGGCCGAGGGGCCGGGCGCCGCGCTGCGGGCCCTGGTCGACGCGGTGCCGCCGGGCGGGCACCTGGCCGTGTCGGTCTGGCTGGACCCGGCCGACGACGCGTCGGTCGCCGTGCTGCGCGGCGAGCTGGCCCGGCGTGCCGGCGTGCCGGTGACGTTCGGCTGGGGGCCGCGGGACCGCGGCGTGCTGACGCCGTTCCGGCGCGACGACCCCCGACCGGGTGCCCTGTGCCTGGTCACGGGGGACGCGCCGGATGATCTCGCGCCCGACCCCGGGCCCGCCCTGACTAGTCTGGCGCTGACCGAGGCGGGCAGCGTGGCGGCCGACGTCGCGGCCCGGGGTGTCCCCGTGCTGCGGCTGCACCTCACCGACCGGGTGGCCGGGCTCGTCTCGCTCGCCCACGCGGTCCAGGCTGTGCGCCGGGGCCCCGGGACCGACTCCGCGAGCCGACCGACCGACCCCGAGAGACGGAGCGAGTCATGACCAGCGGGACCAAGGGCATCCCCGCACACACCGCGAGCTGGGTGAACCCGCTGCGGGACCCGCGCGACAAGCGGCTGCCGCGCATCGCCGGCCCGTGCGGGCTCGTGATCTTCGGGGTGACCGGTGACCTGTCGCGCAAGAAGCTGATGCCGGCCATCTACGACCTGGCCAACCGCGGGCTGCTCCCGCCGGGCTTCGCCCTCACCGGGTTCGCCCGCCGGGACTGGGACGACCAGGACTTCGGCCAGGTCGTCCACGAGGCGGTCAAGGCGCACGCGCGCACCCCGTTCCGGCAGGAGGTGTGGGACCGGCTGGCCGAGGGCTTCCGGTTCGTGCAGGGCACGTTCGGCGACGACGACGCGTTCGACCGGCTCGAGCAGACCGTGCGGGACCTCGACCGGGTCCGCGGCACCGGCGGCAACCACGCCTTCTACCTGTCGATCCCGCCGTCGGCGTTCCCGGTGGTGTGCAAGCAGCTGGCCCGGTCGGGGCTGTCCGCGCAGAACGCCGACCAGTGGCGCCGGGTCGTCATCGAGAAGCCCTTCGGCCACGACCTGGAGTCGGCCCGGGAGCTCAACTCGATCGTCAACGACGTCTTCCCCGAGGACTCGGTCTTCCGGATCGACCACTACCTCGGCAAGGAGACGGTGCAGAACGTCCTGGCGCTGCGCTTCGCCAACCAGCTGTTCGAGCCGATCTGGAACAGCCACTACGTCGACCACGTGCAGGTCACCATGGCCGAGGACATCGGCCTGGGCGGGCGCGCGGGGTACTACGACGGCATCGGTGCGGCCCGCGACGTCATCCAGAACCACCTGCTGCAGCTGCTCGCGTTCACCGCGATGGAGGAGCCGACCTCCTTCTCCTCCGACGAGCTGCGCAGCGAGAAGATCAAGGTCCTCAACGCCACCAAGCTGGTGCAGCCGCTGTCGGAGACCACCGCGCGCGGCCAGTACGCGGGCGGCTGGCAGGGCGGCGAGCTGGTGCCCGGGCTCAAGGAGGAGGAGGGCTACGACCCGAACTCCACCACCGAGACCTTCGCGGCGATCACCTGTGAGATCGAGAACCGGCGCTGGGCGGGCGTGCCGTTCTACCTGCGCACGGGCAAGCGCCTGGGCCGCCGGGTCACCGAGATCGCGGTGATCTTCAAGCGGGCGCCCCACCTGCCGTTCGACTCCACGATGACCGAGGAGCTGGGGCAGAACGCACTGGTCATCCGGGTCCAGCCGGACGAAGGCGTGACCATGCGGTTCGGGTCGAAGGTGCCGGGCAGCCAGATGGAGGTCCGGGACGTCACCATGGACTTCGGCTACGGCACCGCGTTCACCGAGGCCTCCCCCGAGGCCTACGAGCGGCTGATCCTCGACGTGCTGCTCGGCGAGCCCTCGCTGTTCCCGGTGAACGACGAGGTCGAGCGGTCCTGGGAGATCCTCGACCCGGTGATCGACTACTGGCACTCGCTGCCGGAGGGCCCGCCGCCCTACTCCGCCGGGAGCTGGGGCCCGGAGCAGGCCAACGAGATGCTCGCCCGCACCGGCCGCACCTGGCGCCGGCCGTAAGGAGTCCCGGATGATCGTCGACCTGCCGTCGAGCACCACCTCGACGGTCAACAAGAAGCTCGTCGAGCTGCGCGAGCGCGGCGGCGTGCTCGCCCTCGGCCGGGTGCTCACGCTCGTGGTGGTCACGGACGACGGTTCCGCGATCGAGAGCGCCATCGAGGCCGCGAACACCGCCAGCCGGGAGCACCCCTGCCGGGTGATCGTGCTGGCCCGCGGCCAGCGCAAGGCCGCCGCCCGGCTCGACGCACAGATCCGCGTCGGCGGCGACGCCGGCGCCAGCGAGGTGATCGTGCTGCGCGGCTACGGCGCGCTGGCCGGCGGCGACGCGGGGGCCGGCATGGTCACGCCGCTGCTGCTGCCCGACGCCCCGGTCGTCGCGTGGTGGCCGGAGGACGCGCCCGCGGTCCCCTCCGAGGACCCGATCGGCCAGCTCGCGCAGCGGCGGATCACGGACGCGCTGTCCTCGCGGAACCCGGTGAAGGCGTTCGAGCAGCGCCGGGCGCACCACGTCGCCGGCGACACCGACCTCACCTGGACCCGGCTCACCCAGTGGCGCGCGCTCCTGGCCGCGGCGTTGGACTTCCCGCCGCACGACGAGGTCACGGGCGGCCTGGTCGCGGGCGAGCAGGTCTCCCCGTCGACCGACCTGCTCGCGGGGTGGCTGGCCACCCGGCTCGGGGTGAAGGTCAAGCGCTCCCCCGCCTCGCGGGGCGAGGGCATGTCACTGGTCCGGTTGACCCGCGCGTCGGGCCCGATCGAGCTGATCCGGCCGGACGGCAAGACGGCCACGCTCTCCCAGCCCGGCCAGCCGGACCGGCTGATCGCGCTGGCCCGGCGCGGGGTGCCGGACTGCCTCGCCGAGGAGCTGCGCCGGCTCGACCCGGACGACACGTACGGCGAGGCCCTCGCGGGGGTCGACGCCGTCTCCCGCGGCCGGACGGCGGTGCAGGTGTGAGCCCCGGCGCCACCCCCGAGATCACGATCCACTCCGATGCCGAGGTGCTGGCGGCGGCCACGGCGGCGAGGCTGGTCACCCGGCTCGTCGACCTGCAGGCCACGGGGAACATCCCGCGGCTGGTGCTGACCGGCGGCGGGGTGGGCATCGCGCTCCTGGAGCACATCCGGGACTCGCCCGCGCGGGCGGCCGTGGACTGGTCGCGCGTCGAGTTCTACTGGGGCGACGAGCGCTTCCTCCCCGCGGGCGACCCGGAGCGCAACGAGACCCAGGCCCGCGAGGCCCTGCTCGACCACGTCGACGTCGACCCCTCGCTGGTCTTCCCGATGGGGGCCGACGTGGGCACGGGGCCGTCCGGGGCCGACGAGGCGGCAGCGGAGTACGCGGACCTGCTCGCCCGCAAGGCGCGCCCCGAGGACCACGGGGAGGTGCCCGCGTTCGAGATCATGCTGCTGGGGATGGGCGGCGAGGGGCACACCGCGTCGGTCTTCCCGGAGTCGCCGGCGGTCCACGAGACCGAGCGGACCGTGATCCCGGTGTACAACTGCCCCAAGCCCCCGCCGACCCGGGTCTCGCTGTCGCTCCCGGCCATCCGGACCTCGCAGGAGGTCTGGATCGTCACGGCCGGTGAGGAGAAGGCCGCCGCGGTCAGCATGGCCCTCGGCGGAGCGGGCGAGGTCGCGCTCCCGGTGGCGGGCGCCCGCGGCCGGCTCCGCACCCGGTGGCTCGTGGACCGGGCCGCTGCGGCCAAGCTGCCCCCGGACCTCCGCAACCCGTGACCCGCCGCTCGCCCGGTCCGCCCCGCCCGGGAGGACGTGCGCGCCTGCTGGTCGTCGACGGCGCCAACGTCGTCGGCTCCCGGCCGGACGGCTGGTGGCGGGACCGCGCGGGCGCGGCGGGCAGGCTCGCCGCCCAGCTGGCCGAGGCCGGCCGGGCCGGGTCGCTCACCTCGCTCGGTGACCGGGTCCTGCTGGTGCTGGAGGGCGCCGCGAAGCGGGCGGAGCTCCCCGAGGACCTCGACGTGCTGCTCGCCCCCGCGGACGGCGACTCGGCGATGGTCGAGCTCGCCCACGACCTCGGCGAACGGGACGAGGACGTGTGCGTGGTGACCGCGGACCGCCAGCTCACCCGGCTCCTCCACGCCGTCGGCGCCACCACCGTGAAACCAGGCACCCTCCTCGCCCTGCTCGACCACTGATCGCATGATGGTTCCACAACGCGTCCTCAGGGCTCGGATCCGCGCACTATGGTTCCATGATGCGACTCAGGAGCCTGGCTGAGCGCACTATGGTTCCATGATGCGGCTCAGGGGCGGCGGGGTGAGCGGGCGGCCGCGGCGGCGCGGGCGTGGACCGCGCCGGCGACGACCGAGCGGCGCGGCACCGGGCTCGAGTAGACGACGCTCGTGGTGACCCCGCCCAGCCCGGCCACCCGCCCGGTGACCTCCTCGAGGTGGCGCACCGTGCGGGTGCGGACCGTGAGCACGAGGCAGTCCTCCCCCGTCACGTGGTGGGCCTCGATGATCTCGGGGGTGGTGGCGAGCAGGTCGCGCAGGGGCGCGTCGTTGCCCCTCGGGTGGCGGAGCCGGACCAGCGCCATGATCGCCAGTCCCAGCTTCTCGGGGTCGACCTCGCAGCCGTAGCCGGTGATCACACCGCTCTCCTCGAGCCGGCGCACCCGCTCGGTGACCGCGCTGGGCGAGAGCCCGACCAGCCGGCCGAGGTCGGCGTAGCTCGCCCGCCCGTCACGCTGCAGTGCTTCCAGCAGGCGCCAGTCCGTGTCGTCCAGGGAATCCGCGGTCACCTCGGCACTCTAGCCGATGATTCCACGGCACTCGCGGTGAGCCGATGAGTTCGTGCCGGAGGGCCCGGTCTCCCCTGCGCCGGAGAAGGAACACCGCGACCCGAGCACGAGGAGACCCCCATGAAGCAGATCGCCACCTGCCTGTGGTTCGACGGCCAGGCGCAGCCGGCCGCCGAGTTCTACACCTCCGTGTTCCCGAACTCGGAGATCACCGAGATCCAGTACTACCCGGAGGGCGCGCCCGGACCGGCCGGCGAGGTCATGATCGTGTACTTCACCCTGGACGGGCGGGACTTCGCCGGGCTCAACGGCGGGCCGCAGTTCCCGCACACCGAGGCGGTCTCGTTCGTGGTGCCGTGCGAGACCACCGAGGAGATCGACCACTACTGGGACGCGCTGATCGACGGCGGCCAGCCCCAGCCGTGTGGCTGGCTGAAGGACCGGTTCGGCGTGTCCTGGCAGGTCGTGTCCCTCGAGGCCGAGGAGTGGATGAAGGACCCCGACACCGCGGCGGCCAACCGGACGATGCAGGCCATGCTGTCCCAGTTCGGGAAGCCGGACGTCGAGGCGATGCGCAAGGCTCACCAGGGCGAACCGGCCGACGCGTGAGCGGCCGGGGTGCCGATCTCCGCGGTATTTAAGCTGGCCGCATGCGCATCGGCACCCCGCTCGCCCCCTCCGCGACCCGCGTCATGCTGCTCGGCGCGGGCGAGCTCGGGAAGGAGGTCGTCATCGCCTTCCAGCGGCTCGGCGTCGAGGTCGTGGCGGTCGACCGGTACCCGGACGCGCCCGGCCACCAGGTCGCGCACCGCGCCCACACGATCGACATGACCGACCCGGTCGCGCTCACGGCGCTGATCGAGCAGGAGCGGCCGCACTACGTCATCCCGGAGATCGAGGCGATCGCGACGAGCGCGCTGCTGGCCGTCGAGGAGGCCGGCACCGCCACGATCGTCCCCACCGCCCGCGCCACCCGGCTGACGATGGACCGCGAGGGCATCCGGCGGCTCGCCGCCGAGGAGCTCGGCCTGCCCACCTCGCCCTACGCCTTCGCGGACTCCCTCGACGAGGTGCGCGCGGCGATCGAGGGCCCCGGGAACCGCGCCGGGGGCGACACGGGGGGCGGCATCGGCTACCCGTGTGTGCTCAAGCCGGTCATGTCGTCGTCGGGCAAGGGCCAGTCCGTGCTGCGCTCGGCGGACGACCTCGAGCCCGCGTGGGAGTACGCCCTGGCGGGCGGCCGCGTGGCGGGCACCCGGGTCATCGTCGAGGGTTTCGTCGACTTCGACTACGAGATCACCCAGCTCACGGTGCGCGGGACCGAGGGCACCCGGTTCTGCGCCCCCATCGGGCACCTCCAGCGCGACGGCGACTACGTCGAGTCCTGGCAGCCGCAGGCGATGTCGGCGGCGGCGCTCGCCGGCGCCCGGGAGGTCGCCGACCGCATCACCGGGGCCCTCGGCGGCCGTGGGATCTTCGGCGTGGAGCTGTTCGTGCGCGGCGACGAGGTGCTGTTCTCGGAGGTCTCGCCGCGGCCGCACGACACCGGCCTGGTCACGTTGGCGACCCAGCGGTTGTCGGAGTTCGAGCTGCACGCCCGCGCCGTGCTGGGCCTGCCGGTCGCGGTCGACCTGCGCTCGCCGGGCGCGTCCGCGGTGATCTACGGCGGCGTCGACGCCAAGGCCGTCGCGTTCGAGGGGGTCGATGCCGCCCTGGCCGTCCCCGGGACCGACGTCCGGCTCTTCGGCAAGCCCGAGAGCCACGCGACGCGGCGGATGGGCGTCGTGGTCGCCGCGGCCGACGACGTCGCCACGGCCCGGGCACGCGCGAAGGAGGCGGCCGCGCTCGTGCGTGTGGTCGCGGACTGACCCCTACCAGGTGCCGCGCACCGTGCCCGGCGGCAGTTCCGGCTCGTCCTCGGCACCGCCGGCCCGGTGCCGGTGGCCGTGCGCCGGGGTGAGGTGGATCTGCGCGGCGTAGACGATCCACCCGGCCACGGACAGCCCCAGCCAGGTGATCAGCCGGTACACCAGCACGGTCGCGGCGGCGGGCGCCGGCGGGGCGCCCGAGGCGAGCAGCACGCCGAGCAGCCCGGTCTCGGCCAGCCCGGCACCGCCGGGCAGCACCTGCAGCGCGATGCTGAGCTGGACGACGAGGAAGCCGAGCGCCAGGGTCGTCCACGTGGCGCCCAGGTCCAGCGCGGTGGCGCACGTGTGCAGCGCGAGGTAGTCGGCCGCCCAGCTGGCCCCTGCGACCACGATGAGCACGAGCCACTGCAGCGGCGTCGGGTGCAGGATGCCGATGCGCTGGGCGAGCCGGTTCGCCGTGGCCTCCGGCATGCCGGCCCAACCGGCACGGCAGGACCGGCAGGTGCCCGGGACCCGCCGCCAGACGTGCACGAGGCCGAGCAGGACCCGGTGCAGGACCTGCGCGTGCGTCAGCACCGACCACAGCCCCATCGTCCCCACGGCGACCGCGGCCGCGACGACCGTCGCGAACCACACCGGCATCCAGCCGGCCACCCCGATCACGAGCAGCCCGACGACCAGCAGCACCACGGTGGAGAGCGCCCCCGGCAGGACCACGGCCCAGGACGCCAGCGCCGCGTCGATTCCCCGCCTCCGCAGCCGGGAGATCGAGTACGCGAGCGCCCCGGCCCCGCCGACGACCGGGACGGTGTTCTGGATGGCGTTCTCGGCGAAGGTGATGGCCTGGATCGTCCGGCCCGGCACGGGGTGGCGTCCGATCAGCAGCAACCAGCGGTGCATCTCGCCGTAGAGCACGAGCGCCGACACCGCGAGCCCCACCGCCACGAGCAGCCAGCCGGAGCGCAGCTGCGCCAGCTCGTGCCCGGCCTCCCGAACCTCCCTGAGCAGGTCCGGGAGCTCCCATGCGATGTAGCCGAGCGCCGCGAACACCAGCAGCCAGTGCAGGATCGCCTTGACGTGCCGCAGCAACCACGACGCGACGGCGCGCACGCGTACCGCTGCCGCCATCGCTCCTCCGGTGCCGTGCCTCCTGTCCCCCTCCAGGTTAGCCCCGTACCGCGGCGGAGAACGGCGGTCAGCCCTGCTCGTCGGGCAGCCGGCCGTGCAGGTGGTCGTCGTAGGCGGACAGGTCGAGGAAGCCGTGGCCGCAGTAGTTGAGGAGGATGACCTTCTCCTCGCCGGTCTCCTTCGCCGCCAGCGCCTCGTCGATCGCCGCGCGGATCCCGTGCCCGGCCTCGGGCGCGGCGATCTTGCCCTCGGTCCGCGCGAACTGCACCGCGGCCTCGAAGACCTTGCCCTGCGGGTAGGCCACCGCCTCCATCCGGCCCGCCTTGACCAGCGCGGACACCAGCGGTGAGTCGCCGTGGTAGCGCAGCCCGCCGGCGTGGATCGGCGGCGGGACGAAGTCGTGGCCGAGGGTGTACATCGGCATCAGCGGGGTCAGCCCGGCCACGTCGCCGAAGTCGTACTCGAACGTGCCCCGGGTCAGGGTGGGGCAGGACAGCGGCTCGACGGCCACCAGCCGCACCCCCGCGTCGGGCACGAACGGGAAGGCGATCCCGCCGAGGTTGGACCCGCCGCCGCACGGCGCGATGACCACGTCGGGCAGCCGCTCCCCGGCCAGCTCCAGCTGCTCCTTGGCCTCCAGGCCGATCACGGTCTGGTGCAGCAGCACGTGGTTGAGCACCGAGCCCAGCGCGTAGTGGGTGTCCTCGCGACCGACGCAGTCCCGGACGGCGTCGGAGATGGCGGCGCCGAGGGAGCCGGGGTGGCCCGGCTCGTCGACCGGCGACGGCACCACCGAGGCGCCCCAGGTCTGCATGGCCACCCGGCGGTACGGCTTCTGCTCGTACGAGGCCCGCACCATGTAGACCTGCAGCTCCAGGTCGAACTGGGCGCAGGCGAAGGCCAGCGCGGTCCCCCACTGCCCGGCGCCGGTCTCGGTGGTGAGCCGGCGGATGCCCTCGCGGGCGTTGTAGTACGCCTGGGGCACGGCGGTGTTGGGCTTGTGGCTGCCGGCCGGGGAGACCGACTCGTCCTTGAAGTAGATTCGGGCCGGGGTGCCGAGGGCGCGCTCCAGCCGCTCCGCCCGCACGAGCGGGGTCGGCCGCCAGAGCCGCAGGATGTCCAGGACCTCGCCCGGGACGTCCACCCACGGCGCCGTCGAGACCTCCTGGCCGATCAGCTCCGCCGGGAACAGCGGGGCCAGGTCCGCGGGGCCGACGGGCTCGCGCGTACCCGGGTGCAGCGGCGGGTCCACGGGCTCCGGCAGGTGCGGCACCACGTTGAACCACGCGCTCGGGATCCTGTCGGGAGGCAGCGTCCAGCGGCTCATGGCGCGGAGGCTAGCGATCCCCCCGCCGCCCAGGAAGGGCCCTCCGCCTCCCCCGGAGGCACCTGCGTACGCACGTGCCTACGGGGGCGGCGGTCACCCCGCCCGGCGGAATCGGGACCTCCGGTCCTTGACCCCACCGACCGCCGGGGCCAAGCATCGCCCGCACAGCAGGGCCGCGCGGTCGTGGCGGCCGACCGGGCGGCGTGCCCGGCCGGGGCCCCGACGCGCCGCCGCCGGAGACGCCCATGCCCGCACCGGCCCGTCCCGACCCGCCGTCCACCCGGGGGCCGTACCCCGGCGCGCCGGGCCCCGCGGAGGTCGCCGCGCTGGCCCGGGCGGCGGGAGGGTCCGGCATCCTCTTCGCCGTCCTCGCGGTCGCGGCGCTCGTCCTGGTCCGCCAGGGCCCCGCGCTCGACGACCCGGACTCGGCCTACGAGGCGTTCTTCTCCTCGGGGCAGGCGTCGCTGCTCGTCGCGCTGGGCCTCTACGTGGTCCCCTTCGCCGGGATCGCGTTCCTGTGGCACCTGGTGGCGACGCGGACGTACCTGCAGGTGCTCGCGCCCCGGTCCTGGGCCCGCATCCCGCACTGGCTGCACCTCGCGTCGGGCGTGATCTTCGTCTGCCTCCTGTTCACCGGCACCGCCACCGCGGGCGGCGCCGCACTGCTCACCCGCTTCTCCTCGGCACCACCCCCGCCGCCGGACGTCGTGCGCACCCTCATGACGGTCGGCTTCACCATGGTCTTCGTCTACGGGGTCCGGGCCGCCGGCATGTTCATGATCACCACGACGACCGGTCTCGGCCGCGAGCTCCCGCGCCCGCTCGCCGTCGTCTCCTACCTGGCAGCGACGTTCCTGCTGGTCAGCACCACCTTCCATCCCGCGGTCCTACTGGTGTTCCCCGGCTGGGTGCTCGTGCTGAGCGTCCTGCTCCTGGTGCGCCGCCCCCGCCGGGTGGACGGCCCCACGAAGGAGGACACGGATGACGAGCACAGACGCGCCCGCGAGCCGGGGTGACGGCGGGATCGTCGGGATCGACGAGCTGCCCGGCCCGCCCGGGCTGCCCCTGCTCGGCAATCTCTTCGACATCGACAGCACGGCGCCGCTCGACGGCTTCGCGCGGATGGCCGGGGAGTACGGCCCGCTCTACCGGCTCAGCCTCCCGGGTGGACCGCGGCTGATCCTCTCGGGTGCCGAGCTCGCGGCCGAGGTCTGCGACGACTCCCGGTTCGACAAGGCCATCGGAGGTGGGCTGGCGAACCTGCGCGGGGGTGCGGTCGGCAGCGGGCTGTTCACCGCCGACACCGACGACCCGCTCTGGCACCGCGCCCACGAGATCCTCATGGCGCCCTTCTCGATGCGGGCGATGCGGGACTACGTGCCCCGCATGGTCGACATCGCCGAGCAGCTGATGGAGAAGTGGGCCCGGCTGAACCCGGGCGAGGAGGTCGACGTCCCGGCGGACATGACGCGGCTGACCCTGGACACCATCGCGCTGTGCGGGTTCGGCTACCGGTTCAACTCGTTCTACCGCGACACCCCGCACCCCTTCGTGCAGGCCATGACCCGGGTGCTCGAGGAGGCGCAGAACCGGCAGCGCCGGCTCCCGATCCAGAACCGGATGCGCGTGCGTGCGCAGCGGCAGCTCGAGGAGGACCAGGAGTTCATGGTGGACCTCGTCGACGGGCTGGTGCGCGAGCGCCGGGCCCAGGGCGAGGCCGCGGACACCAGCGACCTGCTCGGCCGGATGGTGGCCGGGCGGACCCGGGACGGCGAGTCGCTGCCGGACGAGAACATCCGCGCGCAGTGCATCACCTTCCTGATCGCCGGCCACGAGACCACCTCCGGCCTGCTCTCCTTCGCGATCTACGCGCTGGTCAAGAATCCCGACGTGCTGGACCGCGCCCGGGCGGAGGTCGACCAGGTCCTCGGCGACGACGCCGCCCCCACCTTCGAGCAGGTCGGCCGGCTCCGGTACGTGCGCCAGGTGCTCGACGAGACGCTGCGGCTGTGGCCCACCGCGCCCGGCTTCACCCGCGCACCCCGCGAGGACACCGTGATCGGCGGCCGCTACGCGATCCCCGCCGGCACGCCGGTCACCGTGCTCGCCGGCGCGCTGCACCGGGACACCGCGGTGTGGGAGGACCCGGAGCGCTTCGACCCCGACCGGATGGCGGCGGAGAAGGTCGCCGCGCTGCCGGGCGACGTCTACAAACCGTTCGGCACCGGCCAGCGCGCCTGCATCGGACGGCAGTTCGCGCTGCAGGAGGCGACCCTCGTGCTCGGCATGGTGCTGCAGCGGTTCGAGCTGATCGACCACCTGGACTACCAGCTGCACGTGAAGACCACGCTGACCGTGAAACCCGACGACTTCCGCATCCAGGTCCGCCCGCGGGGCCGCACCCTGCGCGCCGGGCCCGTCGCCGGCGAGACCGGCACCACCGCGGCCCGCGAGGCCGTGCCCGCCGCGGCGCCCGAACCGCTGGTGGCGCGGCACGCCACCCCGTTGGCGGTGCTGTTCGGTTCCAACCTCGGCACCGCGGAGGCCCTGGCCACGACGCTCGCCGGCGAGGGCACCGCGCGCGGCTTCGACGTGACCCTCGCCCCGCTCGACGAGCAGGTCGGCGAGCTGCCGGCGCAGGGGGCCGCGATCGTCGTCAGCTCGTCGTACAACGGCACCCCGCCCGACAACGCGGCGAAGTTCTGCGCCTGGCTCGGCGGGCCCGACGCCCGGGTCCCCGGCACGGCGTACGCGGTGTTCGGCTGCGGCGACAGCGAGTGGGCCGGGACCTACCAGGCCGTGCCGACCCGGCTGGACGAGGGGCTCGCCGCGGCCGGCGGGCGGCGCGTCCATCCGCGCGGCGGCGGCGACGCCAGCGGCGACTTCGACGCCGCCTACCGGGACTGGCACGCGGGTGTGTGGGCCGATCTCGCCCGCGCCCTCGACCTGCCCGACGAGGTGGGCGCGGAGCTGCGGCAGGGCCCCCGGCTGACGGTCACGCTCACGAACCGGCAGGCGACCAACCCGGTCGTCCTCTCCTACCACGCCCGTCCCGGCCGGATCACGGCCAACCGCGAGATGATCCTCGGGCAGGACGGCAAGCCGGCGGAGCGGTCGACGCGCCACCTCGAGATCGCCCTGCCCGAGGGAGCCACCTACGGGGCGGGCGACCATCTCGGCGTGCTGCCCCGCAACGGGATCGACCCGATCCGCCGCGTGCTCGCGCGCTTCGGCCTGGACGGGGCGCAGTACGCCACGATCATCCCGACCGGCACGGCGCCGACGCACCTGCCGATCGACGAGCCCGCCCCCCTGCTGGGTGTGCTGGCCACGTGCGTGGAGCTGCAGGACGTGGCGACGCGCGGGGACATCGAGACGCTCGCCCGGTACACCGAGGACCCGGCTGCCCGGGCGGAGCTGACGGAACTCGCCGGCGACGGGTACCGGGCGGGGGTCGCCGCGCCGTACCGCTCGGTGCTCGACCTGCTCGAGGCCTTCCCGTCGTGTGCCCTGCCCTTCGCCGAGTTCCTCGACATGCTGCCGCCGCTGCGGCCGCGGTACTACTCGATCTCGTCGTCGCCGCGGTGGGACGGCGGGACCTGCAGCATCACGGTCGGCGTCGTGCGGGGCCCCGCCCGGTCCGGCTCCGGGACCTACCGCGGGACCTGCTCGACCCACCTGGCCGAGCTGCCCACGAAGGGCACGGCGTTCGTGTTCGTGCGCAAGCCGACGATCGCCTTCCGCCCGCCGGTCGACCCCGGGATCCCGATGATCATGGTCGGGGCCGGGACCGGGCTCGCGCCCTTCCGCGGGTTCCTGCAGGACCGGGCGGCCGACCAGGCCGAGGGCCGGAGCGTGGCACGGTCCCTGCTGTTCTTCGGCTGCCGCAGCCCGGAGTCCGACGAGCTCTACGCCGACGAGCTGCGCGTGCTCGAGGACCGTGGCCTGGTGCACGTCGTGCCGGCGTACTCGCGGTGCGCGGACCGGCCGCGCCGGTACGTGCAGGAGGCGATGCTCGAGCACGCCGACGAGGTGTGGGAGCTGCTCCAGCAGGGGGCGGCGGTGTTCGTCTGCGGGAACGCGTCGACCATCGCACCCGGGGTGCGGGCGGCGCTGCGACAGGTGTTCCGGGACAGGACGGGCGCGTCCGAGGCCGACGCGGACGCGTGGCTGGCCGGGCTGCGCGCCGCCGACCGGTTCCTCGAGGACATCTGGGGCAGCGGGACCGGCTGAGCCTCCCGAGAACGCCGCCGGCCCCGCGAACCGAGGGGTGCGCGGGGCCGGCGGGCGGGGCTCAGAGCTCGCGCGAGGCGCGCAGCCGTGCCAGGGCCTCCTCGAGGATGGCGGCGCCGTCCTCGTCCGAGCGGCGCTCCTTCACGTACGCGAGGTGCGTCTTGTAGGGCTCGTTGCGCGGCGCGGCGGGCGGCGCGGACTGCTCGCGGCCGGCCGGCAGGCCGCAACGCGGGCAGTCCCAGAACTCGGGGATCTCCGCCTCGGCGGCGAACGACGGCCGCGTCTCGTGACCATTGGCGCAGAAGTACGGGATCCGGGCCCGCGGCGCGGTCTCCCCGCGCTCGGACTCGCCCGTCGGACCGGCCCCGACCCGGGTGCCGCGGATCGCGTTGCCGCCGGACATCGCCATGGTGTTCTCCTCCGCTCGACGCCCCGGTGGTGCGGGACGTGACTGCAGCGTGTTGGGTCAGGCCCCGACCTTGACGAGCAGGCCGGTCCCGATGATGGCGACCAGCCAGATCGCCGCGGTGAACAGCGTCAGCCGGTCCAGGTTCTTCTCGACGACACTCGATCCCGACAGGCTCGACTGCACACCACCGCCGAAGAGGCTGGACAGCCCGCCCCCGCGCCCGCGGTGCAGCAGGATCAGCAGCACCAGCACGACGCTGGACACGATCAGCACGATCTGGAGCGCCAGGATCATCCCGTTCTCATCCGCCCTCTCGAAGCCCGGCAAGGGTGTCCACTGTAACCGGCCCCGCTCGCCCGCTCGCCCCGGGCCGTGTTCCGTGGGTCGCCGCGGGTGGGCGCTGCGTTACCGGACCGTCCGGCGCACCCCACCACCCGTCCAACGGACACCTCGCGGCGGGGGTTCCCTCGGCCTGCCCTCGACCGTCACGAACGCCCCGGAATGCACCAACGGCACTCTCGTGCGGTAGGTCCGCACGAGAGTGCCGTTGGTGCGATGGGCAGCGCTACGGCAGCGGGCCGCCCGCGGCGATCGCGCAGAGCTGGGCGAACTCGTCAGCGTCGAGCGAGGCGCCGCCGACGAGCGCGCCGTCGACGTCCTCCTCGGCCACGATCTCGCCGACGTTCTTCGCCTTCACCGAGCCGCCGTAGAGGATGCGCAGCGCGCCGGCGACCGGATCGCCGTACTTCTCGCGGACCGCCTCGCGCAGCGCGTGACAGACCTCCTGCGCGTCGGCGGGGCTGGCCACCTTGCCGGTGCCGATCGCCCACACGGGCTCGTAGGCCACGACGACCGACGCCATCTGCTCGGCCGTGACCTTCTCCAGCGCCGCCGCCAGCTGCGCGGTGCAGTGCGCGACCTGCGCGCCGGACTCGCGGACGTCGAGGCCCTCGCCGACGCAGAGGATCGGCTGCAGGCCGTGCTTGAGCGCCGCGCGGACCTTGGCGTTGACCACGCCGTCGTCCTCGCCGTGGATCTCGCGCCGCTCCGAGTGCCCGACCACGACGTAGGTGCAGCCGAGCTTGGCGAGCATCGGGCCCGACACGTCGCCGGTGTAGGCCCCCGAGTCGTGCGGCGAGAGGTCCTGCGCACCGTGGACGAGCTTGAGCTTGTCCCCGTCGATCAGGGTCTGCACGCTGCGGATGTCGGTGAACGGCGGGATCACCGCCACGTCGACGTGGTCGTAGTACTTCTCCGGCAGCGCGAAGGCGATCTTCTGCACCAGGCCGATGGCCTCGAGGTGGTTGAGGTTCATCTTCCAGTTGCCGGCGATGAGGACCGTGCGTGCCATCTACCGCTCCAGGACCGCGACGCCGGGCAGGGACTTGCCCTCGAGGAACTCGAGGGACGCCCCGCCACCGGTGGAGATGTGGGAGAACCCGTCCTCGGGCAGGCCGAGCGCGCGCACGGCCGCCGCGGAGTCCCCGCCGCCGACGACCGAGAAGGCACCGGCCGCGGTGCCGTCCACGATCGCCTGCGCCACCCCGCGGGTCCCCTCGGCGAACGGCGCCATCTCGAACACGCCCATCGGCCCGTTCCAGAACACCGTCCTCGCCCCGGACAGCACCTCGGCGAACGCCCGCACCGACTCCGGCCCGATGTCCAGGCCCATCCAGCCGTCCTCGATCGCGTCGACCGGGACCGTCCTGGTCGCGGCGTCGGCGGCGAACCCGTCCGCGACCACCACGTCCGTGGGCAGGACGATCTTCCCGGACTCCAGGAGCGTCCGGGACGTGTCGATCTGGTCCGACTCGAGCAGTGACGAGCCGACGCCGTAGCCCTGCGCGGCGAGGAAGGTGAAGCACATCCCGCCGCCGACCAGCAGCGAGTCGACCTTCGGCAGCAGCGCCTCGATCACGGCCAGCTTGTCCGACACCTTCGACCCGCCGAGCACGACCGCGTACGGCCGCTCCGGCTCGCCGGTCAACGTCCTCAGCACCTCGACCTCGGACAGGACCAGCCCACCGGCGTAGGCCGGGAGGTCCTGCGCGACGTCGTACACCGAGGCCTGCTTGCGGTGCACCACGCCGAACCCGTCGCTGACGAACGCGTCCGCGTCGGTCAGGTCGATCAGGTGCTTCGCGAACGCGGCCCGCTCGTCGTCGTTCTTCGAGGTCTCGCGCGGGTCGAAGCGGATGTTCTCCAGCAGGACCACGTCGCCGTCGTGCAGGTTCGGCAGCGGGCCCGCGAGCGGGACCAGCTTGACCGGCGCCCCGAGCAGCTCGGCGAGCCGAGCGGCGACGGGCGCCAGCGAGAACTGCGTGTCCGCGGCGCTCTTCGGCCTGCCGAGGTGCGCCGTGACGACGACCTTCGCCATGGCCCCCGAGAGCTCGGAGATCGTGGGCACGGACGCGCGGATGCGCCCGTCGTCCGTGATGGTCTCGCCGTCGAGCGGGACGTTGAGGTCCGAGCGCACCAGCACGGTCTGCCCGGCGATCCCCTCGTCGACGAGGTCGGAGACCGTCTTCACAGCTTCGACGCCACCAGCGCGGTGATGTCGGCGAGCCGGTTCGAGTAGCCCCACTCGTTGTCGTACCAGCCGACGACCTTGACCTGGTTGCCGATGACCTTGGTCAGGCCGGCGTCGAAGATCGTGGAGTGCGGGTCGGTCACGATGTCCGACGACACGATCGGGTCCTCGGTGTACTTGAGGACGCCCTCGAGCGGGCCCTCGGCCGCGGCCTTGAACGCCGCGTTGATCTCCTCGGCGGTGGCCTCCTTGCGCACCTCGACCGTGAGGTCGGTGGCCGAGCCCGTGGGGATCGGCACGCGCAGGGCGTAGCCGTCGAGCTTGCCCTTGAGGTGCGGCAGGACCAGCGAGATCGCCTTCGCGGCGCCGGTCGAGGTGGGCACGATGTTCAGCGCGGCGGCCCGGGCGCGGCGCAGGTCCTTGTGCGGGCCGTCCTGCAGGTTCTGGTCCTGCGTGTACGCGTGGATCGTGGTCATCAGACCCTTCTCGATCCCGAGCAGGTCGTCGAGCACCTTGGCCAGCGGCGCGAGGCAGTTGGTGGTGCACGACGCGTTCGAGACGATGGTCTGGCTGCCGTCGTACTGGTCGTCGTTGACGCCCTTGACGATCGTGATGTCCTCGCCGGTGGCCGGCGCGGAGATGACGACCTTCTTGGCGCCCGCGTCGAGGTGCTTGGCCGCCGCCTCGCGCTTGGTGAACAGGCCGGTGGACTCGACCACGACGTCGACGCCGAGGTCCTTCCACGGCAGCTCGGCGGGGTCGCGGACCGCGAGGCCCTTGAAGCCCTTGCCGTCGACGACGATCTCCTCGTCGGTGGAGGAGACCTCGTACGGCAGCCTGCCGAGGATCGAGTCGTACTTCAGCAGGTGCGCCAGAGTCGCGTTGTCGGTGATGTCGTTCACCGCCACGATCTCGATGTCGCTCGTGCCGGCGGCGCGCTGGGCGTCCACCGCCCGCCAGAAGTTGCGGCCGATGCGGCCGAAGCCGTTCACGCCTACCCGGACCGTCACACGAACCTCCACTGGTGTCGTCTTGGGGATCGGGGCAACCCTAGCGGCATCGGCCGCCCTTCACAGGGGCCCCGCGGGCGTGACCTGTGCGGCATCTGCGCAGGTCGATGCGCACGTGGGTGCGTCGTGGGTCACGCGTCCTCGAGCATGTCGGGAGTGACCGCCGACTCGGTGTCCGGGATGCCCAGGTCGGCGGCGCGCTTGTCGGCCATGTGCAGCAGCCGGCGGATCCGGCCCGCGACGGCGTCCTTCGTCATGGGCGGGTCGGCGAGCTGGCCGAGCTCCTCCAGCGACGCCTGGGTGTGCTCGGCGCGCAGCCTGCCCGCGGCGAGCAGGTGGTCCGGCACGTCGTCGCCGAGGATCTCCAGCGCGCGCTTCACCCGGGCCGCCGCGGCCACCGCGGCGCGGGCCGAGCGGCGCAGGTTGGCGTCGTCGAAGTTGGCGAGCCGGTTGGCGGTGGCCCGGACCTCGCGGCGCATCCGCCGCTCCTCCCAGGCCATGACCGACTCGTGGGCGCCCATCCGGGTCAGCAGGGCGCCGATCGCGTCCCCGTCCCGGACGACGACCCGGTCCGCCCCCCGCACCTCCCGCGCCTTCGCCGTGACCCCGAGCCGGCGCGCCGATCCGACCAGCGCGAGCGCGGCCTCCGGGCCGGGGCAGGTCACCTCCAGCGCGGAGCTGCGGCCGGGCTCGGTGAGCGAGCCGTGCGCGAGGAACGCGCCCCGCCAGGCCGCCTCGGCGTCGTCCAGGTCCCCGGAGACGACGGCGGGCGGCAGCCCGCGCACCGGCCGGCCGCGCTGGTCGAGCAGCCCGGTCTGCCGGGCCAGGCCCTCGCCGTCGCGCACCACGCGGATCACGTACCGGTTGCCGCGGCGCAGCCCGCCGGCGGTGATGACGTGCGCCTCGACCTGGTGGCCGTAGAGGTCGTGGATCTCCTTGCGGAGCCGGCGCGCGACGGAGCCGGTGTCGACCTCGGCCTCGATCACCACGCGGCCGCCGACGATGTGCAGACCGCCGGCGAACCGGAGCAGCGACGCGACCTCCGCCCGCCGGCACGAGGGCTTGGTCACGGTGAGCCTGCTGAGCTCGTCCTTCACCGCCGCGGTCATCGCCATACCGTGCGCCTCCCCCTCCGTGCCGTCCGCACGCCCCGCGCGTGCGCCTGCCCCCTCATGCCCGCCGCCCGGCGGGCATCGGTGCGGACGCCGCCAGGACCTCCCGCAACGCCGCCGCCAGCGCCGCCGGCTCGTGCCGCGGCACGAGCGGGTCCTCCGCCGCGACCGGGGCGAGATGCACCCGGCCGCCGGGTCCCATCATCGCCCGTGCCGCCCGGCGCAGCCGATGGGGTACCGCCACGGCCTCCGTGTCGGCCAGCACGGCGTCGACCCGGAGCTCGGGTGCGTGCGCCGTGAGCACCGCGAGGTGCTGCTCCGGGGAGAAGTCCGCGGTCTCGCCCGGCTCCGGCGCGAGGTTGAGCACCACGACCCGCCGGGCCGCCGTGTCGTGCAGGGCCTCGCGCAGCGCCGGGACCAGCAGGTGCGGCAGCACGCTGGTGAACCACGAGCCCGGCCCGAGCAGCACCAGATCGGCCGCCCGGACCGCCTCCACCGCCTGCTCGCAGGCCGGCGGCCGGTCCGGGTGGAGCCGTACCCGCTCGACCCGGCCGGGGGTCGACGCCACCGCGACCTGGCCCCGGATCCGGTGCCTGCGCGCCGGGTCGGTCTCGTCCAGCCCGGAGACCTCGGCCTCCATGTCCAGCGGCACCCGGCTCATCGGCAGCACGCGGCCGCGCACGCCGAGCAGCCGGCAGACCTCGTCGAGCGCCTCGACCGGGTCGCCCAGGGTCTCCATCAGCCCGGCCAGCAGCAGGTTGCCGACGGCGTGCCCGGCCAGCGCGCCGGTGCCGCCGAAGCGGTGCTGGACGAGCTCGGCCCAGCGGCGGCCGCCGTCGTCCTCCGCGGCGAGCGCGGCCAGGGCCATCCGCAGGTCGCCGGGCGGCAGCAGGCCGCCCAGCTCGCGGCGGATCCGTCCCGACGAGCCGCCGTCGTCGGCCACGGTGACCACGGCGGTGACGTCGGCGACCTCGGGCAGCAGGCGCAACGCGGACAGCGTCGCCGACAGCCCGTGGCCGCCGCCGAGCGCGACGGCGCGCAGGCCGGTGGGTCCGCCGTTGCCGCGCGGGTCGGGCACCCGCGGCGCCGGGCCGGTCACTCGCGACCCAGGTCGCGGTGCGTCACGCTCACCGCCACCCCCTCGGCGCCGGCCAGCCGGCGGGCCAGCTCCTCGCTGATGGCCACGCTGCGGTGCTTGCCGCCGGTGCAGCCCACCGACACCGCCAGGTACCGCTTGCCCTCGCGGCGGTAGCCGGCCCCCATCAGCGTCAGCAGCTCGACGTAACGGCGCAGGAACTCCTCGGCGCCCTCCTGCGACAGCACGTAGTCGCGGACGTCGGTGTCCCGGCCGGTGTGCTCGCGCAGCTCCGGGATCCAGTGCGGGTTCGGCAGGAACCGCATGTCCACGACGAGGTCGGAGTCCATCGGAAGGCCGTACTTGTAGCCGAAGGACAGGAAGTTCACCCGGGTCGGCTCGGGGGCGCCGGTCTCGAAGCCGCGCTCGATCCGGGAGCGCAGCTGGTGCACCGACAGGGTGGAGGTGTCGACCAGCAGGTCGGCGTTCTCCCTCAGCGGGCGCAGCAGCTCGCGTTCGGCCGTGATGCCGTCGACCAGCCGGCCCGCGCCCTGCAGCGGGTGGCTGCGGCGGTTCTGCTCGAACCGGCGCACCAGCACCGCGTCCGACGCCTCGAGGAACAGCAGCCGGGGCTTGTAGCCGCGCGCGTCGAGGTCCCGGATCACCGCGCTCAGGTCCCGGGTGAACGCCCGGCTCCGGACGTCCATGACGACCGCGATCCGGGTGACCTCGCCGCTGGAGCGCGCCCCCAGGTCGACCATCGTCTCGATCAGCTCGGGCGGCAGGTTGTCCACCACGAACCAGCCGAGGTCCTCCAACACCTTCGCGGCGGTGCTGCGGCCCGCCCCGGACAGGCCGCTGACCAGAGCGACCTCGATGCCGGACGGGGCGTGCCGGCGCCCCTCCGCGGCCTCGCCCGGGTCGACGGCGGGCCCGGCCGGCGCCCGTCGGGCGGCCGCGGCCGCCGCCGTGTCCCCGGCAGCCGCCGCGGCCGTCCCCGCTGCCGTGCCCGTCCTCGTCGGTCCGCCGTCCTGGTTCACCGGCCCGGCGCCCCCTCCGCGCTCGTTCCCGCTTCGTGCTCGTCCCGGCGGCCCCCCGGGTTACCGCCACCGGGGTGATCCCGGTCGGCCGGGTGGAGGGCCGCGACCACGGCCTCCGCCGTACGGCGGCCGAATCCCGGCAGGCCGGCGATCTCGTCGACCTCCGCGGCCCGGATCCGCTTCATCGACCCGAAGTGCTTGAGCAGCGCCTGCCGCCGGGCCGGACCGAGGCCCGGCACCCCGTCGAGCTCGGACGCCACCATGCCCTTGGAACGACGCTGGCGGTGGTAGGTGATGGCGAAGCGGTGCGCCTCGTCCCGCGCGCGCTGCAGCAGGTAGAGCGCCTCGCTGGTCCGGGACAGGATGACCGGGTCCGGGTCGCCGGGCAGCCAGACCTCCTCCAGGCGCTTCGCCAGCCCGCACACCGCCACGTCGTGGATGCCCAGCTCGGCCAGCACGTCCGCGGCCGCCTCGACCTGCGGCTGCCCGCCGTCGACGACCAGGAGGTTCGGTGCGTAGGCGAACTTCTTCGGCCGTCCGGTCACCGGGTCGATGCCGGTACGGACCCTCGGCATCGACTCCGCGTCGTCGTCCGGCTCGGGCGCCACCCCGTTCGTGCCCGCCCCGTTCGTGCCCGCCCCGTTCGTGCCCGCCCCGTTCGTGCCCGCCCCGTTCGTGCCCGCCCCGGTCGTGCCCGCCCCGGTCGTGCCCGCCCCGGTCGTGCCCGCCCCGGTCGTGCCCGCCCCGGTGCCTGCCTCGGTCGTGCCCGCCCCGGCCCCGTCCGGCTGGTCCGACCCGTCGCGGTTCTCCGCGAGGTAGCGGCGGAACCGGCGCCGGACGACCTCGGCGATCGAGGCGACGTCGCCGCCCCGGGCCCCGTCCCGGACCTCGAAGCGGCGGTAGTCCGACTTCTTGGCGAGCCCGTCCTCGAACACCACCAGCGAGGCCACCACGTCGGTCCCCTGCACGTGGCTGACGTCGATGCACTCGAGCCGCAGCGGCGCCTGGTCCAGGCCCAGCGCCTCCTGCAGCTCCTGCAGCGCGGCGGACCGCGCGGTGAGGTCCCCGGCGCGGCGCAGCTTGTGCTGGGTGAACGCCTCGGTGGCGTTGCGCTCCACGGTCTCGGCGAGCGCCCGCTTGTCCCCCCGCTGCGCCACCCGCAGGCTCACCCGGGACCCGCGCAGCCCGGTGAGCCACTGCTGCAGCGTCCCGGCGTCGGCCGGCAGCTCGGGGACCAGGATCTCCTTCGGCACCGGTTGGGAGGCGTCGTCGGCGGCCTCGGCCAGGGCGGCCTGCTCGCCGTAGAACTGGGTGACGAACCGCTCCACCAGCGCTGCGGTGTCCGGGGTCTCGTCGGTCTTGTCGATCACCCAGCCGCGCTGGCCGCGGACCCGGCCACCGCGGACGTGGAAGACCTGGACGGCGGCCTCCAGCTCGTCCTGGGCGAAGGCGACGACGTCGGCGTCCGTGCCGTCGCCGAGCACCACGGCCTGCCGCTCCATGGCCCGCTTGAGGGCGCCGACGTCGTCCCGCAGGCGCGCGGCCCGCTCGAACTCCAGGTCCTCCGACGCCTGCTGCATCCGCCGCTCCAGCTCGCGGATCATCCGGTCCGTGCGGCCGGAGAGGAACTCGGCGAACTCCTCGACGATCTGGCGGTGCTCCCCGGCGCTGACGCGTCCGACGCAGGGCGCCGAGCACTTGTCGATGTAGCCGAGCAGGCAGGGCCGGCCGATCTGGCCGTGCCGGCGGAACACACCGGCGCTGCAGGTGCGCGCGGGGAACACGCGCAGCAGCAGGTCGAGCGTCTCGCGGATGGCCCATGCGTGGGCGTACGGACCGAAGTAGCGCACGCCCTTGCGCCGCGGGCCGCGGTAGACGTGCAACCGCGGGTACTCCTCGTTCAGCGTCACCGCGAGCACCGGGTAGGTCTTGTCGTCCCGGTAGCGGACGTTGAACCGGGGGTCGAACTCCTTGATCCAGTTGTACTCGAGCTGGAGGGCCTCGACCTCGGTGCCGACCACCGTCCACTGCACGCGCGCAGCGGTGGTCACCATCTGCCGGGTGCGCGGGTGCAGGCCGGCGACGTCGGCGAAGTAGCTGTTCAGCCGCTGGCGCAGGCTCTTCGCCTTGCCGACGTAGATCACCCGGCCCTGCGGGTCGGAGAAGCGGTACACGCCCGGGGCCTCGGGGATCGTCCCCGGGGCCGGGCGGTAGGTGGCGGGGTCGGGCATGGCCTCCCCAGGGTAGAGCGGCCCCCCGACACGCCGTGGCGCCCGGGCGGTGTCACCTCCCGGGGGTCGGGGGTGTATCCAACCGGAACTGTCGGTGCGGTCGGGTAGACCGTCCCTCGACCCGAACGACAGTTCGAAGGAAGGCTCCCCCATGACCACCGGCATCCCCCTCTCCCGCGGCGTCCCACCGGGTGCGGCCGCGCGCGCCGACCGGCTCGACCGCGTCCGCAAGCTGCTGGCCAAGGCCGAGCGGGCGGGCACGCCCGCGGAGGCGGAGATCTACAACGCCAAGGCCGTGGAGCTGATGGCCCGGCACGGGATCGACGAGGCGCTGCTGGCCGCGGACGATCCGCGGCGGGACGAGATCGGCGCGCTCCGGATCGCGCTGGCGGACCCGTACTCCTCCGGCAAGGCGCGGCTGTTGGGCTGGACCGCGGCGGCGCTGCGCTGCCGCTGGGTGATGCACGGGGCGAACGGCGGCAAGGTCGCCGCGGTCACGGTGTTCGGGTTCGCCTCGGACCGTGAGCGGGTGGAGCTGCTCTACACCTCGCTGCTGCTGCAGGCCACCGGGCAGCTGGTCCGGCTGCGACCACTCCGGCCCGGGGAGTCCGTCGCCGCGTACCGGCGCTCCTGGCTGCAGGGCTTCGCGGCCCAGGTGCACCAGCGGCTGCTCGAGGCCGAGGAGCGGGCGGCGGCCGAGGCGTGCTCCACCGCCGGGGGCGACCGGGAGCGGGCGGCGGGTACCGCGCTCGTGCTCGTCGACCGCGGGGCGCAGGTCGACCGGGCCTACGCCGCGGCGTTCCCGCAGCTGACCAGGGCGCGCCGGCCGTCGCTCTCGGGCAGCGGCTTCGCCGACGGCGCCGAGGCCGGGCGCCGCGCCGACCTGGGCGGCAGACCGATCGGTCCGGCGGGCCGCGGCGCCGGTCCGCGCGAGCTGGCGGGGGGACCGTAGGGGCGGCCCGTCGGCCGGGCAGGTCGAGCGGGGCCTCGATCGTGGCGACGAGCGAGGTCCCGGCACCACCGCTCAGTCGGGCGCGCGGTGTGCCGCGGCGTGCAGCGCCCGGATCGCGCGGATGGCGTCGACCGCGTGCCGGCGGTCGACGGCCTGGATCGCCAGCACCGGCAGGTACTCGTAGTCCGGGAGGTCCAGCCGGGCCCACGACGCCCCGTCCGGGAAGGAGATCCGCTGCACCTCCGACCAGGGCAGGTAACGCGGCAGGGCCACGTTGCGGACCTCGATGCCACGCTCGTCCGCCCGCACCCGCGGCCGGGCGAACAGCGCCAGGCCGGCCGCGATGAACAGCCCGAGCAGCACCATGGCCACCTGGTCGGCGAACCGGAAGAACACCCCGGTGGCGGAGTTCCGCAGGACGACCGCGATCACGACGAAGATCACCATGATCGCCGCGGCCGATCCCCAGCCGAGCCAGAAGGCGAGCCGGGGGCGGATCGTCACGGCACCGGGGCCGCGGCCCGGCCGTGCGGGCTCCCGCACCTCGGAGGACACCGAGACCCCTCCCGTCGCCCCGTCGTCCGGGCTCACGACAGCTCTCGCAGCTCGGCGAGCACAATCGCCGTCCGCAGCGCGGCCACGGTGGCCTCGGCGCCCTTGTCCTCGCTGCTGCCGGGCGCGCCGCTGCGGTCCACGGCCTGCTCGAGGGTGTTGGTGGTGAGCACGCCGTTGCCGACCGGCGTCGACTCGTCGAGCGAGACCCGGGTCAGCCCGGCCGTCACCGAGTCGCACACGTACTCGAAGTGCGGGGTACCGCCCCGCACCACCACCCCCAGCGCCACGACGGCGTCGTGGGTGCGGGCCAGCTCCTGCGCCACGACCGGCAGCTCGACCGTCCCGGGCACCCGGACCACCGTGGGCACCGCCCCGGCCTTCTCCGCCGTGCTCAGCGCCCGCTCCAGCAGCGAGTCGACGATCTCGGCGTGCCACGTCGCCGCCACGACGCCGATCCGCAGCCCCGCCGCACCCGTCAGGTCGCCCGCGTCCGCGGGCCTGCCCTCACCGCTCATCGCACGTCTCCGGCCCGTCTCGCGTCCACGGCTCCAGTCTCCCAGGTCCGGGCGGGCGAGAGCGCGCGGGTCAGCCGCCGAGCCCGTCCGAGAGACCGTCGGTCAGGTTGCCCGGTCCGTCCGACTCGCCCAGGTCCGGCAGGTCGTGCCCCATCCGGTCCCGCTTGGTGCGCAGGTACCGCAGGTTCTCCGGGTTGGGCCGGATCGGCATCGCGATCCGCTCGGTGATCCGCAGCCCGTAGCCCTCCAGACCGGCCCGCTTCTCCGGGTTGTTCGTGAGCAGCCGCATCGACTTCACGCCCAGGTCGGAGAGGATCTGCGCGCCGATGCCGTAGTCCCGGGCGTCGGCGGGCAGGCCCATCGCGAGGTTGGCGTCGACGGTGTCGGCCCCGGCCTCCTGCAGCTGGTAGGCCTGCAGCTTGTGCAGCAGGCCGATGCCCCGGCCCTCGTGCCCGCGCATGTAGAGCACGACCCCGCGGCCCTCCTGCGCCACGGTCTCGAGCGCGGCGTCGAGCTGCGGACCGCAGTCACAGCGCAGCGAGCCCATGACATCGCCGGTGAGGCACTCGGAGTGCACCCGCACCAGGACGTCCTCGCCGTCGTCCCCCGGCGTGCCCACGTCGCCCTTGACCATGGCGATGTGCTCGATGCCGTCGAGCAGCGAGTCGTAGCCGAAGGCCACGAACTCACCGTGCGCGGTCGGGATCCGGGCCTGGGCCACGCGCTGGACGTGCTTCTCGAAGCGGCGCCGGTAGCCGATCAAGTCGGCGATGGTGACCAGGGTCAGCTCGTGGTCGTCGGCGAAGACCTGCAGCTCGTCGCCGCGGGCCATCTCGCCCTCGTCCTTCTGCGAGACGATCTCGCAGAGCGCGCCGGCGGGCGCGAGCCCGGCCATCCGGGTCAGGTCGACAGCGGCCTCGGTGTGCCCCGGCCGGCGCAGCACGCCGCCCTCCCGGGCCCGCAACGGCAGCACATGCCCGGGCCGCACCAGGTCGGTGGGCTGGGTGGCCGGGTCGGCGAGCAACCGGATGGTGTGGGCACGGTCCGCCGCGGAGATGCCGGTGCTCACGCCCTCCTTGGCGTCGACGGTCACGGTGAAGGCGGTGCGGTAGGCGTCGGCGTTCGTGTGGTGCATCGGCGGCAGGTCCAGCCGGTCGCACTCGGTGTCGGTGAGCGCCACGCACACGTAGCCGGAGGTGTAGCGCACCACGAAGGAGACCAGTTCGGGGGTGGCCTTCTCCGCGGCGAAGATGAGGTCGCCCTCGTTCTCGCGGTCCTCGTCGTCGACCACGACGACGGGCTTGCCCTCGGCGAGGTCGCGCAGGGCCCGCTCGATCCGCTCGAAGCCGCCCGTGAGGCCGGCAGCGGCGGCGGCCCCCTGGTGAGCGATCTCGGTCACTTGACACCGTCCTGTCCGTGCTGGTCCTGGGGCTGCTCGAGGGGCTGCTCGGGCTGCCCGGTGCGGGACCCGCCGAGGTAGCCCGCGGTGAGCCGCTCCACGTACTTGGCGACGACGTCGACCTCCAGGTTGACCGGGTCGCCGGGGGCGCGCAGGCCGAGCGTGGTGTCGGCGAGCGTGGTGGGGATCAGCGCCACCGAGAAGGTGTCGCCGTCCGTGCCGGCCACCGTCAGCGACACCCCGTCGACGGTGATCGAGCCCTTCTCGACCACGTACCGGGCGAGGTCGGGCGGCAGGCTGAAGCGCACCTCGTCGCTGCGCTCGCCGGGGGTGCGCTCGAGGAGGGAACCGACGCCGTCGACGTGGCCCTGCACGATGTGCCCGCCCAGCCGGGCGCCGGCCTGCAGCGCCCGCTCGAGGTTCACCTTCACCCCGGGTGCGGCCCCGCCGAGCGAGGTCCGCTTGAGCGTCTCCGGTACCAGCTCCAGCCGGAACTCGTCGCCCTGGGCCCCGCCCGGGTCGGCGACGGTGAGACAGCAGCCGTTGACCGCGATCGAGTCGCCGTGCGCGGCGTCGCCGGACACGCGCGGTCCCCGCACGGTCAGCACGACCACCTCGCCCGTCTGCCGGACGTCGACGATCTCGCCGACCTCCTCCACGATCCCCGTGAACATGGGCTCCGCCCCTCCTGCCTTCCCGCTCCGCTCCACCCCGGGCGCTACCCGACCGTGGGACGCGCGTCCACCAGCACGTCCCCGCCCACGGTGCGCACCGTGTCCACCTGCAACCGCCGGATCCCGGCGATCGTTCCCACACCCGCCTCGCCCAGCGCCGCCGGGCCCGCCCCGAGCAGCGCAGGTGCCAGGTAGGCCAGCACCCGGTCGACCCGGTGGGCGGCGAGGAAGGCCCCCGCCAACCGCGGACCGCCCTCCAGCAGCACGTCGACGGCGCCACGGTCGGTGAGCGCCTTCAACACCTCGTCCGGCGAGTGTGTCCGCAGGTGTAGCACGTCCGGGGCGTCCAGCCGCGAACCCGGGCGTACGTCACCGTGGCCCACGACGACGCGGAGCGGCTGGCGCTCGCGGTCCGTGCCGTCCGGGTACCGCGCGGTGAGGGCCGGGTCGTCCGCCAGCGCCGTGCCCGTGCCCACGACGACGGCGTCGACGTGCGAGCGGAACTCGTGCACCTCGGCGCGGGCCCGGGGCCCGGTGATCCAGCGGCTGGTGCCGTCCGCGGCGGCGCTGCGCCCGTCGAGGGTGGCGGCGAACTTCCACGTCACGTGGGGGCGCCCGGAGCGCACGGCGTGCAGCCACGCCCGCAGCGGACCGCCCGCCACCTCGTCGGCGAGCGTGCCGACCGTGACCTCGACCCCGGCCCGGCGCAGCACGTCGGCCCCGCCCGCGGCCAGCGGGTTCGGGTCGCCCACGGCGACGTGCACGGCCGCGATCCCGGCTCCGAGCAGCGCGTCGGTGCAGGGTGGGGTCCGCCCGTGGTGCGCGCACGGCTCCAGCGTGACGACGGCGGCCCCGCCGCGGGCCCGCTCCCCCGCCTCCCGGAGCGCGACGATCTCCGCGTGCGGGCCGCCGGGCGGGGCCGTGGCGCCGACCCCGGCGACCTCGCCGACGGCGTCGAGGATCACCGCGCCCACCGGCGGGTTGGGGCTGGTCGCCCCGTGCACGGCGACCGAGGCCGCCAGGGCACGCCGCATCGCCCGCTCGACCGGCGGGGTCGGTCGGGCGGGCGGGCTCACCCCGACCACCGCGGGTGGGCGGACACCGCCTGCTCCCGCAGGGCGGCGACCGCCGTGCCGGGGTCGTCCGCGCCGTAGACGGCCGACCCGGCCACGAAGCAGTCCACGCCGGCCTCGGCCGCGGCCTCGATGGTGGAGGCGGAGATGCCGCCGTCGATCTCCACCAGGACGTTCAGGTGCCCGGTGTCGACGAGCCGACGCGCGGCCCGGACCTTGTCCAGCATCTCGGGCATGAACGCCTGGCCGCCGAACCCGGGCTCGACGCTCATCACCAGCAGGGTGTCGTAGTGCCTCAGGAGCTCGACGTACGGGTCCAGCGGGGTGCCGGGCTTGATCGACAACCCGGCCCTGGCCCCGGCCGCGCGCAGGTTCTTGGCCAGCATCACCGGGTCGCCGGCGGCCTCCACGTGCACGGTGACGTTGTAGGCCCCGGCCTCCGCGTACCCGGGCGCCCAGCGGTCCGGGTCCTCGATCATCAGGTGGCAGTCGAGCGGGATGTCGGTCGCCTTCAGCAGCGACTCCACGACCGGCAGCCCGAGGGTGAGGTTCGGGACGAAGTGGGCGTCCATCACGTCGACGTGCAGCCAGTCGGCCCCCCGGCCCTCGCCGGCGGCCCGGTCGGAGACCGCCCCGGCCTCGTCGGCGAGGTGGGCGAAGTCGGCGGACAGGATGCTCGGGGCGATCAGGGGACGCACCACCGCAGGGTACTGCGCGGGTCCGGCGCGTCGGCTCCCGCTCACCCGCGCCGCCGCGGTGCGCTCAGGCGGTCCGCCGGAGCAGGGTCAGGAACATGGCGTCCGTGCCGTGCCGGTGCGGCCAGAGCTGCACGTGCGGGCCCGGCCCGAGCTCGGGGACGCCCGGCAGGTACTCCCGCGCGTCGAGCCGCTCGACCGTCACGCCGAGGTCCTTGCGGCGGACGATCCCGCCGACCACGCCGACGGTCTCGGACAGGTGCGGCGAGCACGTGACGTACCCCACCACGCCGCCCACCCGGACGTGGCGCAGCGCGGCCAGGAGCAGCTCCCGCTGGAGCTTGGCCAACCCCGAGACGTCCTCGGGCCGGCGCCGCCAGCGGGCCTCCGGCCGCCGGCGCAGCGCGCCGAGCCCGGTGCAGGGCGCGTCGACCAGCACCCGGTCGAACGCGCCCGCGGGCAGCGGGGCCTCCCGCCCGTCGGCGTGGTGCACCGTGACCGGCAACCCGTCCGTGGACTTGCGCACCAGGTCGGCGCGGTGCTCGGCCTGCTCGACGGCGTCGAGGGTGCCCCCGTCGAGACCCACCAGCGCGCCGAGCAGCACCGCCTTGCCGCCCGGTCCGGCGCACAGGTCCAACCAGCGGCCGGCGTCCTCGCCGTCGAGCGCGGCCCGGGCCAGGGCCAGGGCGACCAGCTGGCTGCCCTCGTCCTGCACGATCGCCACGCCCTCGCGGATCGCGTCGAGCTCACCGACCTCGCCGCTGCCGGGGTCGAGGTGCACCCCGTACGGCGAGTACGGCGCCTCGGTCCCGCCGGTGACCAGCGCCAGCTCCTCGGCGGTGATCTCCCCCGGCCTGGCCAGCAGGTGCACGGCGGGCCGGGCGTCGTCCGCGGCGAGCGCGGCCGGCAGCTCCTCGCGGGAGCCGAGCGCGTCGGCGAAGGCCTGGCCGATCCACTTGGGGTGGGCGTGCACGAAGGAGGCGTGCCCGACGGGGTCCTCCTGCTCGTCCGGGGCCAGCTCGGCGAGCCAGGCCTCGGCGCCCTTGGCGGAGGCGTTCTCGGCGACCTTCCGCAGGATCGCGTTGACGAAGCCCGAGGACCGCGAGCCGGCGAGGCCGCGGACGATGTCCACCGACGTCGCGACGGCGGCGTGCTCGGGCACCCGCATCCGCAGCAGCTGGTAGGCGCCGAGCCGCATGGCGTCGACGAGCGGACCCTCGATGCGGTGCAGCGGCCGGTCCGCGCAGGCCTCGATCACCGCGTCGAGCTGGCCCGCGGCACGCAGCGTGCCGTACCCGAGCTCGGTCGCGAGGGCGGCGTCGCGGTCCTTGAGGCGGTACCGGCGCAGGATCGACGGCAGCACGAGGTTGGCGTAGGCGTCGCGCTCGCGGACCGCGGTGAGCAGGTCGAACGCGGCCTGCCGGGCCGGATCCCCCGCAGGCGGGGCGTCCGGGCCGCCGCGCCGCCGCGGCGGGCCCGCATTGCGCGGCCCGGGGCTGCGGTCGCGCCGCCCGCCCCGGTCGTCGCGCCCGTAGCCGCCCTGCCGGTCGCTGCGGACGGGGCGGTCGCCACGCCCGGGCGCGCGGTCACCGCCCCGCCGCCGGTCCTCCCGGCCCCGGTCCTCACCGCGGCCCCGGTCGTCGCGGCCCCGGTCGTCGCGGCCCCGGTCGTCGCGGCCCCGGTCGTCGCGGCCCCGGTCGTCGCGGCGCCGGTCATCGCGGGGGCCGTCACGGCGGTCGCGCGAGGAGCCGCCCCGGTACCCGCCCTCGCCGCGGGGACGTCCGCCTCGGCCCGGGTCCCGGGCCGGCCGGCCGGCCGAGCGCCGATCGTCCGACCGGCCGGACCCGGGCCGCTCCCCGGATCCCCGGGGGCCGCCGGTCCGACCCCGATCGTCGCGGTCGTCCCGCTCGGGTCGTCCGCCGTCGGGCTCGCTCACGCACACTCCTCGCTCGTCCAGCTCGTCGTCCCATGGTCCCAGGTCCGCCCCCGGCTCCCGCGCCCCGGGCCGTCCCCCGGGCGGGGGCGGTGCGCCACGCGGGCACCCGCCCCGGGCGCGGCGCCGAGGGACCCCCGGGAGCTCCGGGTGCAGGATCGCCCGGCCGAGGCCGGCGCGGGCGGCGGGCAGCGGGGGCGCGACCGTGGCCCGGCGCAGGTCGGCGCCCTCTACCGGGCCAGGGTCTCGGACTCCGTGATCCGCACCCCGCGCGCCCAGTCCGCCGCCGGCATCGCCTTCTTCCCCACCGGGCGCACCTCGCCCAGCTGCACCGGCACCGTGGCCGTGCCCACCAGCACGCGCTTCTTCTCCGCCCGCAGCTCGCCGGGCCCGAGGTCGAACTCGCCGGTCCGCACCGGGACGACCGGGCCGAGGCCCAGCCGGGCGCCCCGGAACTCGGTCCACGCGCCCGGTTCGGGGGTGGTCGAGCGGATCAGCCGGTCGATCGGCACCGCGGGCGCCGACCAGTCCACGCGGGCGTCGGCCACGGTGACCTTCGGCGCGTGCGACACGCCCTCCGCGGGCTGCGGCACCGCACGCAGCGTGCCGTCCTCGATGCCGTCCATCGTCGCGACGAGCAGGTCGGCGCCGGAGCGGGCGAGCCGGCCGAGCAGGTCGCCGGTGGTGTCCCGTTCCCCGATCGGCTCGGTGACCACGCCGTACGTCGGGCCGGTGTCGAGGCCCTCCTCGAGCAGGAACGTGGTGGCGCCGGTGATCTCGTCGCCGTGCTGCACCGCGGCCTGCACGGGCGCGGCCCCACGCCACGCCGGCAGCAGCGAGAAGTGCAGGTTGACCCAGCCGTGGGCCGGGACGTCGAGCGCGGCTCGCGGCACCAGCGCCCCGTACGCGACGACGGGGACGCAGTCCGGCGCCAGCTCACGCAACGTGTCGAGGAAATCCGGGTCGCGCGGCTTCGCGGGGGTGAGCACGGGGAGGCCGGCCTCGTCGGCCAGCGCCCCGACGGGGGAGCGGACGAGCCGGCGGCCGCGCCCGGCGGGGGCGTCCGGCCGGGTGAGCACCGCGACGACCTCGTGGCGTGGCGAGTCGAGCAGGGCGCGCAGCGCCGGCACGGCGGGGTCCGGCGTCCCCGCGAAGAGCAGCCTCAACGGGCTTTCCCGAACATCGGGTGCGGGCTGACCTTGACCACCGGCTCGGGGCGGCCGAACCAGTCCGCGGCGCGGATCTCGGCCATCGCCCGCTTGCGGGTCTCCGGGTCCAGCCGGTCGACGAACAGCACGCCGTCGAGGTGGTCGGTCTCGTGCTGGATCGCCCGCGCCAGCTTGGCCGTGCCCTCGACCGTGATCGGCTCGCCGTGCACGTTCCAGCCGGTGGCGACGACGTTCGCCGCCCGCCGGCAGTCCCAGCCGAGGCCCGGGATGGACAGGCAGCCCTCGGGGCCGAACTGCTCCTCGCCGTCGACCGCGTTCCACGTCGGGTTGACCAGGTGCCCGGCCACGCCGTCGACCTCGAAGGTGAACACCCGCAGCCCGACGCCGACCTGGGGCGCGGCCAGGCCCGCGCCGCCCTCGGCGTGCATGGTGTCGGTGAGGTCGGCGACGAGCTTGCGCAGCTCCGCGTCGAACGTGGTGACGGGCGCGGCGGGGGTGCGCAGCACCGGATCGCCGAACAGGCGGACGGGCTGAACGGACACGGAACTCCAAACGATCGGGATCTCCGCCGATTGTGCCACCCGCCGACCGCCCGCCCGGGCCGCACCGGTGCCGTCCGGCCCTGCTCGGACGATCCGCCGCCAGCGTGGGTTCGGCCGATCCCGTCCCGGCCCCGCTCGGCCGACCCGCCCGGACCGGCTCAGCCGATCTCGGCCGGGTCCAGCCGCACCCGGACGGTGTCGGGCGCCTTGCGCGTGCTGCGCGCGGCCTGGGCGGCGTGCAGGTGCCGGGCCAGCGCACGGCCCTCGGTGCGGGGCACGCGCAACAGCGCCCGCTCCCGCACCTCGCCCGCGGCCTCGCCGGGTTCGGGCGGCGCGTCGATCTCCACCGGGCCGAGGACCTCCACCTGCGGTCCCCCGCCGGGATCGTCGCGGGCCGCGGCGAGGACGGCGTCGACGACGTCGGCCACCGCCCCCGGCGTGCCCTCCACCGCCGCCATCCGCACGGCGGGCGGGAAGCCGACCTCCGCCCGGGACGCGAGCTCCTCGGCCGCGAACCCGGCCGGGTCCCACCGCACGAGCGCCTGCACGACCGGGATCGCCGACTCGGCCACGACGACCACCCGACCGCCGTCGGCGTGCGGCCGCACCAGCGCGGCCGCGGCGAGCCAGCGGCGCAGCGCCTCCTCCGCCACCCGCAGGTCCGCGCGGGAGAGCAGGGCCCAGCCGTCGAGCAGCAGCCCGGCGCCGTACCCGCCCGGCACCGCGGGTTCGGCACCCGGCGTCGCGACGACGATCTCCGCCTTCGCGGGCACCGTGGCCAGCACGGGCGCCCCGCCGCCCGACGTCCGCACCGGCACCCCGGGGAACGCCCGGCCCAGCTCCTCCGCGGTCCGCCGCGACCCGACGACACCCGCCCGCAGCCGGCGCGACCCGCAGCCGCCGCAGCGGAAGGCGGGCTCGGCTCGCCCGCACCAGCGGCAGGTCGGCAGGCCGGGATCGGTGTCCGTGCCGCCGCGGGGCAGGCCCAGCGGGCCGGCACAGTGCCGGCACCGGGCGGGCTCGCGGCAGTGCGCGCAGGACAGCCAGGGCAGATAGCCCGCCCGCGGGACCTGGACGAGCACCGGTCGGCCGGCCCCGAGCGCCTGCCGGGCCGCCTCGAACGCCACGGCGGGCACCCGGGCCGCGCGGGCGTCGGGGTCGCGGGCGAGCTGGGTGTCGGTCTCGCCGATCGCGGTGACCCGGGGCGCGGCGGCCCGCACGGCGGCCCGGTCCGCCACGATCTCGGCGGCCCACCGCGACTCGACCAGCAGCTGCGCCTCGGCGGTGCGGGCGAAGCCGCCGATGAGCAGCGCGGCCCCGGCGGCGTGCGCGCGGGCGATCAGCACGTCCCGGACCTGCGGGTACGGGGCGCGGGGTTCGGCGTGGCTGTCGTCGCCGTCGTCCCACACGGCCAGCAACCCGAGCTTCTCGACCGGCGCGAACGCGGCCGACCGGGTCCCGACGACGACCCGGACGGCCCCGCGGCGCACGGCGAGCCAGCGCCGGTAGCGCTCCGCCGGGCCGAGCTCTGCCGTGAGCGCGACGACCGCGTCGGCCCCGAGGCGGTCGCCGAGGGCGGCGCAGGCGGCGTCGACGTCCCGCTGGTCGGGCACCACGACCAGCGCGCCGCGCCCGGCGGCGGCGGTCGCCGCGGCGGCCTCGGCGAACCGCGCCGGCCACGACTCACCCGGCAGCGCCTGCCACACGGCGTGCGCGGCCCGGCCGCCGGCGAGCGCGTCGAGGTACGCCGCCCCGCGCCGGTAGCGCCCCCACGCCGCGGGACCGGGCGCCTCGACAGGTGCCGGATCCCGCTCCCGCGGGGCCTCGGACTCGACCCGGGCGTGCCGCGGCGGCACCGCCATCCGCACGACGTCGGCGAACACGCCCGCGTACCGGTCCGCGACCGTCCGGCACAGCGCGGCGACCTCCGGGGTCAGCACGGGTTCCGGCGAGACCACCTTGTCCACCCACGCCAGCCGCCCGGTGTGCCCGGACACCTCGGTGCGCTCGAGCAGGAACCCGTCGACCAGCCGCCCGGCGAACCGCACCCGTACCCGCACCCCGGGCCGGGCCTGCTCGTCCAGGTGCGTGGGTACGCGGTAGTCGAACGGCCGGTCCAGGTGCGGCAGCGGCACGTCGACGGCCACCCGGGCGACCGGCCGCACGGCCGCCGCGGTCCACTCGCCGCGGGTCCGGGAGGCCGCTGCCTTCCGGGCGGGCCTGCTCACACCAGCCCCTCACACACTCCCGAACTGCACGAACGGCACTCGTGTGCGGACCTACCGCACACAAGTGCCGTTCGTGCGGTCAAGACCGGGCTCAGGCGCCCGCGAGGGACTTCAGGGCCTCGGCGCGCGAGGTGTCCTCCCACGGCAGCGCGATGTCGCGGCGGCCGAAGTGCCCGTACGCCGCGGTGGGCGCGTAGATCGGCCGCAGCAGGTCGAGATCGCGGACGATCGCGGCGGGCCGCAGGTCGAAGACCTCGGTGATCGCGCTCTCGATGCGGGCGGGGTCGACGCGCGCGGTGCCGAAGGTCTCGACGAACAGACCGACCGGCGCCGCCTTGCCGATTGCATAGGCGACCTGCACCTCGATGCGCTCGGCCAGCCCGGCCGCGACGACGTTCTTCGCCACCCAGCGCATGGCGTAGGCCGCGGAGCGGTCCACCTTCGACGGGTCCTTGCCCGAGAAGGCGCCGCCACCGTGCCGGGCGAACCCGCCGTAGGTGTCGACGATGATCTTGCGGCCGGTGAGCCCGGCGTCGCCCATCGGGCCGCCGATCACGAACCGGCCGGTCGGGTTGACCAGCAACCGGACGTTCGAGGTGTCCAGCCCGAGGTCCCCGATCTCCGGGGTGACGATCTTCTCCAGCACGTCCGGCGCGAGCATGCCGTCGAGGTCGATGTCCTCCGCGTGCTGCGTGGACAGGACCACGGTGTCGACGCGGACGGGCTTGTCGCCGTCGTACTCCACGGTGACCTGGGTCTTGCCGTCCGGCCGCAGGTAGGGCAGCACGCCGGACTTGCGCACCTCGGTGAGCCGCCGCGAGAGCCGGTGCGCGAGCGCGATCGGCAGCGGCATCAGCTCGTCCGTGTCGGTGTTCGCGTACCCGAACATCAGGCCCTGGTCGCCCGCGCCCTGGCGGGCGATCTCGTCCTCGACCGACTCGACCCGGCTCTCGTACGCGGTGTCGACGCCCTGCGCGATGTCCGGCGACTGCGCGCCGATCGACACGTTGACCCCGCAGGAGGCGCCGTCGAAGCCCTTCGCCGACGAGTCGTAGCCGATCTCGAGGACCTTGTCCCGGACCAGGCCGGGGATGTCGGCGTAGGCGCTGGTGGTCACCTCGCCCACGATGTGCACCTGGCCGGTGGTCACCAGGGTCTCCACCGCGACCCTGCTCCTCGGGTCCTGGGCGAGGAGCGCATCGAGGATCGTGTCGCTGATCGCGTCGCACATCTTGTCCGGGTGACCCTCGGTCACCGACTCGCTGGTGAAGAGCCGACGGCCCACGTTCGCCACGCGCCACTCCTGCCGAGGTCGTCGCTCCCCTGGCCGCGCGGGCTCCGCCAGCCGTCGGCGGGACGGGGTGCTGATCGCTGGATGCTGTCGGACCGCAGGGTAGTCGACCTCGGGCCTGCACAGGCGATGACATCGGAACCCAACACGGTGCGTGACGGACCGTGCCGTGAGCGCACCGTTCACCACCCCTTCGGGTGGACCCCGGCCGAGGTCCCGAATCGGTAACGACCCGCGTCGTTGGGCCCGGTGACACCGCAGCCGCGCCCGGCCGACGCCCCGCGTCGCCCCGTCCCGGGCCGCGGACGACCCACTCTCGGAGGTTCCACCCCATGAAGGTGACTGCACTGCAGCGACCGGGCCGCGCGGCCGCGGCGGTCGGCGGCGTGCTCGCCGTCGGCGCGGCCGGGCTCATGGCCGTGCTGGCCGGCACCGCGTCCGCCGCGACGTCCGGCACCTGCACCGACAACGTCAACGTCCGCGAGGAGCCGCGGGCCGACGCCGACATCGTGGCGGTGTGCGACCGCGGCACCGCGGTCGAGGTCGGCGAGACCCGCAACGGGTTCGTCGAACTGGAGAGCCTCGGCGGCTGGGCCGTGCAGGAATACGTGCGGACGGACGGCACCGCTGTCGGCACCGACACCCCGGACGACGCCGGCCTCACACCCTCGGACGGTGCGACCGGCAGCGACGACCCGACCGGCACCGCCGACCCGGCCACCACCAGCGCCCCGACGACCTCCGGCACCGACTCGCCGGCGGCCCCGGCCGAGGGCGGGTACGGCGAGAACGGCGAGAACGGCGAGGGCGAGCCGACCCCGGCCCGCAGCGGCGGCCTGGGCGGCCTGTTCGGCCGCTGACCACGAGCACACGCGACGAGGGGGCGGTCCCGTGGGACCGCCCCCTCGTGCGTTCTCGGGCCTCGTGCGTTCTCGGGCCTCGTGCGTTCTCGGGCCTCGCGCGCTCAGGCCAGCCGGGCCGCCACCGCGTCCCACAGGCGTGAGGCCAGCAGCGCCTTGGAACCGTTCGGGATCTGCGTCTCGCCGCCGTCCGCGCCGAGCAGCCAGCCCTGGTTCTCGGTGTTCTCGAAGGCGCCGCCCTCGCCGACCCAGTTGACCAGCAGCAGGTCGCAGCCCTTCTTCGCGAGCTTGCCGCGGCCGTACTCCAGCACGTCCGCGGTGTCGTCCCCGGTCTCGGCGGCGAACCCGACCACGACCTGGCCCGGTTCCCGCGCGGCGACGAGCTCGGTGAGGATGTCCGGGTTGAGCGCCAGACCCAGGGCCTCGGGTTCCGAGCCGTCCTTCTTGATCTTGTGCGCGGCGAGCGCCGCGGGCCGGAAGTCGGCGACCGCGGCGGACATCACCACGGCGTCGGCGCCCTTGGCGGCGGCGTGCATCGCCTCGCGCATCTCCAGCGCGGACCCGACCGTCACGACCTCGACGGCGGCCGGGTCGGCCAGCTCGGCGGTGTGCCCGGCGACGAGAGTGACGTGCGCGCCGCGCTGGGCGGCGACCTTGGCCAGGGCGTACCCCTGCCGCCCGGACGACCGGTTGCCGAGGTAGCGGACGGGGTCGAGCGGCTCGCGGGTCCCGCCGGCCGAGACGACCACGCGCCGGCCCGCGAGGTCCCGCGGCAGCGCGTCGGCCCGCTCCAGCAGCAACCGGGCCAGCTCGGCGATCTCGGCGGGCTCGGGCAGCCGGCCGGGGCCGGTGTCCTTGCCGGTGAGCCGGCCCGAGGCGGGCTCCATGACGATCGCGCCCCGCTCGCGCAGGGTCGCGACGTTGGCCCGGGTGGCGGGGTGCTCCCACATCTCGGTGTGCATCGCCGGCACGAACAACACCGGGCACCGGGCGACGAGCAGGGACCCGGTGAGCAGGTCGTCCGCCCGGCCCTGCACGGCGCGGGCCAACAGGTCCGCGGTCGCGGGGGCCACGACGACGAGATCGGCCTCCTGGCCCAGCCGCACGTGCTGGACCGACGGCACGTCGGAGAAGACGCCGGTGTGCACCGGCTGCCCGGACAGGGCCTCGAAGGTGGCGGCGCCGACGAAGTTCAGCGCCGAACCCGTGGGCACGACCCGCACGGAGTGCCCCGTCTCGGTGAGCCGGCGGAGCAGCTCGGCGCTCTTGTAGGCGGCGATGCCGCCGGCGACGCCGAGCAGGACCTTCGGTGTCGTCATGCCCTCGTCACGCCCGACTCATGCCGTCCGCGCGCAGCCGGCCGGGATCACTCGCCCTCGGTGTGCTCGAGCAGGCCGCTCTGGATCTCGCGCATCGCGATGGACAGCGGCTTCTCGCGGGGACCGGGCTCGACCAGCGGCCCGACGTACTCCAGCAGGCCCTCGCCGAGCTGGGAGTAGTAGTCGTTGATCTGTCGGGCGCGCTTGGCCGCGTAGATCACCAGCGCGTACTTCGAGCTGACCTTGTCGAGCAGGTCGTCGATCGGCGGGTTGGTGATGCCCTCGGGGGTGGAACCGGCGACCGCGCCGGTCAGCGGCATGCTCACTCAGAAACTCCAGAGACGGACGAATGCGGGACGTGCACAGGTGCGACCAGCAACTCTACCAACCGCTCGACGACGGCCTGCACCTCGTCGTTGACCACGACCACGTCGAACTCGTCACGCGCCGCCATCTCCTCGACGGCGGTGCGCAACCGGCGCGCCCGCACCTCCGGGGTCTCGGTGCCCCGGTCGGTGAGCCGGCGGGCCAGTTCCTCGAACGAGGGCGGCTCGACGAACACGGTCACGGACTCGGGCATCGCCTGCTTCACCGAGCGGGCGCCCTGCAGGTCGACCTCGACCAGCACCGGCCGCCCGGCGCCGAGCGGGCCCTCGACCTCCGCGCGAAGGGTGCCCGACCGCTGCAGCCCGCCGTGCACCTCGGCCCACTCCAGCAGCTCGTCCGCGGCGATCAGCCGGTCGAACTCGGCCCGGTCCACGAAGTGGTAGTGGATCCCCTCGACCTCCCCCTCCCGCGGCGCCCGCGTGGTCACGGAGACGCTGAAGTGGAGGTCGGGGAGCTCGCTGCGGAGCCGGTCGACGATGCTGCTCTTGCCGACCCCGGAGGGCCCCGCGAGCACCATCAGCCGGCCCCGGCGGGGCGGCGGTCCTCCCGGCACGCCGCCCCCGCTCAGGAAGGGAACTCGTTCAGCAGCGCCTTGCGCTGCCGCTCGCCCAGCCCGCGCAGCCGGCGGCTCGGGGCGATCTCCAGGCGCTCCATGATCTGCGCGGCACGAACCTTGCCGACGCTGGGCAGGGCCTCGAGCAGGGCCGACACCTTCATCTTGCCGAGCACCTCGTCGGTGTCGGACTGCTTCAGCACCTCGGCGAGGGTGATCCCGCCGCGCTTGAGCCGGTCCTTCAGCTCTGCCCGGGCCCGGCGGGCGGCCGCGGCCTTCTCCAACGCGGCGGCACGCTGTTCCTCGGTCAGCTGGGGAAGGGCCACGGTCTCCTCCGTCTTTCGTCGTGCGCGAGGGCGATGCCGGTGGGGGCGATCGCCGTCCCCGGTGGGTTGTGCCGGGGGCCGGGAGCGAACGTACCCACGCACCCGTTCGGGACGCCAACGGGGGTGCCACCTGTGGGTTTGGTGCCACGGCCCCGCTCGTCCACACCCGTCCGGGTGATACCACGAGCGGCCGCGCGGAGGCTACGGCGACGCGCCCGTTCGGCGCGCGGATCCGACGCGCGGCCCGTGCGATCGGTCACGAACCGGCCGCCGACGGCCGTTCCGGCGCTCGGCCCGGCTGCCCCACCGACCGCAGCGCGCGCAGCCGTGCCGGTGTGAGGTCCTCCTTGTTGATGTACGCCACTGCACCGCAGGCCGCGGCGTCGCCGGGCAGGTCGTCGAGGGCATAGGTCGACAGGAGCACCACGAGTGCGGCCGGGTCGCCCGCCAGGATCCGCCGGGTGGCCTCGATCCCGCTGATCCCGGGCAGGTTGATGTCCATGAGCACGACGGCGGGACGCACCCGTTCGGCCTCGACGAGGGCCTGCTCCCCGGTCTCGGCCTCGGCGGCGACGCGCCAACCGCCGACCATCCCGACGACGGTGCGCGCCACCGTCCGGAACGGGCGCTGGTCGTCCACGATCAGGACGTCCACCACCTCGTCCACCGCTGCGCCCACTGTCGACACCTCCGCGTCCCCCGACCCGCGCGGCGCCGGTCCCCGCCGCGCGTCCGGCAAGCCTGCCGGGCCGTCCCGGGGAGGCGCCAGGGTGCCACCACCCCCTCCGAACGGGTGAATCCGGGTCCGGGAGGTATCAGCCGGACCCGACGGCTCCGGGGAGGACCACACGGGTCGGGGCGGGGACGTCCGGCGGGGACGTCCGGCGGGGACGTCCGGCGGGGAGGGTCAGCGCAGGGCGCTCAGGGCGGTCGCCAGCTCGTCCCGCTGTGCCTCGGCGGCCGACCGCAGGGCGCTGACCCCCGGTCCGGCCTTCAGGATCGACCGCGACGCCGCGGGCAGGACGAGCCCCGCCAGGCCCGCGAAGCGCTCCGCGACGTCCCGCGGGGTCGCCCCCTGGGCCCCGAGCCCCGGAGCCAGCACGGCACCGTTGAGGGCGCCGAGCTCCAGTCCGTGGTCGTGGGTGGCTCCGACGACGACACCCACCCCGCCCACCGGCGCGGCCCCCCGGTTCCGGCCAGCCGCGCCGTCGATCATCGCCTGGGCCACCGTGCGCCCGTCGGTCTCCGCCAGCTGCACGGACCCGCCCTCCGGGTTGGAGGTGCGGGCCAGCACGAACACCCCCCGCCCGGCCTCCTCGGCGGCCCGGAAGGCCGGGTCGAGGGAGCCGAAGCCGAGGTACGGCGAGACCGTGATCGCGTCGGCGGCGACGGCCGCGCCGACGCCGAGGTAGGCGTCGGCGTAGCCGTCCATCGTCGAGCCGATGTCGCCGCGCTTGACGTCGAGCAGCGACAGCGTGCCGGTGCCCGCGAGATCGGCGAGGGTCCGCTCGAGGACGGCGACACCCCGCGACCCGTGCCGTTCGAAGAACGCCGCCTGCGGCTTCACGACGGCGACGTGCCCGGCCAGGGCCTCGACGGCGGCGGCGCAGAACCGGGAGAGCCCGTCCGCGTCGTCCGTGAGGCCCCACTCGGCGATCAGCCCGGGGTGCGGGTCGATGCCCGCGCAGAGCGGCCCGAACCGGTCGACCGCCGCCACGAGCCGCGCCCCGAAGCCGCTCACGAGCCACCCCGGATGGAGCGCATCATGGTTCCGTACCGCTCGGGAGAGCCTCCGGAGATCGCATGAGGGTTCCCTCCTGCGATCACGGGCGGGACTTCTTCAGCGCCGCGTGCGCGTCCTGGAGCGAGCGGACGCCGATCGACCCGCGCAGCTTCGCCTCGATGCCCTGCACCGCCGCGCTCGCGCCCTGCACCGTGGTGATGCACGGGACGCCGCGGGAGACCGCCGCCGCGCGGATCTCGTAGCCGTCGACGCGCGGGCCCGAGTTGCCGTACGGCGTGTTGACGATCAGCGCGACGTCACCGGCCAGGATCTGGTCGACGATCGTCTCCCGGGTCGTCCCGTCTGGGGCGGACTTCTGCGAGTGCTTGCGCACGACGGTCGTCGTGATGCCGTGCCGCCGCAGCACCTCCGCGGTGCCCTCGGTGGCGAGCACCTCGAAGCCGAGGTCGGCGAGCCGGCGCACGGGGAACACCATCGCGCGCTTGTCCCGGTCCGCCATCGACACGAAGACCTTGCCCTCGCTCGGCAACGACCCGTACGCGGCCGCCTGGGACTTGGCGAACGCGGGCCCGAAGGACGCGTCGATGCCCATGACCTCGCCGGTCGACTTCATCTCCGGGCCGAGCAGCGGGTCCACGCCCTGCCCGGTCGGGGTCCGGAAGCGGTTGAACGGCAGCACCGCCTCCTTGACCGCGACCGGCGCGTCCGCGGGCAGTTCGGCGCCGTCGCCCTGCTGCGGGAGCATCCCCTCCGCGCGCAGGTCGGCGATCGAGGCGCCGAGCATGATCCGCGCCGCGGCCTTGGCCAGCGAGACCGCCGTGGCCTTGGAGACGAACGGCACCGTGCGCGAGGCCCGTGGGTTCGCCTCCAGCACGTAGAGGGTCTCGCCGTGCAGGGCGTACTGGACGTTGAGCAGGCCCCGGACCCCGACGCCGTGCGCGATGGCCTCGGTCGAGCTGCGCACCGCCTCCAGGACGCTGCGACCCAGGGTGATCGGCGGGAGGGTGCAGGAGGAGTCGCCGGAGTGCACGCCGGCCTCCTCGATGTGCTCCATCACGCCGCCGATGAAGACCTCCTCGCCGTCGCACAGGGCGTCGACGTCGATCTCCACCGCGTCGTCGAGGAACCGGTCGACCAGCACCGGGCGGTCGGGGCTGATCGTGGTGGCCCGGGCGATGTAGCCGGCCAGGGACGACTCGTCGTAGACGATCTCCATGCCGCGCCCGCCCAGCACGTACGAGGGCCGCACGAGCACCGGGTAGCCGATCCGCTCGGCGATCTCGCGGGCCTGCTCGAACGAGGTCGCGGTGCCGAAGGCCGGGGCCGGCAGGTTCGCCCTGCGCAGCACCTCGCCGAACGCGCCGCGGTCCTCGGCGAGGTCGATCGCCGCCGCGCTCGTCCCCACCACGGGCACGCCCGCGGCGGTGAGCCGCTGCGCCAGGCCCAGCGGGGTCTGCCCGCCGAGCTGCACGATCACGCCCGCGACGTGCCCGGACGCCTGCTCGGCGTGCACCACCTCGAGGACGTCCTCGAAGGTCAGCGGCTCGAAGTACAGCCGGTCCGCGGTGTCGTAGTCCGTGGAGACCGTCTCCGGGTTGCAGTTGACCATCACGGTCTCGAACCCGGCCTCGCGCAGCGCCTGCACGGCGTGCACGCAGGAGTAGTCGAACTCGATGCCCTGCCCGATGCGGTTCGGGCCGGAGCCGAGGATGAGCACCTTCGGCTTGTCGGTCTGCGCCGCGATCTCCGACTCCGCGGCGGGGTCGGTCTCGTAGGCGCTGTAGTGGTACGGCGTGCGCGCGGCGAACTCCGCGGCGCACGTGTCGACGGTCTTGTAGACGGGCCGGATGCCCAACCGGTGCCGCAGCGCCCGCACGCCGTCCTCGCCGGCGAACTCCGGGCGGATCGCGGCGAGCTGGCGGTCCGAGAGCCCCGCCCGCTTGGCCCGGCGCAGCAGGGTCGCGTCGAGGACCGACGCGGCCTCGATCTCGGCGCGCAGCTCCACGAGCAGCTGGATCTGGTCGAGGAACCAGGGGTCGATGCCCGAGATCTCCGCGACCTCGTCCACCGTCCGGCCCGCCCGCAACGCCCGCTCGACGGCGTAGATGCGCCGGTCGGTGGGGGTGCGGATCTCGTCGTCGGTCGGCGCCGGGTCCGGGTCCGGTGTGGTCCAGAAGCCGATCGCGGAGCGTTCCATGGAGCGCAGCGCCTTGCCGAACGCCTCCGGGAACGACCGTCCGAGCGCCATCGCCTCGCCGACGCTCTTCATCGTGGTGGTGAGCTCCGGGTCGGCCCCGGGGAACTTCTCGAACGCGAAGCGCGGGATCTTCACGACGACGTAGTCCAGCGTCGGCTCGAACGCGGCCGGGGTCTCGCCGGTGATGTCGTTGCGGATCTCGTCGAGGGTGTAGCCGACGGCGAGCTTCGCGGCGATCTTCGCGATCGGGAAGCCGGTGGCCTTCGAGGCCAGCGCCGAGGACCGGGAGACGCGCGGGTTCATCTCGATGACGACGAGCCGCCCGGTCTCCGGGTGGATCGCGAACTGGATGTTGCAGCCGCCGGTGTCGACGCCGACCTCGCGCAGCACGGCGATGCCCACGTCGCGCATGTGCTGGTACTCGCGGTCGGTCAGGGTCATGGCGGGCGCGATCGTGATCGAGTCGCCCGTGTGCACGCCCATCGGGTCGAGGTTCTCGATCGAGCAGACGACGACCACGTTGTCGTGGTGGTCGCGCATGAGCTCGAGCTCGAACTCCTTCCAGCCGAGCACCGACTCCTCGATGAGCACCTCGGTGACCGGCGACGCGGCCAGCCCCGCCCCGGCGAGCCGCTCCAGCTCCTCGTCGGTGTGTGCCATGCCGGAGCCGAGCCCGCCCATGGTGAACGACGGCCGGATGACGACCGGGAGCCCCAGCTCGCCGACCGCGGCGCGGACCTCGTCCATGGAGTGGCACACGGCCGAGCGCGGCACGTCGCCGCCGACCCGCTGCACGATCTCCTTGAACTTCAGCCGGTCCTCGCCGCGCTGGATGGCGTCGACGTCCGCGCCGATGAGCTCCACGCCGTAGCGCTCGAGCACCCCGTTCTCGTGCAGGGCGATCGCGGTGTTCAGCGCGGTCTGCCCGCCCAGGGTGGCCAGCAGGGCGTCGGGCCGCTCGGCGGCGATGACCTTCTCGACGAACTCGGGCGTGACCGGCTCGACATAGGTCGCGTCGGCGAACTCGGGGTCCGTCATGATCGTGGCCGGGTTGGAGTTGACCAGCGAGACCCGCAGGCCCTCGGCGCGCAGCACGCGGCAGGCCTGCGTGCCGGAGTAGTCGAACTCGGCGGCCTGGCCGATGACGATCGGCCCGGAGCCGATCACCATGACGTGCCGGATGTCCTCGCGGCGCGGCATCAGACCGCTCCCCCGTTCTGGTCGAGCAGGCGGTGCCGGCCGCCCGACCCCTCGGTCCCGGCCGGCCCGTGGGCCACCGGGTTGTCCGTCATGAGCTGGCAGAAGCGGTCGAACAGGTCCGCGGCGTCGTGCGGACCCGCGGCCGCCTCCGGGTGGTACTGCACGCTGAAGGCCGGGAAGTCCAGGCCCGTGAGCCCCTCGACGCAGCCGTCGTTGGGGCAGGTGTGGCTGACGACGCCGGTGCCGAACGGGGTGTCGAAGCGCTCGCCCGCGCCGCCCTCGACCGCGAAGCCGTGGTTCTGCGAGGTGATCGCGACGCGCCCGGTGGCGTGCTCGACGACCGGGATGTTGATCCCGCGGTGCCCGTAGCGCAGCTTGTAGGTGCCGCGGCCGAGGGCGCGGCCCAGGATCTGGTTGCCGAAGCAGATGCCGAACAGCGGGATCCGCCGCTCCAGGACCTGCCGGGTGAGCTCGACCGGGACGTCGGCCGTGGCCGGGTCGCCCGGGCCGTTGGAGAGGAAGACCCCGTCGGGGTCGACGGCGAGCAGCTGCTCGAACGTGGTGTCGGCCGGCAGCACGTGCACCTCGATGCCGCGTCGGGCCATCATCCGCGGGGTGTTGAACTTGATCCCCACGTCGAGCGCGGCGACGGTGAACCTCTTGTCCCCCACCGCCTCCCGGACGTACGGGGTCCTCGTGGTGACCGCGCCGTAGAGGTCCGCGCCCGCCATACCCGGGCTCTGCCGGACGCGCTCGAGGAGCATCTCGTCCGCGCCCAGCGAAGGGCCGGAGAAGACACCGGAGCGCATCGCGCCGCGCTCGCGCAGGTGCCGTACGACCGCGCGGGTGTCGATGCCGGCGATGCCGACGACCCCCTGCCGGCGCAGCGCGTCCTCCAGCGAGCCGGTGGAGCGCCAGTTCGACGGCCGGCGGGCGGGGTCGCGCACGGCGTAGCCCGCCACCTGGATGCCGGTCGACTCGTCGTCCTCGTCGTTCCAGCCGGTGTTGCCGATCTGCGGCGCGGTCTGCACCACGATCTGCCGGTGGTACGACGGGTCGGTCAGGGTCTCCTGGTAGCCGGTCATCCCCGTGGTGAACACGGCCTCGCCGAGGGCCTCGCCCACCGCACCGAACTCGGTACCGCGGAAGATCCGCCCGTCCTCGAGAACGAGCACTGCTTCGCTCACGCCACTACCTTCCCGTCGCGCGCCGTGATCCGGCCACGCAGAACCGTGGCGACCACCGCGCCGGGCAGTCGCATTCCCTCGTACGGCGTGTTCGCCGCCTTGCTGGCCAGCGCCGCGCCGCGCACCGTCCACTGCGCCTCCGGGTCGACGAGCGCGAACGTCGCCGGTTCGCCGACGGCGATCGGCCGGCCCTGGTCCGGCAGGTTGCCGATCTCGGCGGGTCGCTCCGACATCACCCGTGCCACCCCGCGCCAGTCCAGCAGGCCCGGCTCGACCATCGTGTGGAGCACCACCGACAGCGCGGTCTGCAGGCCCAGCATGCCCGGCTTCGCGGCCGCCCATTCGGTGTCCTTGTACTGGGACGCGTGCGGGGCGTGGTCGGTCGCGACGACGTCGATCACCCCTTCGACCAGCGCCTCGCGCACGGCCTGGGTGTCCGCCCCCGTGCGCAGCGGCGGGTTGACCTTGTTGACCGGGTCGTAGCCGGTCAGCCGCCCGTCGGTGAGCAGCAGGTGGTGCGGGGTGACCTCGGCGCTCACCCGCACGCCCTGCGCCTTCGCCGCCCGCAGCACCGCGACCGAGTGCCGCGAGGAGACGTGGCAGATGTGCAGCATCGGTGCTCCGGCCCGCGGGCGACCGTTCGACGCCGCGCCGGCCTCGCGAGCCAGCGCGCAGTCCCGCGCGACGATCGTCTCCTCGGCCGTGGGCGGCCAGCCGGCCAGGCCGAGCCGGGAGGCGATCGCACCCTCGTGCGCCTGGGCGCCGCCGGTGAGCCGGTGGTCCTCGGCGTGCTGGGCGATCACGACGTCGAGGGCCCCGGCGTACTCCAGCGCGCGGCGCATGATCAGCGGGTCGTTCACGCAGCGGCCGTCGTCGGAGAACATCCGCACCTGCGCGGCGGAGGCGGCCATGGTGCCGAGCTCGGCGAGCTTCTCGCCCTTCAGCCCGGTGGTGACGGCGCCCACCGGGTGGACGTCGACCAGGCCGACCTCCGCGCCGCGGCGCCGCACGTGCTCCACGACGACGGCGGTGTCGGCCACCGGGTCGGTGTTCGGCATGGCGAAGACCGCGGTGAAGCCGCCGAGCGCCGCGGCGTGCGAGCCGGTCTCGATCGTCTCGGACTCCTCGCCGCCGGGCTCGCGCAGGTGCACGTGCAGGTCGACGAGCCCGGGCAGCAGGACGTGCCCGCCCGCGTCGAGCGTCGGGGTCCCCGCGGGCGCGGTGAGCCCGGTGCCGATCTCGGCGACGACGCCGGCCTGCACGAGCAGGTCGACCGCCTCCTCGCCGTACGGCCGGGCGTTGCGGATCAGCAGGTCGGTCACGGGGGGCTGGCTCATTCGGGCGCTCCGGCGAGGAGGTGGTAGAGGACGGCCATCCGCACGTGCACACCGTTGCGCACCTGGGCGAGGACCGCGGAGTTGGGGGCGTCGGCCACGGCGGGCGCGATCTCCATGCCGCGCACCATCGGGCCGGGGTGCAGCACGGGCGCGCCCTCGGGCAGCAGGGAGAGGCGGTCCTCGTTGAGCCCGTACGCGATCGAGTACTCGCGCGCGGAGGGGAAGAAGCCGCCGTGCATGCGCTCGGCCTGCACCCGCAGCATCATCACCGCGTCGAGGGCGGGAAGCTCGGCGTCCAGGTGGTGCGAGACCCGGCAGGGCCACTCGGCCACACCCGCCGGGAGCAGCGTGGGCGGGGCGATCAGCACGACCTCCGCGCCCAGCGTCGAGAGCAGCAGCACGTTGGACCGGGCGACCCGGGAGTGCAGGACGTCGCCGACGATCCCGATCCGACGCCCGGCGACCGAGCCCAGCCGTTCCCGCAGCGTGGCCGCGTCGAGCAGCGCCTGGGTGGGGTGCTCGTGCGTGCCGTCGCCGGCGTTGACGATCGAGGTGTGCGTGCCGGTCGTCGCCGCGTCCTTGTCGGCCCACGCGGCGATCCGGTGCGCCGCCCCGGAGGCGGGGTGCCGCACGATCACGCAGTCCGCGCCCATCGCCGAGATGGTCAGCGAGGTGTCGCGCAGCGACTCCCCCTTCGACACCGAGGAACCCTTGGCGCTGACGTTGATCGTGTCGGCGCTCATCCACTTGCCCGCGATCTCGAAGGAGACCCGGGTGCGCGTGGAGTCCTCGTAGAACAGGGTGACGACGGTCCGGCCGCGCAGCGTGGGCAGCTTGCGGACCTCGCGGCCCAGCAGCGTGTCCTTCAACCGGCTCGCGGTGTCCAGCAGGCCGGTCGCGGTGGCGGCGTCGAGGTCCGCGATCGAGAGGAGGTGCCTCACGCGTGCTCCTCGTCGGTGGTCGGCTCCGCAGGCTCCGCCTCCGCACCGACGGTCGGCTCCGCGGGCTCCGCCTCCGCACCGACGGTCGGCTCCGCGGGCTCCGCCTCCGGCCGCTCGATCAGCACCCCGTCCCGGTCGTCGGGCTCCGTGAGCCGGACCAGGATCTTCTCCGCGCGCGAGGTCGGCACGTTCTTGCCCACGTAGTCCGCACGGATCGGCAGCTCGCGGTGGCCCCGGTCGACCAGGACCGCGAGTTGCACCGCGCGGGGGCGGCCCTCGTCCCGCAGCGCGTCGAGCGCGGCGCGGGTGGTGCGCCCGGACATCAGGACGTCGTCGACCAGCACGACGAGCTTGCCGTCGATCCCGCCCTCCGGCACCGCGGTGTCGACGAGCGCGCGGGCGGGGCCGCGACGGAGGTCGTCCCGGTAGAGGGTCGCGTCGATGGAGCCGACGGCCGGTGCGACACCGGTGAACTCGGTGATCGCGGTCGCGAGCCTGCGGGCCAGCACGGCCCCGCGGGTGGGGATGCCCAGGAGCACGAGGTCGCCGGTGTTGCCGGGCCCGAACGCCGTCTTCTCGATGATCTGGTGCGCGATCCGCGCGATGGTGCGGGCGACGTCGGCGCTGCTCAGCAGCTCGCGGGCGGAAGTCTGGCCCGCACCGACGTCCCCGCGGCGATCGTCCGCCACGAGGTGCTCTCCTTTCCCGCCTCACGGGACGGGGTTAAAGGACTGTCGGGCCCGAGGTTAGCAACCGGCGGGTGGCCGTCGTGCGCCGGCGCGGCCGATCCGGCAGCGCCGTTCCTCACGTTCCGGCGGGTTCACGGGAGGTCACGGGCGCGTCACGATCGGGCAACGTGCGCGCACCCCGTCGGGGCCGCCGGCGGCACGCCGAGGTCGCCGGGGCGATCACGGCGCGTACGGTCACGCAGGGCCACACCCACACGGTCACCATGGGTCCCAACGCTCGCGCGGTGTCGCGGCCGGACGGGCGGACGCCGCGAGGGACACCGCTGACGGGGGACGAACCGTCGTTCGAACGGGTGGGAATGCCCCACCTGGCACCCGTCCGGGGCCACCCGGCTTGACCTGCGACGCGAGACCGGCGCATGATTACTCTGCGTATTGATCGACAGTGGCGAGGGTGGCCGCGACAGCGGGGACACCGACCTCGTCCCACGACGAGTCCAGCGAGCACCACCGAGCGGGTCGGCGCTCAGCACCACCCGCTCACCACTCAGCGGTACGAGGTCCCCTTTCGGCCCCCACACGGCCGAGAAAGACCAGGAATGAGGAGATCGCCAGATGGGCGACTACGCCAAGGCGCTCGGGAGCAAGCTCCGGGCCATCCGGCAGCAACAGGGGCTGTCGCTGCACGGCGTCGAACAGAAGTCCGGGGGCCGCTGGAAGGCGGTCGTCGTCGGGTCCTACGAGCGCGGCGACCGCGCGGTGACCGTCCAGAAGCTCGCCGAGCTGGCCGACTTCTACGGGGTCCCGGTGGCCGAGCTGCTGCCCGAGGGCCGCGTGCCCTCCGGGTCCGAGCCGGCCACGAAGATCGTCATCAACCTCGAGCGGCTCCAGCAGCTGCCCGCGGACAAGGTGGGCCCGCTGGCCCGCTACGCCGCCGCGATCCAGTCCCAGCGCGGCGACTACAACGGCAAGGTCCTCTCGATCCGCGCCGAGGACCTGCGCTCGCTGGCGATCATCTACGACATGACCCCGGGCGAGCTGACCGACCAGCTCATCGAGTGGGGCGTGCTGCCGCCCGAGGCGCGGCCGTCGCACCGGGTGGAGTAGCCCGGGGTCGGGCAGTCCAGGGTCGGGCAGCAGGGCTTCCGCCCCGCACGGGACCGCGCACCGGGGAAGGGCGCGCGGCACCGCCGGCGGGAGCGGCGCGGCGACGGCGGCGGTCCCGGGTCACGGGGCCGCCGCCGTCGTGCTCCGCACGGGTCGTCACGCGAGAACCTCCCCGGGGGTCGCGGCACGGGAGTGCCGCCAGTCGGCCAGCAGCGTACGCAGGCCGGTGACCAGCGCGATCGGGGAGTCGATCATCACGTGGTGGGCGGCCGCGGGGATCTCGACGACGGGCACGCCCCGGCCCAGCCGGTCGCGCACGAGCTCACCCATGTCCTTCGGCATCAACCCGTGCTCGGCGCGGAAGAGCGCCACGCGGCAGCCGGGGACGTCGACGTCGTCCGGGGTCAGCGTGTTGCGCCGGAACACGTGCGGATCGAACTTCCACGACCAACCGCCCGCGACCGGGCGCAGCGAGTGCTCGGCGATGTGCGCGAGCACGTACGGCTCGCCGTCCTGGGGTGGCACCGTGCGGAAGTGCCGGACCGCACGGTCCCGGTCGGGGTACACGCGCAGCGGGCCGAAGGCGCGGCGCTGCCGGGCGGCCCGGTCCTCCGGCGTCATCTCGCGCACCGGGGTGTCGATGGCCACCGCGCCGCCGAGCCGGTCGCCGAACTCCTGCGCGGCGATCAGCGCGACCATCCCGCCCATGCTGTGCCCGAGGATCACCGGCAGCGGGGCGAGCCCGGCGGGCTCGGTGACCGCCAGCGCCTCGGCGGCCCACTGCTGCAGCGTGTAATGCTCGCGGCGGCCGGAGTCGCCGTGCCCGGAGAGGTCCATGGCGACCACCCGCCGGCCCTCGGGTCCGACGAGCAGCGGCCCGAGATGGTCCCACCAGCGCGCGTGCGCGGCGCCGCCGTGGATCAGCAGCACGCCCTCGCCGGGCGGGCCCCACGCCCGATAGGCGACGGTCGTGCCGTCGACCTCGACCGCGCCCGTCTCGGCCTCCTCGGCGAGGGCGGCCCGGAACCAGGCGGGGGTGTCGGGGGCGGGCACGGGCGGCTCCTGGGGTCGTGGCGGTGGGTCCGCCGGGTGACACGGGCGCTCGGGACGTTACGGCACCCGGCGTCCGTCCCGGGACGGCCCGCCGGCGCCGTCGGGGTGATCGGGATCGTCGGTCTCGTCGCCGATCCCCCGGGCGGCGAGCGCCTCGCCCAGCTCGTCGGCGTGCCGCAGCGTGCGGACGACGAAGGGCACCGCGAACGCGGTCGGCGAACGTTCGGCGCCGCGCGCCCGGGCGGCCTCGCGCACCGAACCGGCGATCGCGGACAGCGTGGTGACGGCCTGCACGGTGAGCCCGACGAGCAGGCCGAGCCGGTCGGCCCGCACCCCGATGCGGCGCAGCGGGCCGAGCGCCCGCTCGACGCTCGCGACCACGGCGTCGATCCGGGTCGTGAGGGTGAACAGGCTCGCCGCGGCGAGCGAGGCGGTGAGCCGCAGGACCGTCACGAGCGCGGGGTGCCACCCCAGCAGCCAGACCTGCAGGGCACCCACCAGCACGGCGAGCAGGAGCAGGGTGCGCAGCAGCGGCAGGATCCGGCTGACCGGGATGCGCGCGATCGCGTAGCCGGCCGCGACCAGCACGCACGCCCCGCCCAGCCCGGCCACCGAGCCGACGAGCACGACGGCGGTCACCAGCGCCAGCAGCACCAGCAGCTTCGCCCCGGCCGGAGCGCGGTGCAGGACGCCGTCCCCCGGGGAGTACAGCCCGAGCGGGGTCACGTCTCGCACAGCTTCCGGTAGTGCCGGACCGCCGGCTCCGGCTCGTCGTCGGCCACGACCCGGCCCTCGTCGAGCACGACCACCCGGTCGAAGTCCGCCAGCAGGTCGAGGTCGTGGGTCACGAGCAGCACCTGTTGCCGGAGGCCGGCGACGATCTCGGCGAAGTGGCGGGTGTTGCGCAGGTCGAGCAGGGTCGTCGGCTCGTCGCAGACCAGGATCTCCGGATCGAGGGCGAGCATCCCGCACAGCGCGAGGAGTTGCTTCTGCCCGCCGGAGAGCTGGTGGGCGGGGTGGTCGGCGTAGCCCCCGAGGCCGTGCGCGGCGAGCACCCCGGCAGCCCGGCGGGCCCGCTCCGCCCGTGACATGCCGTTGCGGCGCAACGAGAACGCGACGTCCTCCCCCGCCGTCGGCATCACGATCTGGCTGTCCGGGTTGGTGAACACGAACCCGACCCGGCGGCGCACCGCGGGGCCCTCCTCGGCCGGGTCGAGCCCGTCGACCAGCACCCGGCCGTCGGTGGGCCGGACGAGACCGTTGACCATGCGCGCCAGCGTGGACTTGCCCGAGCCGTTGGCGCCGACGAAGCCGATCCGCCGCTCCGGGAGCGCGAGGTCGACGTCCTGCAGCACCACCCGCTCCCCGTAGCGGTGCCCGACGCCCTCGAACCTGATCACCGCGACCCTCCTGTCGGCACCGGTCGCCCGTCCGGCCCGACGGCCTGCCACAGGGCCGCGACGCCCAGCCCGCCGCCCGCGGACAACGCGGTCAGCCCGATCCCGCCCCGCCGCTGCCGCACGAGCTGTGAGAACAGCCGCACCACCAGGACGGCGCCGGAGGCGCCCCAGGGATGGCCGAGGGCGATGGCGCCGCCGTCGGGGTTGACCGCCTCCTCGTCGAGTCCGACGGCGTCGAGACAGGCCAGCGCCTGCCCCGCGAAGGCCTCCGTGAACTCGGTGACCTGCGGCGTGCCGTGCTTGCACACCTCGCGTAGGGCCGGGACGACGCCCAGCCCGAGCCGCCGGGGGTCGCAGCCGGAGGTCGCGCTCGCCATCAGCCGCAGCCCGGGCAGGTGGTGCTCGCGCCGCACCCGTTCCGACACGAGCAGCACCGCGGCGGCGCCGTCGCTGACGCCGCACGAGTTGGCCGCCGTCGCCGTGCCGTCGGGCGTGAAGGCGGGCCGGAAGCGGGCCAGTCGCGCGGCGGTGAACCCGGCGCGGGGGCGCTGGTCACGCCGGGCCCCCGCCGTCTCGACCAGCTCGTCGTCGAAGCGGCCCGCGGCCTGCGCGGCCACCGCTCGCTCGTGGCTGCGCAGCGCGAACCGGTCCTGACGCTCCCGCGAGATCCCCGCCTCGGCCGCGACCAGGTCGGCCGCCTCACCCATCTCCGGGTCGCCGAGCTCCGCGGGCGCGAACGGCGCCCGCGTGTAGGGCACCGGCGGGTCGGTGCGCCACAGGCGATGCGGGGCGGTGGAGGCGCTCTCGACGCCGCCCGCCAGGTACGCCTCACCCTCCCCCGCCCGGATCATGGTGGCGGCCAGGGTGATCGCCGCGAGCCCGCTGGCACACTGCCGGTCCACCGTGAGACCGGGGACCTCCGCGCCGAGTCCGGCGCGCAGGGCGGCCACGCGGGCGGTGTTGCCGCCGGGGCCGAAGACGTTGCCGAGCAGGACGTCGTCGACGGTGGTGAGCCCGGCGTCCGTGAGCAGGGCCCGGAGCACGGGGGCGGCGAGCTCGTCGGCGGCGAGGTCACGCAGCACGCCGCCCGCGGTGCCGATCGGGGTGCGACGGGCCGCGACGACGACGGGGCCACTCATCGCAGCGGCTCCGCGTCGAGGATCCCCGCGGCCAGCTCGTCGGCGATCACGGCGCGCGCGGGCTTGCCGGAGGCGGTCCGCGGCAACGCCTTCGACCGCAACCACACCCGGGGCCGTGTGCCGGGTTCGAGGGCGTGGCGGGCCGCCGCGCGCAGCGCGGCCAATGCCGGCTCCCCCTCCACGACGGCGGTGACCAGCGCCCCGAGGCGGGCGTGCGGGGTGCCGGCGACCACCACGTCGTCGACACCCGGGACCTCGCGCAGCACCGCCTCCACCTGTTCGGCGGCCACGAGCCGGCCGCCGCTGGAGATCACGGCCGAGCCACGGCCGTGCACGGTGAGCGTGCCGTCGCGGAGCTCGACCCGGTCGCCGACGGTCGTCCACTCGCCGGCGGGCTCGAGGCGCCCGGCGCGCAGGGTGCCGTCGGCGGCCAGCGGCGAGCGGACCCAGAGCGTGCCGTCCCGGACGTCGAGGTCGACGCCCGGCACCGGCCGCAGTCCGGCGCGGCGCCGGATCGCGATGAGGGAGTGCTCGGCCGAGCCGTAGTACTCGACGAGCTCGGCCTCGGGGAAGGCCTTGCGGAACCGCGCGCGCAGACCGTCGCCGAGGTGCGCCCCGCCGCAGACGACCGTGCGCAGCGCCGTCTCCGCGGGAGCGCGCTCCTGGGTGGCGACGAGATCGGCGAGCATGGCCGGGACGAGGTGGGTCGCCGCCGCCGCGCGGGCGTCCGCGGCGCGACCGAGCCGCAGCTCGGCACCGCACCAGAGCGCGTGCAGGGCCCCGAAGAGGAAGAGCGACGAGCCCAGCGGGCCCGCGATCAGCACGGGGCCGGGCACCGGGCCGAGGGCGGCGAAGCTGCGCAGCCAGGATTCCCGCGAGCGCTGCAGCACCGTGGGGCGGCCGCTGCTGCCGGAGGTGGTGGGCAGGTAGAACGGGGTACGCCCGTCGCCCGCGGGGGTCACGGCGCCCGGCTCGGTGCCGGTGGTCCCGACGACGAGATCGGGGCGGGCGTCGTCGAGCACGGCCGCCCGTTCGCGAGCGCTCCACCGCGGCTCGACGACCAGGGCCGCCGCACCGAGCAGGTCCGCTCCGAGGAGCCGGGTGAGGAGGCCGTCGGTCCCCTCCAGGGCGACCCGGCCGCCCTCCCGCGCGCCCCGCCGGGCCAGCTCGGCGGCGGCGGCGTGCGCCCGCGCCAGCAGCCCGGCGGGAAGCGGGGCCCCGCCGAGGACGGGTGGGACGGCGGGCGCGGTCACCGCGTCCGCGTCCCCACCAGGCGCCCGGGGAGCGCGCGGTGCACCACGGACGCGATCAGCGCCGCGACCACGACCTTGACGAGGTCGCCGGGCACGAAGACCAGCGACCCGGTGAGCGCGGTACCCCACGAGCCGGTGTAGACGGCCAGCCACGGCACGCCGATCACGTAGTCCGCGACGAGGCCGGCGAAGGCGGCCAGCAGCAGCACGGGGAACCCGGGACGGCTGCGCCGTGCACCCGCCTGGGCGATCAGGCCCGACACGAGCGCCGACAGGATCCAGCCCAGCAGGAACCCGCCGCTCGGTCCGACGAACGGGGCGAGCCCGCCGCGCCCGCCGGACAGCAGGGGGAGGCCGATCGCCACCAACGCCAGGAACAGCACCACCGCGAGCACGGCCCGCTTGGCGCCGACCAGGACGCCCGCGAGGAACGGCCCCATGTTCTGCACCACGATCGGCACGCCTGTGGCACCGACGTACACCCCGGGGAAGAGACCGAGCACCGCGATGAACGCGGCGAACACCACGGTGGTGGCCAGATCGGTGGCGGGCGACGACGCTCGGGCGGACACCCGACGAGGCTAACGAGCCGCACGCCGTTTCCCGAGGTCCGCCCCCTGTCAGCCCGCGCCACTCCGCGCTCGTCGGCCGACGGTCGACACGACACCTTCCGCCCCGCAGGCCCCGCGACCACCCCTCGCACCCGCGGCGCCGCGATCTCCCGGCCGGGCCGCTCAGCTCGCCAGCACGGCGTCGATCTGCCCCATGGCGAGCCGCATGCCCTCCTCCATGCCCATCGCACTGAGCTTCTCGAGGTCCTCGAGGCTGGCGAAGGTGCTGACCGTGGTCATGCGCGTACCCGAGCCCGCGGACTCCAGCGTGACGACGGCGTGGGTCGTGGGCATCGAGGTGTTCGGCTCGCCGGAGTCGTCGGCGAAGCCGTCGTCGAACTCCAGCCGGTGCGGCGCGTCGATCGCGGTGATCACCCACCACCCGCCGGCCTTCTCCCCCTCGGGGCCGGTCATGTAGTAGCGCGACCGCCCGCCGACGGAGAACCGGTGCTCCACGAACGTCGCCGGCCACGTCGGCGGACCCCACCACCGTTCCAGCCGGCGCGGGTCCGCCCACACCTCCCAGACCCGCTCGACGGGGGCGTCGAACTCGGCGACGAGGGTCAGGGTCAGGGTCTCCGGGTCCTTGCGGACGTCGATCACGCTCATGGTTGCGTCCTCTCCTCCGGGCCGCGGGCCCGGTCGTCACGGGTGGGGACGTCCTCGGCGAGGATGTCCTCGATCGCCCGCACGCGGTGCCGCCAGATCCGCTCGTAGTCCTCGAGCAGGCGGGCGGCCCGTCGCAGGGCCTCCGGGTTGCCGTGCACGAGCTGCTCCCGTCCCCGTCGCTGCTTGGTGACGAGCGCGGCCCGCTCGAGCACCGCCACGTGCTTCTGCACGGCGGCGAAGCTCATCTCGTACCGGCGGGCCAGCGTCGAGACGGACTGCACCTCGCGCAGCACCTGCTCGACGATGTCGCGGCGGGTCGCGTCGGCGAGGCCGTGGAAGATCCGGTCGACCTCGTCCGGGCTCAGCTCACGTACAACCACGTGGTTGTACGTTAGGGCATCCGCCCGAGCGCGACAAGCCCCCGGTTCGCGGCGGCCAGCGCCAGCAGCACCACCGCCGCGTCCGCGGGCACCGCGAGGTCCCGCCCGGTCAGCGCGGTGAAGCGGCGCAGCCGGTTGAGCACCGTGTTGCGGTGGCAGAAGGACCGCTCGGCGACCTCCTTGACCGAACCCGTCTCCGCGAAGACCCGCACCGTCTCCAGCAGCCGGTCCCGTTCCGCGGGCGCCGCCGCGGCCAGCCCGGAGAGCACCGAGTCGACGAGCTCGGCCGCGGTGTCCGCGAGCCGCTCCGCGGCGAGCGGCAACCACGCGTCGGCCACCTCGACGGGCCCCGGCCCCGTGGTCACCCCTGCGATCTCGGTCGCCAACCGCGCGCACCGCGGCACGGTGGCCAGGCCGTGGGCGATCGGCCCGACCCCGCACGGGACGCCGTCGAGCACCGCCCGCACCGGCGCGCCCGTCCCGCCCTCCCACGCCGCGACCAGCACGCTGTGCGGACCGGTCGGCTGCACGTGCACCACGCGGTCCCCCGCCGCCAGTCCCTCGGCGGCGCGCCGCAGGCCCGCCCCGGAGGCGGTGCCCGCGGCGGCGACGAGGAAGTCCGCGTCGACGTCGACGTCCAGGGCGAGCGCCACCCGCTCGACCAGCTCCGGATCCGGGTTCTCGCTGCCCAGCAGCTCGCCGACCAGTGCGGTCCGCTCGCCGTGCCGCTCGCGCGCGAGCAGGGCGGCCTCCTCCTGGTAGCCGGCCTGGATCTGCAGCGTGTAGTCCTCGACGACCGCCCACACCCGCTCCACCCGCGAGACGAGGACGTCGAGCTCCTCGGGGGCCGCCCGGTCCCGCAGGGCCGACCACAGCACGCGGAAGTCGAGCCGCACCGCGGAGAGCAGCTCGTTGAGGGGGACACCCCGCCGGGCCCGGTCCCGCCCGATCGCCTCGCCGAGGCCCGCCAGCCGCTCGGGGACGTCCTGCCCGGCGATCCGGCGCAGCAGATGGTCGAAGGTCAGGTCGGCGTCGGTGACGAGCCGGTGGGGAGGGACGAGCCCGCGGCCGTACGGGGGGATCCGGCGGACCCGGTCCACGAACTCGTCGACCAGACCCCCGGAGTCCGCCCGCAGCCGCCCGACCAGGCCGGCCCAGCGGGCGTCGTCGTTCGGCGCGGAACTCGCCGCAGTGTCACGCGGACTGTGCATGTGCACATCATCCCGGTCACATCTCGCTGCGCGAAGTGGTACCGGGGCGCGCGCCGACCGGTCAGGCTGTGCCCGTGCACCTGACCCCGCGGGAGACCGAGCGGCTGCTGCTGCACGGCGCGGCCTCGCTCGCGCGCCGCCGACTCGACCGCGGCGCGAAGCTCGGCGCGCCCGACGCCACCGCCCTGGTCTGCGACGAGATCTGCGAGATGGCCTGGGACGACCTGCCCTACGAGGAGGTCGTCGCCCGGGCCCGCACCGTCGTCGACCCGGCCCGGCTGGTCGACGGCGTCGCGGCGGCGGTGCCGTCGCTGCAGGTCGAGGCCCTCTTCCCGCACGGCTCGGTGCTCGTGCACGTCGACCACCCCTTCGGCGCCCCACCCGCCGACGGCCCCGGGGCGGTCCGCGCGGAGGGGCCGCCCCGGGAGCTCGCGCCCGGTCGGGAGCGCGGCACCGCGCGCCTGCACAACCGGGGACACCTGGCCATCTGGGTCTCCTCGCACGTCCAGCTCGACCGGCTCAACCCGGCGCTGGCGGTCGAGCTCGCCGACGCCGGCAGCTTCCGCCTCGATCTGCCGGCCGGGACGTCGCTGAAGGTGGAGGCCGGCGCAGAGCGGGAAGTCCCGGTGGTCCGGATGGGAAGGACGCGAGCATGACGACGGTCGAGCGCCGCGAGTACGCCCGCCTGTACGGGCCGACGACGGGCGACCGCATCCGGCTCGCCGACACCGGCCTCTGGATCGAGATCGAGGCCGACGACACCGAGCCCGGCGAGGAGCTCCTCGGCGGCTGCGGCAAGACCGCCCGGCACGGCGCGCTGGTCAGCAGCTCGGCCGACCGGACGAGCGCCCTGGACATGATCGTCCTCGGGGTGGTGCTGGTCGACCCGCTGCTCGGCGTGCGCAAGACCAACATCGGCATCAAGGACGGTCGCGTCGTCGGCGTCGGCCGCGCCGGGAACCCGCAGGTCCAGGCCGGGGTCGAGCTGGAGGTCGACGCCCACACCGCCATGATCACCGGCGAGGGGCTCGTCTGCACCCCCGGCGTCGTCGACTCGCACGTGCACCTGTCCAACGCCGACCTCGCCGGCGCCGCGCTGTCGGCCGGGGTGACCACGCTGGTCGGGATGGGGATGGGCGGGGTGTGGGACGTCGGCGCCAACCCCCGCCGCAACCTGCACACCCTGATCGAGGGCTGGGCGGACGTGCCGATCAACGCCGCGTTCCTCGCCCGGGGCAGCTCCACCAGCGGCGCGCTGCTCGAGGAGGCGGTGGCCGCGGGGGCCGGCGGTTTCAAGATCCACGAGGACTGGGGCGCCACGCCGGCGGTGATCGACACCTGCCTGGGCGTGGCCGAGGGCGCGGACCTGCCCGTCGCGCTGCACACCGACACCCTCAACGAGTCCGGCTACCTCGCCGACACCCTCGACGCCGTCGGCGGCCGCACCGTGCACGCCTACCACGTCGAGGGCGGCGGCGGGCACCCCGACCTGCTGCAGATCGTCTCGCACGGCAACGTCCTCACCTCGTCGACGACGCCGACGCTGCCGCTCACGCCCTCGACGGTCGCCGAGCTGGGCCCGATGACCCTGACGGTGCACCGCGGCCACGCCCACGTGCCGAGCGACGCGAGCATCGCGGCGAGCCGCATCCGCGAGCACGCGATCTCCGCGGAGAACGCGCTGCACGACTCCGGCGCGATCGCGATCGTCAACTCCGACGCCCTGGGCATGGGCCGCATCGGCGAGACCGCCCGGCGGACCTGGCAGCTCGCCCACGTGCAGGCGACGCTGGCCGGGGAGACGGGCCCCGACGTCGTCAACAACGCACGAGTCCTGCGCTACCTGGCCAAGCTCACCCACAACCCGGCCGTCGCGCACGGGCTGGCCGGGCACGTCGGCTCCGTGCGGCCCGGCCTGCTCGCCGACCTCGTGCTCTGGAACCCGGCGTGGTTCGGCGCACAGCCCGACCTGGTGCTCAAGTCCGGGTTCGTCGCCTGGGGCGCCGCGGGCTCGGGCTCCGGCTCGACGCGGCTCACCCAGCCGCGGCGGATGCGCCCCTTCTACGGGGGCCTCGGCGCCGCACCCGCACGGTTGGCGCACGTCTTCGTCTCCGAGCACGCCGACCGGGCGAGCCTGCCCGCAGGCCGCCTGTACTCCGGCATCACGGACAGTCGCGGTCTGACCTGCGCGGACATGCTGCACAACACGGCCACGCCGCGGGTGGAGGTCGCGCCGGAACCGATCCCGGTCCGCGTCGACGGCCGCGAGGTGCCGCTGCACCGCTCGCCCACCCTGCCGCTGACCCGGCTCCACCATGTGGGATGAGCATGATCGACCTGCTTCTCACGAACGCCGTCGTCCACACGCTGGACGACGCCCACCCGCGCGCCCACTCCGTCGCCGTCCACCAGGGCCGGGTGTTCGCCGTCGATCCCGAGGGCCTGCGCGCCCGCCGCGAGATCGACCTGCAGGGCGCCACCGTGGTGCCCGGCTTCGGCGACGCGCACAACCACATGGCCTGGTTCGGCCAGTCCCTCGCGGAGATCCCCCTCGCCGGGCTGCCCGACCTCGACGCGCTGTACGCGGCGGTCGCGGAGCGTGCCGCGACCCTGCCCGAGGACGCGTGGGTGGTCGGCTCCGGCTACGACGACACCACCCTCGGCGGGCACCCGCACCGGCGCGCCCTGGACCGGGCCGCGGGCGGCCGCAAGGTCTGGCTCACACACCGCTCCGGCCACGTCTGCACGGTCAACTCGCCGGTGCTCGACCTCGTCGGTGACCGGCCGGTGCCCGAGGGCGGGGTCGTCGTGACCGACGCCGACGGGCCGACCGGGACGCTCGAGGAGCAGGCCCAGAACCTCGTCGCCGACCTGGTGGTGCCGTACCCGCTGGCCGACCTCGCGACGGCGGTCCGGCGGGCGGCCGAGGTGTACGCGACCGAGGGGCTCACCCACGTCACCGAGTGCGGGGTCGGCGGCGGCTGGATCGGCCGCTCGGGCCTCGAGCTCGGCGCCTACCAGCAGGCCGGCCCGCTGCCCGTCCGCGTGCAGATCATGCCGGTGTCCGACGCCCTGCACCCGCTGCGCGGCCACGCGAGCGACCCGGACCGCTTCGGTCTGGATCTCGGCCTGCGCACCGGCTTCGGCGACGACATGCTCCGGCTCGGCGCGATGAAGATCTTCCTCGACGGGTCGCTGGTGGCCCGGACCGCCGCGATGCTGCACCCCTTCTGCGACCGGCACTCCCACGGCTACCTGCAGGACGACCCGGAGCTGCTCCGGCGGCGGGTGGTCGACGCGCACGTGTCCGGCTGGACCGTGGCGGCGCACGCCATCGGCGACCGGGCCGTGGACCTCGCGCTCGACACCTTCGCCGAGGCGCAGAAGGAGCGCCCGCGGCCGGGGGTGCGGCACCGGATCGAGCACGCCGCCGTGACCACCGAGGCGCAGATCGCGCGGATGGCCGACCTCGGCGTCACGCCCGTGCCGCAGGCGCGGTTCCTGTACGAGATCGGCGACACGATGGCCGCCGCCGTCGGACCGGACCGCGCGGACTCGCTCTACCGGGTCGGCGGCTTCCACCGCGCCGGCCTGCGCGTCCCGGGCAGCTCCGACCGGCCCGTCGCGCTCGGGGCGCCCCTGCTCGGCATGCAGTCCATGGTCGAGCGGCGCACCCGCGACGGCGCGGTGCTCGGGCCCGCGGAGCGCGTCACGGCCGCCGCGGCCCTGCGCGCCTACACCCTCGACGCCGCGTGGACCGCCGGCGACGAGCGGGTCCGCGGCTCCCTCACCCCCGGCAAGCACGCCGACCTCGTCGTCCTCGGCGACGACGTCCTGTCCCTGCCCGCCGACCGGATCGGCGCGACCGAGGTGGTCGCCACGCTCCTCGGCGGGTCCGCCACCCACGGCTCCGGCACGCTCGGTCTCGACACCTGAGGAGATGTCATGACCTCACCCGCCCACCCCGCGACCGTCAGTGCTCGCGAGGCACGGAAGGTCGCCTTCGGCGCCTTCGTCGGCACCGCCCTCGAGTGGTACGACTTCTTCCTCTTCGGTACGGCGGCCTCGCTGGTGTTCAACCGGCTGTTCTTCACCGGGTCGCCGGTGGCCGCCACGCTGGCCGCGTTCGCCACCTTCGCCGTCGGGTTCGCCGCCCGGCCGCTCGGCGCGATCCTGTTCGGGCACCTCGGCGACCGGATCGGCCGGCGGACCTGCCTGATCGTCACGGTCACCATGATCGGCATCGTGACGGGTCTGATCGGCGCGCTGCCGACGACCGTCTCGATCGGCGTCCTCGCGCCGATCGCACTCACCGTGCTGCGCCTACTCCAGGGCATCGCGGTCGGCGGCGAGTGGGGCGGCGCGGTCACCCTCGCCGTCGAGCACGCGCCGAAGGAGAAGCGCGGCCGCTACGCCGCGATGCCGCAGGTCGGCTCGCCGATCGGCACGCTGCTCTCCTCGGGAGCCTTCCTCGCGGTGTCGGCCCTGCCGTCGGAGAGCTTCGACGCCTGGGGCTGGCGACTGCCGTTCCTGGCCGCCTTCCCGCTGCTCGCCGTGGCGCTCTACCTGCGCCGCAAGGTCGAGGAGTCGCCGCTGTTCGAGCAGCTGCTGGCCGAGGACGAGCGGGCGAGCTCACCGGTCAAGGACGTCCTGCTGCGGTCCCTCCCGCAGCTGCTCGTGGGTGCCGGGTCGGCGTTCCTCGGCGTCGGCGGGTTCTACCTCGCCACGACCTTCGTGATCAGCTACGGGACCGCGACCCTGGACCTGCCGCAGTCGCTGATGCTGGCCGCCACGCTCGTCGCGGCCGCCGTCGAGATCCTCGTGCTGATCACCGGCGGCCGGCTCGCGGAGCGGTACGGGCCGGCCCGGGTCACCGTCGCGGGCGGCCTGGTCTCCGCGATCGCCGCGTTCCCGATGTTCTGGCTGATCGACACCAGGGCCGCCGCGCTGGTGATCCTCGGCGTCACCCTGGGCGTCGCCTGCCTGTCGATCCCCTACGCCGTCTCCGGCGCGCTGCTCACCGAACTGTTCCCGGCCCGGCTGCGGTACTCGGGCGTGGCCCTCTCGGCCAACGTCGCCGGCGTGGTCAGCGGGTTCGTGCCGCTCGTCGCCTCGGCCTTCCTCGCCGCGGCCGGCGGGGCGTCCTGGACGGCCGCCGTGCTGCTGATCGTGATCGCCCTGATCACGGCGATCTCGGGCATGCTCGCCCCGAAGGTCGCGCTGGGCCGCAACGACGAGGTGCAGGAGGTCGGAGTCCGTGGCTGAGACCGTGGGTGACCGGGCCGGGACGGAACGGACCGCGGGGGCGCTGCTCGTCGCGCAGCTGGAGGCGCTCGGGGTGCCGCGCGTGTACGGCGTACCGGGCGAGAGCTACCTCGAGGTGCTCGACGCGCTCCACGACTCCCCGATCGACATGGTCGTGTGCCGGCAGGAGGGCGGCGCCGGGTTCATGGCGCTCGCCGAGGCCCGGCTGACCGGCCGGCCCGGCGTGGTCGCCGTGACCCGCGGCCCGGGCGCGGCCAACGCGGCGATCGCCGTGCACACCGCCTGGCAGGACGCCACGCCCATGATCCTGCTCGTCGGCCTGATCCCCGTCGCGGACCGGGACCGGGAGTCCTTCCAGGAGTTCTCGCTCGGCGGCTGGTTCGGCACCACCGCGAAGCGGGTGATCACCCTGGACCGACCGGAGCGCGCGGCCGAGCAGCTGGCCGAGGCGTTCGCGGTGGCGACGGCGGGCCGGCCGGGCCCGGTGGTGATCGGGCTGCCCGAGGACGTCCTCACCGCCAAGACCTCCGCACCCGTCGTCCCGGCGCGGGCCGTCTCCGGCGGTGCGGTGTCGGCGTCCCAGGCCGAGGAGCTCGAGGTGCTGCTCGGCCGGGCGGAGCGGCCGCTCGTGATCGTCGGCGGGACCGGCTGGACGGCCGACGCGACCGCCGCGGTGACCGCCTGGTGCGAGCGGCGGCGGTTCCCGGTCGTCGCGGACTGGCGGTGCCAGGACATGGTGGACCACGACAGCCCCGCGTACGCCGGCTGGTTCGGCTACGGCTCCGATCCCGGCCTGCTCGACGCCCTCGACCGGGCCGACCTGCTGCTCTTCGTCGGCGGGCAGTACGGCGACGTCCTGTCCGGCGGCTACACCCGCGGGAACCCGGACGCGCCGACGGTCGTCGTCTCCGCCGACCCCGACCTGCGGGCGCACCAGCGCCGCGTCGACCTGCACCTGCTCGCGACCCCCGCCGCCTTCGCCGGCGCGCTGCCCGAGGGCCCCGCGGCGGAGCCGACGTGGTGGGAGGGGCTGCGCGCCGCCCGCGAGCGGTTCGCGACGCCCGGCGCGCCCGTGCGCACCGAGTTCGTCGACCTCGACGGGGCCGCGGCCGCGCTGGCGGAGCGGATGGCGCCGGATGCGATCGTCGCCCACGGCGCGGGGCAGCACGCGATCTGGGCGCAGCGGTTCCTGCCGCGGCACTCCTTCCCCTCGCTGCTCGCCCCGCGCAACGGGGCGATGGGCTACGGGCTGCCCGCCGCCGTCGCCGCCTCGCTCGTCCACCCCGGGCGGCAGGTGGTGTGCGTGGCCGGCGACGGCTGCTTCCTGATGAACGGCCAGGAGCTCGCCACCGCCGCGGCCTACGGCGCCACGCCGCTCGTGGTGATCGCCGACAACTCGGGCTACGGCACCATCCGCCAGCACCAGCAGCGCCACCACCCGGGCCGGCCCAGCGGCACGGCGCTGGTCAACCCGGACTTCGGCGCGCTGGCCCGCTCCTTCGGCATCCACGGCGAGCGGCTCTCCCGCACCGACGACGTCCCGGCCGCGCTCGACCGCGCCCTCGGCGCCGTCGCGGGGGGCCGGGCCGCGGTGCTGCACCTCGACGTCGACCCGGAGATCCTCCAGCCGCGCGGGGTGTGAGGGGTGTCAGGGGATGCGGGGCGCCTTCAGGACGGCCCAGCCCAGGGCCTGTGCCACCCGGTCCTGTCGGCGGTGCATCCGGTCGTACGCCTTCTGGTACTTCCGGCCGCCGAGGTGACCGAGCGGGTCGTAGTGCCGCCAGACCCACGTCGCCGCCCACCAGGCGGCCGCGCGGGTCCACGTCACCAGGACGCCGGACAGGACGTTGCCGAGCTTGTCGACCGGGCTGCCGTCCTCGAAGTCCTCCGTGAGGAACGCCTCGAAGTCCTCCCGGAGCTCGTCCATCTCCTCGGCGAAGATGTCGTTGACCGCGTTGTAGTCCTTCCGGCGGGCGCGGTTGGGCGGGAACGTCTTCCACGTCTCGAGGAGTGCGTAGGTCAGGTCGAAGTTAACGTGCGCGTTGACGCCCGCCGCGGCGAAGTTGACGTGCCGGATGCCCGGGGCGCGCCGGCGGTCGAACAGCACCCGCCAGGCCCGCGGCGCCGACCTCGGCTCAGTCTCCCACGCGTGGATCGCGTTCAGGTACCGCTTCGCGAACTCGACGTCGAGCATGGTGAGGAACGCCGGGTCGGTGAAGGCACGCGCGGGCTTGCGACCCTCCACGGTGTCGAGGACGTTCTGCGTGATGATCGTGTAGAGGCGCGAGAAGGCGGAGATGCCGTCGACGTCCGGCCGCACGACGTCGGCCGCGGAGGCATCCCGGATCGCACCGAGCGCCGCGACGACCTCCTTGATCGTCGTGACCTTCGTGCAGAACTCACCCAGTCGTCGCATGCCCGTCAGGTTCCGTGTCACCGTCCGCGCTCCCCTCTTCTCCCGCTCAGGAAGAGGAGAGCGCGGACGATGCCCGCGGAATACCGCTCAATGGTGTTCGGCCCGCTCCACGGTCGTCCGCAGCGCCGCGAGCAGCTCCCGGGCGGTGTCGAGGCTGAGCTCCACGGCCACCCGCGCCCCGGGCCCCTTCTCGGGGTTGAGGAAGTCGATGTTGACCGTGTGCTCGTCCGGGGCGTGCACGGGATGGTCGTAGTAGACCGTGGCGGTGCGCAGCGGGAACCAGCCCTCGGGCCCCTTCCCGCTGCTGCGCGCGACCTCGATCTTCTCCGTGGAGTAGGTGCACACGGGTCAGCCCGCCAGGTGGGTCGCGAAGAACGCCTCGACGTGGCGCCAGCCGTCGACGGCCGCCTCCGGTCGGTAGCTCGGCCGGTCGACGGAGAAGAAGGCGTGCCCGGCGCCGTCGTAGCGGTGGAACTCGTAGGTCTTGCCGTTCTCCTGCAGCAGCTTCTCCAGCTCGTCGACCTGCTCGGGCGACGGGTAGGAGTCGTCGTTGCCGAACAGGCCCAGGATCGGTGCCCGCACCTCGGGGACCCGCTCGGCGAGCGGCTGCACCTGCAGCGGGAAGCCCTCCGGCGGCGTCCCGACGACGAACGCGCCGTAGCAGTCCACCGCCGCCTGGACGTCGACCTCGACGCTGGTCAGGAACGCCTGCCGGCCACCGGAGCAGTAGCCGATCGAGCCCACCTTGCCGTTCGACGTCGGCAGGTCGCGCAGCCAGCGGGCCGCGGCCCTCGCGTCGCCCACGAACCGCTCGTCCGGCACGCCGCCCTGGGCGCGGGCCGTCGCGGCGGCGTCGTCCGGGGCCGCGCCGGGCGCCTCGCGGCTGTAGAGGTTGACGCAGATCGCGTCGTAGCCGAGCACCGCGAAGCGGCGCACGACCTCCTTGGACTCCCGGTCGAAGCCGGGCATGTGGTGGATCACGATGACCCCGCCCCGGGGGCCGGGGGCCATCGGCCGGGCGGTGTAGGCCTCGACCAGGTCGTCGCCGTGGCCGCGGATGCCCACGGTCTCGGCCAGCACGGCGTCGTACGCCACTTCGCGCCTCCTCGAAGATCTCGTGTCCCCGCCCTGCTTACTCCCCCCCTCGGCGGCTCCGGCGAGCCGGGACGCCGCGCGGATCCCGCCGAGGCCGTGGACGAACCGCCCGAACCGATCCGAAGGAGACGCCGTGACCGGCCCCGACAGCATCGGCACCGACCTCATCGGCCCTGGCACCATCGGCACCTCGCGGCCACGCCCGGCCTGCCCGGCGCCATCGCGACCGCGGTGCGCGAGCACGGCGTGCTGGTCCGGCCGATGGTCTCCTCGCTCGGGTTCTCGCCGCCGCTCACCGCGACCGAGCAGCACCCGGACCTGCGGGCCGACGCCGTGCGGAAGGGACTGGACCGGGTGCTGTGACGGGTCTGGAGTGCGGCATGCCACTCCCCTAGGGTCGGTCCGGGGACAGCGAGGGTGACGTCGAGGAGGACGGGCATGGGCGCAGGGCTGGAACGCTTCCGGATGCTGATCGGCGGCAAGCCCGCCGACGCCGCGTCGGGGCGCACCTTCGAGTCGCAGAACCCCTACACGGGCGAGCCGTGGGCGGAGATCCCGGACGCCGGCACCGAGGACGTCGACGCCGCGGTCGCGGCCGCGCGGGCCGCGCTCGACGGCGAGTGGGGCCGGACCACGGGGTTCACCCGGGCCGCCCTGCTCCGCCGGCTCGGCGACCTGGTCGGCGAGAACGCGGAGCGGCTCGCCCGGCTCGAGGTCAACGACTCCGGGAAGCTGTACCGGGAGATGATCGGCCAGCTCAGCGGGCTGGGCTCCTGGTTCCACTACTACGCGGGGCTGGCCGCCACGATCGAGGGACGGCAGATCCCCACGCCCAACCCGAACTACCTCGTCTACACCCGGCGCGAGCCGGTCGGGGTGGTCGCGGCGATCACCCCCTGGAACTCGCCGCTGCTGCTGATGACCTGGAAGCTCGCCCCGGCGCTCGCGGCGGGCTGCACGATCGTGGTCAAGCCGTCCGAGCACGCGCCCGCCTCGACCCTGGGCTTCGCCGAGCTGGTCGAGCAGGCCGGGTTCCCGCCGGGTGTGGTGAACGTGGTGACCGGGCTCGACCGGGAGGTCGGGGCGCACCTGGCCGGGCACCCGGACGTCGACAAGGTGGCCTTCACCGGATCGACGGCCACCGGGCGGGCGGTCGCGCACGCCGCGGCGGAGAACCTCAACAAGGTCACCCTGGAGCTCGGCGGGAAGTCGGCGCAGGTCGTGTTCCCCGACGCCGACCTGCAGGCCGCCGCGAACGGGCTCGTCGCCGGGGTGTTCGCGGCGACCGGGCAGACCTGCATGGCCGGGTCGCGGCTGATCGTGCACGAGTCCGTGCACGACGAGCTGGTCCGGCTGGTGGCCGAGCGCGCGGCCACCATCAAGCTGGGCGATCCGAACGACCCCGGGACCGAGATGGGCCCGGTCGCCAACGCGCCGCAGTACGAGAAGGTGCTCGGCTACCTGCGCACCGCGCGGGAGGAGGGCGCGACGGTCGCCTACGGCGGTGCCGCCGAGGACGGCCTCGGCGGGTACTTCGTGAAGCCGACGGTGCTCACCGGCGTCGGCCCGGCGTCGACCGTGGTGCGCGAGGAGGTCTTCGGCCCGGTCCTGTCCGCCTACACCTTCACCGACGAGGACGAGGCGGTGAAGCTGGCCAACGACACCCCCTACGGGCTGGCCGGCGCGGTCTGGACCAAGGACGTGCACCGCGCCCATCGGGTCGCCGCACGGATCCGGGCGGGCTCGGTGTGGATCAACGCCTACCGCGTGGTGGCGCCCAGCGTGCCCTTCGGCGGGTTCGGCGCCTCCGGGCTGGGCCGGGAGAACGGCGTCGCCGCCCTCGACGAGTACCTCGAGAACAAGTCGGTGTGGGTCGAGCTCACCGGCGGCACCCGCGATCCGTTCACGCTCGGGTAGACGACCGACGTGCGCCGCGCGGACGGCGGTGACACGGGCGCGCCCGAGCAGGCCGAACCCCCGGGCCGCCCCCCCGACCTGGACGCATTCTGGGCCACGACGCTCGCCCGGCTCGGCGAGGTGCCCGTCGACCTCCGCCGGACGCCACGCCCCGCGCCGACCCCCGGCACCATCGCCCACGACCTGGAGTTCCGGTCCTGGGGCGGGCAGCCGATCCACGGGTACGCGATCACCTGGCAGGACGCGGCCCCCCGACCGCTGGTCGTCCACGCCCACGGATACCGCTCGCAGGCCGTTCCCCGGCTCGAGTGGGTCCGTGCGGGCTGCCACGTCCTGGGTTTCGACGTCCGTGGGTTCGGCCGCTCCGTCGCGGCGCTCCCGTCCCCCGCACCGGGGGGCTGGCTGCTGACGGGCGCGCGCCGGCCCGAGACGTCCGTGCTGCGCGGCGCGGTGTGCGACTACGTGCGCGCGACCGAGGTCGCCGCCGCCCTGGGGGTGCCGACGCTGCGCGCGGTCAGCCACGGCGTCAGCCTCGCGGGTGGGCTGGCGCTGATGGCCGAGGCGGTGGCGCCGCGCGCGGACCTGCTCGTGCTAGGGGTGCCCACCTTCGGCTGGGCGGAGGGCCGCCGCCTGCTCGTCGAGGCCGGGTCGGGGGCCGAGGTCGCCGCGTTCCTCGACCAGCACCCCCAGTACCCCGAGGACGACCTGCAGGCCGTCCTGTCCTACTTCGACGCCGCGCTGCTGGCGCCGCGCGTCGGCTGTCCGACCGTGCTCGGGCTCGGCGTGGTCGACCGCGTGGTGCCGTGCGCCACCGTCGAGGCCGTCGTCGCCCGGTTCCGGGCGCCGGTCGAGGTCATGACCTTCCCGGTGAGCCACGACGCCGGACCGGCCATGCGCGCCTGGGACCGGTTCGACGAGCGCTGGCTCGAGTTGGCCGTCGGCGGGGTGCCGGACGGGATCGGGCAGGACGGGATCGGGGCGGACGGGATCGGGCAGGACGGGATCGGGGCGGACGGGTTCGGGCAGGGCGGTTCCCCTGGTCAGCGCAGGGCCGCTGCCTCCCGGACCCAGCCCCGGTAGCGCGGGGTCAGGTCCTCGTCGACGAACCGCGCGAGCTGCTCGGGGTCGGACGGGTCGGCGACGACGTCGGACATCCGGAACGGCTCGGCGACCACGGCGCCGAGCACGGCCCGGCTGAGCCGCTGGTCGAAGTGCGCGACCGCCACCGGGACGATCAGCGGCTCCGGGTCGATCCGGCCGGCCAGCCGGAACGCGCCGAGGCGCAGGCGGCCCGGCGACCCCGAGGTGGGGCCCGGCCGGCCCTCGGGGCAGATGACCAGGTCGTCGCCGCCGCGCAGCGTCGCCGCCGCCTCGGCCTCGAAGCGCTCGTAGCGCCGGGCCCGCTGCTGCGGCGTCGACGGGCCCTCCTCCGAGGACGGGACCATGACGTAGCCCAGGCGGGCGTAGTAGCGCGCGTGCCCGGCCTCGTGCCAGTGCGAGTCCCGGACCACGCGGACCGGCGCCCGCCCGTAGGTCCGGTAGAGGATCATCGACGAGACGAAGTGCGTGTCGAGGATCAGGCTGAACCCGTTCGGCAGGCGGTTGCCGGGGTGGCTGTCCAGGTGGTTGCACAGCACGACGTTGCCCGGCGCGGGCGGAAGCCGGTCGAGGCCCGCGATGCGGTACTCGGTGTGGGCGAACAGGTCGACGAGCGCCCGGCAGGACCGGGCCCGGACCTCCGCGGGCGCGAGGTCCGGGGGCGCCGAGGCGACCGCCTCGTAGACCCGCTGCAGCCCGAGGTACACCCGCAGCTCCCGGCGCACCCCCACGAGCAGGTCGAGCGCCTCGCGCGCGATCTCGGCCTCGACCGCGTCGGGCCCGTCACGGATCACCTCGAGTGCGCGGAAGGCGTCCGCCACGGTCGGGCGCGAGCGCAGGTAGCCGGGGATGCGGTGGAGCGGCGAGGTCACCCGCAGCTCCTCGGCCCGCAGCGCGACGAGCGCGGCGACCGCGTCGGTCTCGTCGTCGTAGTGACCGGTGACGAGTCGGGTGTGCTGGCGCCGCAGCTGCCCGCCCGCCAGCCACAGGAGCAACTCGTGCAGCCGCGCCGCGAACGCCTCGTCGAGGCGGCAGGACGCGTCGATCACCTCCCGGTCCACCCGCAGCAGCCGGGTGCGGGAGGCCGCGTGCGCGTCCCACCGGTAGCGGCCGGGCGGGACCAGACCGTCCCAGCCCACGGGATGACCGGGCGTCGTGACCGCCCGCCGCACGATGCCGTCGACCCCGCCGCCGACCCCGCCGCCGACCCCGCCGTCGCCGTCGGGTCCGGTGTCGCGGCCGGGCCCGTCGCCGGACGCGGGTCCGAGGACGATCCCGCCCTCGACGAGGAACCACAGGGCGGACCCCCGCTCGCCCTCGCCGTACAGGCGCACGCCGGCCGGCAGGGTCACCCAGCTCGCGTGCTCGGCGAACAGGTCCCGGTCCCCGTCGTGCAGCTGGTCGAGCAGGGCGAGCCCGGCGAACCAGCGGCGCACCGCGGCGAGGTCACGCATCCCCGGAGACCTCGGCCGATGCGGACGGCCCTGACCCCGCGGCCGGCGCTGACACCGCGGACTGCCCTGACCCCGCGGCCGGCACTGACCCCGCGGCCGGCACTGACCCCGCGGCCGGCGCTGACGCCTCGGACTGCCCGGGCACCTCGGCCGGATCGGCCGCGGGGCGGGCCCACCGCGCCTGGAGTTCCTGTGTGCGGTCCGCCAGCGCACCCGCGACCAGCGCGCACACCATCGCCCTCCAGCGGGGCGGTCCGTCGCGCACCACCGCGAGCGGCAGCGTGACGATGCGCGAGTCCGCGTCCGCGCGGATGGTGGCCGTCGCCCGTCCCGGCGCGACCAGGCCCGACCAGCCGAAGAACCGCCCGGGTTCCTCGGTGGTCTCGACCACCAGGTCACCGGTGCCCGCGAAGTCGATCAGGGTCGCGATCCGACCGCGGACCAGCACGATCAGGTCGTCGACGACGGCCCGCTGCCGCAGCAGGACCGTGCCTTGTGCGACGTCGTGCGCCGTGGTCCGGTGGTCGAGCTCGCGGACCAGCGCGGCGGGCAGCGCGGACCCGCCCGGGAGCAGATCGCCGAGCAGCGGTGACGACGGCCCGGCACCCATCCCCCGATCCTGCGGCCCGGGCCACCGGGCGGGCAGGGACCTTCGACCCTGCGTGCGCCGCGTGCGCGTCGGGAACACTCCGCCGGGCCGGGCGGCTGCGCGGTGGCGCGGGCCGCCCGGCCGGTGGGTGGCCCGGTGAACGACGGGCCGTGGGGACGACGGGCCGTGGGGACGACGATGTCCGAGACCGAGATCGCGCTCGCGACACTGAGCCCGGACGAGTGCCGGGCCCTGCTCGTCACCCATCGCCCGCGGCTGGGCCGGTTGGCCTTCGTCCCGACCGACTGGCCGCTCGTGCTGCCGGTGAACTTCGCCGTCGACGGCGACGCCGTGTACGTCCGGTCCGCCGCGGGCAGCAAGGTCGCGGCCGCGACCCGCTGCGAGCGGGTGGCCTTCCAGGTCGACCACGTCGACGAGGTCTGGGAGGAGGGGTGGAGCCTGTTGGCGTTCGGCCGGCTGCACGTGGTCGAGGACCCGGCCGAGCTCGCCCGGGCGCGCCGGCTCCCGTTGCGGCCGTGGGCGGGCGGCGACAAGCCCTGGTTCCTGCGGCTGGACGTCGTGTCGTTGTCGGGCAGGCGCATCGCCTACGCCTGACCGTGCGCGCCGGTGGCGCTCCGGCGCGCACGGCGGGATTTCGTCGGGGGTCCGTGCGAACATCTGTTCGTGTCCAGGATCGAGAGTCGCGCCGAGGCGAGCATCCTGCACGCCGACCTCGACTCCTTCTACGCCTCCGTCGAGCAGCGCGACGCGCCACGGCTGCGCGGGCGGCCGGTGATCGTCGGCGGCGGGGTGGTGCTCGCGGCCAGCTACGAGGCCAAGGCCTTCGGGGTGCGCACGGCGATGGGCGGGCGGCAGGCGCGGGCGCTCTGCCCGGGCGCGCTCGTGGTGCCGCCGCGGTTCTCGGCCTACTCCGAGGCCAGCAAGGCGGTCTTCACGATCTTCCGGGACACCACACCGGTGGTCGAGGGGATCTCGATCGACGAGGCGTTCCTCGACGTCGGCGGCCTGTGGCGGATCGCGGGCACGCCGGTCGCGATCGCCGAGCGGCTGCGGGCGCGGGTGCTCGCCGAGGCGGGCCTGCCGATCACCGTGGGGGTGGCCTGCACCAAGTTCCTGGCCAAGGTCGCGAGCGGGGTCGCGAAGCCGGACGGGCTGCTCGAGGTCCCGCCCGGCGGCGAACTGGACTTCCTGCACCCGTTGCCGGTCGAGCGGCTGTGGGGTGTCGGCGCGGTCACCGCGGCGAAGCTGCACGCGCTGGGGATCCGCACGGTCGGCGAGGTGGCGGACCTGGGCGAGCCCGCGCTGGTGTCGCTGCTCGGCCGCGGGTCGGGGCGGCACCTGCACGCGCTGGCGCACAACCGTGACCCCCGGATCGTCGAGACCGGGCGCCGGCGGCGGTCGATCGGCTCGCAACGGGCGCTCGGCCGGCGCCGCCGTCCACCCGAGGAGCTGGACGCGATCCTCGCCGGAATCGTCGACCGGCTCGGGAGGCGGCTGCGCGGCGCCGAGCGGACGTGCCGGACGGTGGTGCTGCGGCTGCGCTTCGGCGACTACACCCGGGCGACCCGCTCGCACACCCTCGCCCGGGCCACGGACCACACCGCCACTCTGCGCGACGCCGCTCGCCGACTGCTGCGCGAGTCCCTCGGCACGATCCTCGACCGCGGTCTCACGCTGATCGGCCTCTCGTTCACCAACCTCGACCGGGACGACGCGATGCAGCTCGCCCTGCCCTTCGACCGCACCAGCGGGCCGGAGCTGGACCGCACGCTGGACTCGCTGCGCACCCGGTTCGGCGCGGAGTCCGTGACGCGGGCGGCCCGGCTGGGCCGCGACCAGGGGCTGGAGGTGCCGATCCTGCCCGACGGGTGATCGGGCCCCGGAACGGGATCTGCCGATATCGGCGAGGGGGCTCCCCAGTCCCCGCCGATATCGGCACCCGGTTCAACGAGCGGGGGCGCCGGGAGTTGCCCGTCGGATTCGTTGCGGGTACGTGAACGATCGCAGTCGGGCCCACGAACGGGATCTCGGCCGCCTCGCCCGCCCACGGCCGGGTTCTCGTCCGGCCCGCCCCGTCCGTCACGACCGGTCCGGCGGGCACGGCTCACAGGCCCAGGGTGGCCAGGCGCTCCTCGTACCGGGCGCGGACGTCCTCGGGGTCCCCGCCCGCCTCGAGCTCCTCCGCGTAGATCGCGGCGGTGTCGGCGCCCTTCTCGGCCACCCGGGCGAACCACTTCTCCGACTCCGCCCGCCAGTACCCGACCACCCCGTAGGCGCCGCCGGGCAGGCCGAGCTCGCGGCGGAGGTGCCGGCGCACCGCCCGGGTCGCGGAAGCCTCCCCCGCCACGTAGACATAGCCGGGGCCGGGCGGCAGTTGCACGCCGCGCACCAGCTCGTCGAGCCGGCTCGGTGTGCGGCCCAGCCCCTCGGTGTGCATCCAGCGGACCTGGGCGCCGGGCAGGTCCTGGGCGTCCTGGCGGTGCGGCACCTCGACCAGCACCGTGGTCGGGAGCCGGTCCGCCGACTCCTCGACGATCCGGCCGACCGCAGGCAGCGCCGTGACGTCGCCGACGAGCAGCTGCCAGCGCGCCTCCTCGGGCCGGCGGAACCAGCTGTTGTGGTGCGTGATCTCCAGCCGGTCACCGATCCGGGCGCGCGCCGCCCACTCGCCGCCGATCCCGCCGGGGTGCAGCACGATGTCGACGGTCAGCCGGAGCGGCTGCCAGCGCCGGACGGTGTACCAGCGGCCGCCCTCCGCACCGGGGAACCGCAGGACCACGGCCTCGTCCGGGACCCCCAGCGAGTCGAGCCGGGCGGCGTCGGGCACGTCGAGCACCACCCGGACCAGGCTCGGCGAGAGCCGATCGACGCTCGCCGTCACGACGGGGACGGGGCCGTTCTCCAGCTCGGTGGCCATGTCGTGCGGACCTCCAGGACGTGCGGTCGGGAACGCAGGCGAGGCTAACCAACTCCGGGCCCGCCGTCGATCAACCGGGGGGACGCCGGCGGTCGACGCCGGGCCCGGCCGACGAGGGGGCTGCCGTAAGGCGCCTGCATCAACTAGCGTGCCCGCAGAGGCTGACGTCGGGGTCGGCGAAGCGAGTCGCGGAGGTGCGGGCACGATGGCGTGGGACTTCTCCACCGAGCCGGAGTTCGAGAAGAAGCTGCAGTGGATGCGGGAGTTCGTCCGGGAGGAGATCATCCCGCTCGAGACGCTGGACATCGACCGCGAGACCTACGCCCGCATCACCGCTCCGATGAAGGAGAAGGTGAAGGAGCAGGGCCTGTGGGCGGCGCACCTGCCCCCGGAGCTCGGCGGCGGCGGGTTCGGCCAGGTCAAGCTGGGTCTGATGCACGAGATCCTCGGCCAGTGCACATTCGCGCCCGGCATCTTCGGCAACCAGGCGCCGGACTCGGGCAACGCCGAGCTGCTCGCCATCGGGGGGTCGCCGGAGCAGAAGGAGCAGTGGATGCACCCGCTGCTGCGCGGCGAGCTGCGCTCCTGCTTCTCGATGACGGAGCCGGGCGCCGGCGCCGACCCGACGCTGCTCACCACCCGGGCGGTGCTCGAGGGCGACGAGTACGTGATCAACGGCCACAAGTGGTTCTCGTCCAACGCCTCGGCCGCGGACTTCCTCATCGTCATGGCGGTCACGGACCCCGACGTCTCGCCCCACCAGGGCTCGTCGATGATCATCGTCCCGGCGGACACGCCGGGCGTGAACATCCTGCGCGACATCCCGGTCATGGACCACTCCACGGTGCACCCGCGGCTCGAGGGCGGGCACGCGGAGATCCTCTACGAGAACGTGCGGGTGCCGAAGGAGAACCTCGTCGGCAACCCCGGGGACGGCTTCACGCTGGCCCAGCAGCGACTGGGCCCGGGCCGCATCCACCACGCGATGCGCTGGCTCGGCCAGTCGCAGCGTGCCTTCGACATGCTCTGCGAGCGTGCGGTGTCGCGGTACGCGCACGGCTCGGTGCTCGCCGACAAGCAGATGATCCAGGACTGGGTCGCGACCTCGGCGGCGGAGATGCAGGCCGCGCGGCTGCTGACCCTGCAGGCGGCGTGGAAGATGGACCAGGTCGGCGCGTCGAACGCCCGGAACGAGATCGCGATCATCAAGTTCTGGGGCGCGAAGGTGCTCCACGACGTGATCGACCGCGCCATCCAGATCCACGGCTCCCTCGGCTTCTCCGGTGACCTGCCGCTGGAGCAGATGTACCGGGCCGCGCGCGCCGCCCGCATCTACGACGGCCCGGACGAGGTGCACAAGGCCACGGTCGCCAGGCGCATCCTGCGCGGCTACGAGGCGCACGACGTCCCGAGCGAGCACGTGCCGACCCGGACCGAGGCCGCCCGGGAGAAGTTCGCCGAGTTCCTCGAGCTCGCCACGGCGAACACCTGAGGCGGTGCCGGCCGGGGATGCGACGGGGATCCCGGCCGGCACCGCTCAGCCCGCCCGGGCCGTCCACTCCGCGATCTCGCCGTGCCAGCGCCGCTTGTCCTCCGCCGGTGCGAACGCGGCGTCGACGGAGTTGCGGGCCAGCTGCGCGAGCCGCGCCCGGTCGAGGCCGAGGTCGCGGGCGACGGCCCGGTAGTTCTCGTCGACGTACCCGCCGAAGTAGGCCGGGTCGTCGCTGTTCACGGTGGCGACGAGACCCTGGTCGAGCATCCTCGGGAGCGGGTGGTCGGGCAGCGCGTCGACGGCCCGCAGGTACACGTTGGAGAGCGGACACACGGTCAGCGGGATCCGCTCCGCGCGCAGCCGCGCCACCAGCTCCGGGTCCTCCATGGCGCGGATGCCGTGGTCGACGCGCGCGACGTGGAGCAGGTCGAGGGCCTCGCGGACGTAGTCCGGACCGCCCTCCTCCCCCGCGTGCGCCACCCGGTGCAGGCCCTCCGAGGCGGCCATCGCGTAGACGCGGGTGAACAGTGACGGTGGGTACCCGACCTCCGCCGAGTCCAGCCCGACGCCGATGAAGTGCTCGCGCAACGGCAGCGCCGCCCGCAGGATCTCCTCCGCCGCCTCGGGGCCGAGGTCGCGCAGGAAACAGAGGATCAGCGCCGCGGACACCCCGTGCGTCTCCTCGGCCGCAGCGAACGCGCTGCTCAGCCCGCGAATCACCGCCTCGAGCGGCACCCCGCGCCCCACGTGTGTCTGCGGGTCGAAGAACACCTCGGCCCGCCGCACCCCCGCCGCCCGCGCCCGGTCGAGGTAGCCCGTCGCCAGCTCGTGGAAGTCCTCCTCGGTGCGAAGCACGGCGAGGTTCGCGTAGTACACGTCGAGGAAGGCCTGCAGGTCGGCGAAGTGCTCGTACCGCTCCCGCAGCACGGCGGGGTCGCGCGAGGGCAGCGGGAGGCCGTCCCGGTCGGCGAGCCGGACCAGCAGCTCGGCCTCGATCGTGCCCTCGACGTGCAGGTGCAGCTCGGCCGTCGGCGGGGTGGGAGCGCTCATCCTGCGAGCCTGCCACCGGCGGCCGGGGTCAGTCCTCGGCCACGAACCGGTGGGCCTCGCCGTCGCCGGTCGCGGTCCGGTCGGGGTCCCGGCACTGGCTAGAACCGGCGGTTCGCCAGGACGGGGACGGCCTTGCGGGCCGCGTCGACCTCGTCCAGGTCGAGGTCGGCCACGAGCAGTCCGGGCTCCTCCCCCAGCTGCGCGACCACCGCGCCGTACGGGCTCGCCACCAGGCTCGCACCGATCCCCGTCGGCGCCTTCCCGCGCGGCCGGCCCACGGTCTCGGGGTCGGCCTGGTCGCAGGCGGCCACGAAGGCCGTCGAGTCCAGGGCACGGGCGCGCACCAGCAGGTCCCACTGCTCCCGCTTCCCCGGCCCGGCGCCCCACGACGCCGGGGCCAGGATCAGCTGGGCCCCGCGGTCGCCCAGCTCCTGGTACAGCCCGGGGAACCGCAGGTCGTAGCAGGTGGTGAGGCCGACCGTGCGTCCGTCGACCTGGATGGTGCGCACCCCCGTGCCCGGGGCGACGGTGTCCGACTCGGCGAACCCGAACGCGTCGAACAGGTGGATCTTCTCGTAGGACGCCTCGATGCCGCCGCCGGTGATCAGGAGCGTGTTGTGCACGCGCCCGTCCTCGGCCGGGGTGAACATGCCGGCCACCACGGTGACCCCGGCGTCCTCGGCGACCGCCCGCACCCGATCCGCCCACGGGCCGTCGAGCGGCTCGGCGACGGGACCGAGCTTCACGCCGAAGCAGCACATCGTGGCCTCGGGGAACACGACGATCCGCGCGCCTGCCTCGGCGGCCGCGCGGGCGCCGTCGGCGACGAGGCCGAGGTTCTCCTCCGCCGACGGGGTCGAGACGATCTGGGCCAGGGCGATCCGCATGGCCTCAGGCTGGCATCCCGAGCATGCGGCCCGCCAACTCGGAGTAGAGCAGGCCCAGCGCGTCGGGCGGCCACGGGCCGCCCGGGACGTACCACCGGGCGACGTCGATGCCGAGGGAGAGCACGGCGGCGCTCGCCCCGCGGACGTCGGGCACGGTGAACGCACCCTCCTCGACCCCGCGCACGATCAGCCCGCGCACGACCCGTTCGGTGTCGCGACGCAGCTCTGCGATCACCTCGGCGTGCGCGGCGGTGAGCGCGCCCTGCTCGTACTGGACGACCCGCGCGGTCGTGCGCTGCTCGGCATGCCAGCGGGTGAAGGCGTAGACCAGCACCCGCACCGCCGTCGCCGGGTCGGGTTCCGCGGCGGCCGCGCGGACGAGCTCCAGCGCGAGGGTGTGTCCGCGCCGGCTGAGCGCGAAGAGCAGCTCCTCCTTCGAGGCGAAGTGCACGTACAGCGCGGCCGTGCTCAGCCCGGAGCCCTGCCCGATGTGCTTGAGCGAGGTGCCGTGGAAGCCCCGCTCGGCGAAGGACTCCAGCGCGGCCCCGACGATCGCCCGCTGCGTCGCCGTCGCCCACTCCGCCCACAGGTCGAGGCCGGCGAGGATCCGCTCGCCCGCCGCCGTCGTCGCCCCGGTGTCCTGCCCGACCTCGGTGACCCGCACCATCACCCGCTCCTCTTGACGCCGCCGCCCGTCGCGCCCACTCTACTTACTGATCGATCAGTAACCCCTCGGGAGCGACGATGCCGCGCAGCGACCGCGACCTCATCCTGTCCCGCCACGACCTGCAGTTCCTGCTGCACGACTGGCTGCGCGTGGAGGAGCTGACCGAGCGGGAGCGGTACGCCGAGCACTCCCGGGACACGATCGACGCGGTGCTGGAGCTCGCCGCGGACCTCGCCACGGAGAAGTTCGCCCCGCACAACAAGCGCAACGACGCCGAGGAGCCCGAGTTCGTCGCGGGCCGGGTCCTCCTGCACGACGAGGTCGCGCCCGCGCTGCGCGCCGCGGCGGAGGCCGGGCTGCTGTCCGCCACGATGGACGAGCGGGTGGGCGGGCTGCAGCTGCCGTACGTCGTCGGCACCGCGGTCCAGGCGTGGTTCCACGCGGCCAACATCGGCACCTGGGCCTACGCCATGCTCACCGTGGCCAACGCGAACCTCCTGATCGCGCACGGCACACCCGAGCAGATCGCCACCTGGGTGCCACCGATGGTCGAGGGCCGGTTCCACGGGACGATGTGCCTGTCCGAACCGCAGGCGGGGTCGTCGCTCGCGGACATCACCACCCGCGCCGAGCCGCAGCCCGACGGCAGCTACCGGCTGCACGGCACCAAGATGTGGATCTCCGGCGGGGAGCACGAGCTGGGCGAGAACATCGTCCACCTGGTGCTGGCGAAGATCCCCGGCGGCGCGGCCGGGGTGAAGGGCATCTCACTGTTCCTGGTGCCCAAGTACCTGCTCGACGCGAACGGGGAGCCGGGCGAGCGCAACGACGTCGCGCTGGTCGGGCTGAACCACAAGATGGGCTACCGCGGCACGGTCAACACCCTGCTCAACCTCGGCGAGGGCGCGCACACCCCGGGCGGCGAGCCGGGCGCCGTCGGGTACCTCGTGGGCGCGCCCGGGGGCGGCCTGGCCGCCATGTTCCACATGATGAACGAGGCGCGCATCGGCGTCGGGGCGGGTGCGGCCGCGCTCGCCTACACCGGGTACCTGAAGGCACTGGACTACGCGACGACCCGGCCGCAGGGCCGCCCGGCCGGCGCCAAGGATCCCGCCGCGCCGATGGTCCCGATCGTCCGGCACGCCGACGTGCGCCGGATGCTGCTGGCACAGAAGGCCTACGCCGAGGGCGCCCTCGCCCTCGTGCTCTTCTGCGGGCGGCTCGTCGACGAGGAACGCACCGCGCCGACCGGGGCGGAACGGGTCCGGGCGCACCTGCTGCTCGAGACGCTCACCCCGATCGCGAAGAGCTGGCCCTCGCAGTGGGGGCCGGAGGCCAACTCGCTGGCCATCCAGGTGCACGGCGGTTACGGCTACACCCGCGAGTACGACGTCGAGCAGCACTACCGGGACAACCGGCTCAACCCGATCCACGAGGGCACCCACGGGATCCAGGCGGCCGACCTGCTCGGCCGCAAGGTCGCCATGGCCGGCGGGGCCGGGTTCACCGCGCTGCAGGAGACGATCGCCGCGACGATCTCCCGGGCGGCCGACGCCGGCGCCGACGCCGCAGAGTACGGCGCGCAGCTGCGCGCGGTCCTGGACCGGCTCGTCGAGGTCACCGCGCTGCTGCAGGCGCACCCCGACGCGGAGGAGCGGCTGGCCAACGCGTCGGTCTACCTCGAGGCGGCCGGGCACGTCGTCGTCGCCTGGATCTGGCTGGAACAGCTGCTGGCCGCGGCGGGCCGCGCAGACCACACCGCGGCGGGCCGCGCAGACCACACCGCGGCGGGCCGCGCAGACCACACCGCGGCGGGCCGCGCAGACCACACCGCGGCGGGCCGCGCCGACCACACCCCGGCCGAACGCGACGATCTCGGTCACGGCAAGCGCGCGGCTGCCCGCTACTTCTTCCGGTTCGAGCTGCCCAAGGTCGGCCCTCAGCTGGATCTGCTGGCCTCGCTCGACCGGACGTCGCTGGACACCGACCCCTCCTGGCTCTGAGCCGTGTCCGGTCCCCGACGGCGGGCGAGCGGGGCGGTCGCGTCGGAGGTGGCGAGCGGGTGGGGAAGGCCCGCTCGGGAAGAGGCGTGGCGCGCGACCGCGGGAAAGCCGGCCGCGTTGGGACGCGAGCACCACGAATGTGCGGGCGGTGACTGTTCCGGGAATGGCGGGGAGAGCTATCCTGAGGGGTGCCATCAGATCGAGATAACGCTACTCCGCAATCTCATTTTAGCACGGGAGAGGAGCGCGCGGGAATACCCTCTTCCGCGCAGGAGCTGGCGGCGGAGAGCGCGCGGATCGGGCGGCTGCACGAGCTGCTCGCCGAGGAGCTCGCGACCGCCACCGCCCGGGCCCACGGCATGCTGACCGCGGCGACGGGTGGGGAGCTCAGCGCCCGCTGGGAACGCGACGTCTCCGTGCACCGCTGGTCGGAGCGGGTGGGCGCGCTGCGGGCGGCCCGTTCTCGGCTGTGCTTCGGCCGGCTCGACCACACCGACGGATCGCGGAACTACGTCGGCCGGATCGGGCTCACCGATCCCGAGGACGGGGAGAGCGCGCTGCTCGACTGGCGGGCGCCCGCCGCCCGTCCGTTCTACTGCGCGACCCTCGCCACGCCCCTCGGCGTGACCCGCCGGCGTCATTTCGAGCTCGCCGGAAGGGCACCCGAGGAACGGGTCGCCGCATTCCACGACGACGTGCTGGAGCGGTCGGCGCTGGGCGACGTCGATTCCGGGTCCGCGTCGGATCCGGCGCTGCTCGCCGCGTTGGCGGCACCGCGCGGGTCGACGATGCGCGACATCGTCACGACGATCCAGGCGGAGCAGGACGCCGTCATCCGGCTGCCGCTCGCCGGCGCGGTTGTGATCGAGGGTGGCCCGGGCACCGGGAAGACCGCGGTCGCGCTGCACCGCGTCGCCTATCTGCTCTACACCCACCGCGAGCGCCTGGCCCGCAGCGGCGTGCTGGTCGTCGGTCCCAGCGCCGGGTTCGTCCGGTACGTCGGCGGGGTGCTCCCCGCACTCGGCGAGTCGGCGGTCGTGTTCACCACCCCCGGGCGGCTGGCGCACGGCGTCGTCGCGACCGCCGTCGACCCGGACGAGGTCGCGTGCACGAAGGGCGACCTGGCGATGCTCGGTGTCCTGCGCCGCGCCGTCGACGACCGGCAGGAACTGCCCGCGTCGCCGATCACGATCGAGCTCGAGGACGTCACGATCGAGATCGACCGGGCGACGGCGGCCGAGGCGCGCGGGCGCGCCCGCGCCACCGGCCTGCCGCACAACGTCGCCCGGACGACCTTCCGGGACACGCTCGGCCGCCTGCTCGTCGACCGGGGCATGGAGAAGCTCGACCGCGGCCTGGAGGACCCGCCCGAACTCGTCGAGCTCCTCCGCGGTCTCGACCTCCCCGAGATCGAGCCCGCCGGTGCCGCGGAGGTGACGGCGCAGATGCGCGCCGAGCTGCGCGACGACCTCCGGGCAAACCTCGACTTCCACGCCGCGGTCGAGCGGCTCTGGCCGGTGCTGACGCCGGAGCGGTGCCTCGCCGACCTCTACGCGTCGCCGGAGCGGCTCGCCTCGGCCGGCGAGGGGCTCGAGGGGCTGCACCGCCCGGCGGGCTCCGCCTGGACCGTGGCCGACGCGCCGCTGCTCGACGAGCTGGCCGAGCTGCTCGGTCCGCCGCCCGCCGGTCCGGCCGAGGTGCACGATCCCGACGACCGCTACGCCGGCGAGGTGCTGGACATCCTGGAATCGGCCGACCGCGACCTCGCCGGGGAGGACCCCGACGAGCTGCGCCCGACGGACTTCGTGACCGCGGACGTCCTCGCCGCCCGGCAGGTGCCCGGCCACCTGGCGAGCGTCGCCGAGCGGGCGGCCGGGGACCGGGACTGGCGGTACGGGCACCTGGTCGTCGACGAGGCGCAGGAGCTCTCGGCCATGGACTGGCACGTCCTGCTGCGGCGCTGCCCGTCGCGCTCGATCACGGCGGTGGGGGACCTCGCCCAGCGCAGTGCCCCCGCGGGGGCACGGGCCTGGGCGGACGTGCTCGGCCCCCACCTCGGTTCCCGGTGGACCTACCGGACGCTCACCGTCAACTACCGCACGCCCACGGAGATCATGGCGCTGGCCGGCGCCGTGCTCGCCGAGTTCGCCCCCGACCGCCGGCCCCCGGAGTCGGTGCGGGCGGCGGGTACGCATCCGTGGGAGCGCACGGTGCCCGCGACCGACCTCGCGGCCGAGATGCGCAAGGCCGTCGAGGCCGAGGCCGCGGGCCTGGGCCGCGGGACCCTGGCGGTGATCGCCCCCGAGGTGGAGGGCCTTCCCGACCTCCCTGCCGAGATGCACACCCCGGTCTCGGCGAAAGGGCTCGAGTTCGACGTCGTCGTGATCGTCGACCCCGAGGCGATCCGGGCCCGCAATCCCGCCGACCTCTACGTCTCGATGACCCGCGCCACGCAACGGCTGGGGCTGGTGCACGTCGAGGGGTGAGGAGATGGGCCTCACGCGACGCCGCCGCGGGCCGGCAGGCTCGTGGCGGCCTCCGCGGCCACGCCGGGATACGGCACACCGACGATTTCTGCCGGGATGGTGAGGAAGCGG
>NZ_JBJZON010000009.1:0-251718 GCF_047200735.1 Pseudonocardia oceanicola
CGAGGAACCTCACGGATCCGTCCGGGGCGTTGTCACTCACTCTGTCCGAGAGCCTACCACGCCCGATCGGGCCGGAGGCAACTCTCTCATATTACGTCGTCCGAGCCGCCGGGGCAACCCCCAACACCCGTCCAACTTCCCCCACGCACCGATCCGAGAGGGATCGCCACCGCGGAGGCCGTCACCCTCTGGCGAGCTCGACCCGGCCCGGAGATCCGGCCCGATCCGTCTTCCCGCTCGCCGCGGCGACGAGGAGAAAGTTACACCAAGGCCTCCGGGGGTGGTCAAATCGGCCCCCCATCTGCCTCTTGACCTGCGAAGACGGCGGTTCTCGTCGAACCCGGCGGAAGACAGCTCCGCGACGAACGGTCACCCCCTCGGCGGGTCGTCCGGACACCGCTCACCTGCGCTGATGGCCGTCGCGTCGGCCGCTCCGGGAGCGGCTGGGGCGCCCTCCACTCGTCGTTCGTCGTGCACCACTCCGCTCCCGCGATCGCCCGAAACTTTTTCGGACGCGCTCGACGGCGCCCTTCCGCGGGCCAAGCGGCCCAGCATCTCGTTGTAGGCCTTGAGCTCCGCATCGCCGTCTGTGTCCGCGCGACGATCATCGCGCCTGGCCGACCGCTCGTCGTGGCGAGCCCACTGGACGAGCAACGCGATGATCACCAGGAGCAGGGGCACCTCGCCGGACGCCCAGGCGAGGCCGCCGCCGAGCTTCTGGTCCACGAGCGGATCGGTGACCCAGGGCAGAGCCAGCGAGCGGTAGAAGGTCTCGCCGATCACGGTGTCGGCCCCCATGAGCGCGACGCCGAAGAACGCGTGGAAGGGCACGGAGATGAACACGACCGCGAGCCGCACCACCGGCGGCAGCCGCCGCGGCGAGGGATCGACCCCGATCACGGGCCAGAAGAAGATCAGGCCGGCGAGCAGGAAGTGCAGGTTCATCGCCACGTGGGCCCAGTGCTCGGTCAGCGCCCACCCGAACAGGTCGGAGAAGTACAGCGCGTAGTACGAGCCGACGAACACCGGCAGGGAGAACAGCGGATGCGTCACGAACCTCGCGACCGGCGAGTGCACCGCGGCGAGCAGCCACTCCCGGGGGCCCGGTGGGTTGCCCCGTCCCGCAACCGGCACTGCCCTCAGCATCAGGGTGACGGGCGCTCCCAGCACGAGCAGGATGGGCGTGAGCATCGAGAGGATCATGTGGGTGCCCATGTGCACGCTGAACATCGCAGGTGCGTACCTCCCCAGCCCGGAGCTCGTGGCGATCAGGAGCACGGCGCACCCGCACAGCCACGCCGCCGTCCGCCCCGGCCCCCAGCTGTCCCCCCGGGCACGCAGTCGTCGCACACCGAGCAGGTAGAGCGCGGCCATCAGCAGGGCCGCGGTGCCGAAGAACAGGTCGAAGCGCCAGTCGAGGGCGAGCCTCGCCAGGGTGGGTGGTCCGTCGAGGTCGTACCCGATCACGACCTCGGTCCGCGACGGCGGAGCCGCCTCCGCCGTGGGTGGCGCGGTGCGCCCCAGCGCCACCGCGAGCCCGATCGTGGACAACATGAGCAGCACCTCGACCGCGCCGAGTCGCAGGAGCGCCCCGCGTTCCCCCCGTGCCGCGGCGTCGACCGTGTGCCTGCGGTGCAGGAGACCCAGCCCCCCGAGCACGAGCAGAGCCGCGGTCTTCCCGAGCAACAGCGCGCCGTAGGCGGAACCGAGGAGGTCCGCCGGCGGGACCCGGACGAGCGCGTTGAGCACCCCCGTCGTCGCCAGCACCAGCCAGCACCAGAAGGCCACCCGCGAGAACCGACGCACGGCCACCCCGACCGTTCCCGGGTCGCCGTCCGCCGTGGCCGCCGCGAGCGAGAGCACCGCCACCAGGCCACCGATCCACAGCGAGGCGGCCAGCACGTGCAGCACGAGGCTGTTCGTCGCGACGTCGTGGGAGCCGCCTGCTGCGGAGTGTCCGGTCAGCGCGACCGGCAGCGGGCCGAGCAGCGCGAGCCCGAACGTCACCACCGTCCATCCCCAGGAGAGCACGAGGCGGCAGGCCACCAGGAGCAGCAGCGCGACGATCGCGGTCAACAGCCAGGCCATCGCGTCCGTGAGCCTGGGGATGACGGCGACGAGGAGCTCGGGGTCGAGCACCTCGACCAGCGGCCTGCCCAGGGCGTCGGCCGCGCTCAGCGGGACCAGCAGGAGGGCGGCGGCCGCCCAGCCCGCGGCGGCGTAGGAGGCGGCCCGCACCCCGCGATAGCCCGCGACATCCAGGTACCCGCTGCGTTGCGGCGCCACGAAGAACGCCGCGAGGAGCAGGAACCCGATCGCCAGCACGGCGCACACCTCGGCCGCCGCACGGACCGCCGGAAGCCCGATCGTGGTCAGCGTGCCCGGGTCGGGCAGGCCGAGGTTCTCGACGGGCCGGGCCCCGGTGAGGGCCGTGAGCCCTGCCGCGACGAGGACCGCCACGGCGATGCCGAGTCCCACCAGGCCGCCGACGCCCGACGGCGGGTGGGCCGGCGTCGACGGGGCGGGGTCGGCGGTCGTCTGCGCCATGCCATCAGGCTATGCCCGCACGACGACCGATTCCGCCGCGTCCCGGCTGCGAACCGTTGGTGGTGACGGACCTCCCAGACCGACACCGAGGCCGCGTCGTCCGACCCGGAGGACCGGGCTCGACGAGCCTGGCCCGATCGCTGCCGTGCTGCTCCCGTTCGGCGTGCTCGAGACCGCGCCGTCCGGGACGTCGCCGACGGCTCGAGCCCCCGGTGGGCCGTGCGGTGCGCGACAAGGCCGCTCGAACCCCGGCGACCCGACGTCAGCGCAGGTCCGAGGCCGCTCCCACGACCCGGACACCCTGCGCTCCGGCCTCGCCCTCGTCGACGACGTCGGCCACGATGCACGTGATGTTGTCAGGTCCCCCGCCCTCGTTGGCCAGGGTGATCAGCTGCTCGACGACGACCCCGGGCTCGGTGGGCGCGGCCATCAGGTCCTCGATCGCCTTGTCCGGCAGCACCGCCGTCACCCCGTCCGAGCACAGCAGATAGCGGTCCCCCTGCTCGGGCTCGAGGAACTCGAGGTCCGCCTCGACCGGGTGCTCGGTGCTCAGCGCCCGCATGAGGACGGAACGCCGAGGGTGGACGAGCGCCTCCTCCGGCGTGATCTGCCCCTCGTCGACGAGCTGCTGGACCATGGTGTGGTCGCGGGTGAGCTGGAGCAGCTCGCCGGCGCGGCAGCGGTAGATCCGCGAGTCGCCCACGTGCGCGAGGCCGAGCCGGGTCCCGTCGAACACCAGCGCGACGACCGTCGTGCCCATCCCTTGGGTGTCCGGCTCCTTGCGGGCGTGCTCGGCGAGCCGCTCCGACGCCTCGTCGACCGCGGTGGCGAGCTCGGCGAGCAGATCGACCGACGCGAGGTCCCGGGGCAGGCGCTCGTCCAGCTCCAGCATCGCCGCCACGGTGAGCGCACTCGCGAGCTCCCCGTGCGCGTGGCCGCCCATGCCGTCGGCGACGACGAGCAGGCGGTCCCCGGCCGCGCCGGAGTCCTCGTTCGCGGTGCGCCGGCGGCCGACGTCCGAGCCGATCGCGGAGCGCAGTCCCAGTGCCATGCACCCAGTATGGATCTCGTGCCCCCGCGGCGTGAGGGCGGACACCGCGAAACGGACGGGTGACGTCGCGCAACGGGTGGCTCCGCGACCGCCGGGTCGCACGGACGGGCGGCGGCGGACGTCCACCGCGGCCCGAGCCGTTACCCTCGTCGGCGGTGGCCTCCGGGCCCCACGCCCTCGTAGCTCAGCTGGACAGAGCAAGAGCCTTCTAATCTCTGGGTCGCAGGTTCGAATCCTGCCGGGGGCACGCACGTCAGGGGGCATGGACCGCTGCCCGGGCACGCCACGTGGGCGAGCATCGCCGCCGTCGCCCCAGGGCGGCTGCTCGGGAGGCCTCGATGTCGACGCGACAAGGTCCCCGTCGAACCACGGCTGCCGCGGGTCGGGGTTCGAGACACCGCACCCCGCTGACGGTGAGTTCGGGTGCGCCGGGCGGTCTACCTCCCCATGGGCACTCTCAGCTACGCGATGAGCATCTCCCTCGACGGCTACATCGAGGACCCGACCGGCGGCATCGCCTTCTCCGAGCCAGACGAGGAGGTGCACCGCTTCGCCAACCAGCAGACCCGCGATACCGCGGCATTCCTGTTCGGCCGCGGCCTCTACGAGGTCATGGAGGAGTACTGGACGGCACCGGAGCGGGCGAACGGGTCCGAGGTGGAGGCGGAATTCGCCCGCGAGTACGTCGCGACGCCGCGGATCGTGTTCTCCGACTCGCTGGAGTCGGTCGCACCCGGGTGCCGGCTGGTGCGCCGCGCCGACGCGGTCGACGAGGTGGTCCGGCTCAAGAAGGAGACCGACGGCGACCTGGCCGTCGGCGGCGCCGGTCTGGCCGCATCGCTGCTGGACCTGATCGACGAGTTCCGCCCGAGTGTGGTGCCGGCCGTCGTCGGCGGCGGCAAGCCGTACTTCCCGCTCGGCGCCGACCTTCGGCTGCGGCTGGTCGAGCAGCGCGCCTTCCGCGCCGGCATCGTGTACCTGCGCTACGAGAGGACGGTGTGACGGAGCACGGGTGTGCGGAAGTGACGTCCCAGGGCGCCACGCCGCACACTGGAGCAACCGAGTCAACTCGGCGCGACCGGGACCCGCATCCCTCCGTGCACGGACCGCACCGCAACCTCGGGGGACGACGTGGACGACGAGACGACCCGCGCAACGATCGAGGCCGTCGAGCGGCTCGATGCTGCATTTGACCGCGGTGACATCGACGCCTTCATGGCGGCCCTGACCGAGGACTGCGTCTGGGAGTCCTTCGCGCCGGCCCCAGACGGGCACCGCTACGAAGGCCAGGCGGCGGTGCGGCAGGCAATGGCGGACTTCCTCGGCTCCTCCCCGGTCTTCGACGGCGAGGAGATGCTCGCCGCCGGCGACCGTGCGACGGTGCGCTGGACCTGCCGCTTCGATCGCGGACATGTCCGAGGAGTCGACGTCGTTCGAGTCCGTGACGGGAAGGTCGCCGAGATCCTCTCCTACGTGAAGGGGTGACCGCGCCCATCCGGGCCGCCTCCAGTACACCGGCGGTGCCGTCCCCTCCCAGCCTCGAGTCGAAGCCCCTCGGCGACGACTGGTGGCCCTACCACGTCGCCGGCCACCGTCAGGCCCTCCACACCTCGCTGACCCACCACCACGGGGAGGGGTCCCTTCGTCGGTGGACGATCGAGGAGATCGTCGGCTCGCAGCTGGGCGGTACCGGACGAAGCCGGGCCTACCGGGCGGCGGAAGGGCGACCGGGCCCCGGCGAGCCGTGCATGACCTGCCTCACGCACGAACCGCTCGGTGGTCGCCGGGGCGAGCCCGCCCTCGACCGTCTCGGCCACCGGTGTGCGGCAGACGGTGAGGCCGGAGTGCGACCGACGCAGGAGTGCGCCGTGATCGTCGAACCGGTGGTCCGCATCAGGGGTGTGGTCGCGGAAGCGCGGGGGTAGCTCCGGACCCGTCCGGCCTCGCTCGTAGAGGCCGGGCCCATGGTCGAGCAGCGGCCGGACCGTCGAGCAGTCCGGTGCGTCCCGGGTCCGCGCGGCCGGGCGGATGCACCACCGCAGGGATCACCGTCGAGAGGGGAAGCGCACCATGGCTCAGGAGCCGACGACCACGAATCCGAATCCGGCGAGGACGAGGCGCCCGCCGGCCGCCACCAGACCGAAGGCCGCCCGGCCGGTCAGCGGCCCGCCGAGCGAGCCCGAGGTGACACCGGTCGGTGTCCCTGTCGCCGAGGCCGACCGCGATCGCGTGAGCCGCCGCGCCCGCGAGCAGGGCGACCGCCGGCCGAAGGGCTCGACCGGGCCGGCGGGGCCGATCGGCGAGCGCGGGGACAAGGGCCCCCAGGGACCGGCCGGCCCCCCCGGTGAGCCGGGCGATCGCGGTCCGAAGGGACCAGCGGGTCCCGAGGGCCCCGTCGGCGAGCGCGGTGACACCGGCCTCCCGGGTCCGGTCGGACCGCCCGGGGAGCAGGGCCCCCAGGGGCCGACCGGCCCGCAGGGCGAGCAGGGCCTCCCGGGTTCCACCGGCCTTCCCGGCGAGCAGGGAGAACTGGGCCCGCGCGGGCCGCTGGGCGAGCAGGGCCCCCAGGGGCCGACCGGCCCGCAGGGCGAGCAGGGCCTCCCGGGTTCCACCGGCCTTCCCGGCGAGCAGGGAGAGCAGGGCCCGGCCGGACCCGTCGGCCTGCCCGGCGACGCGGGAGAACGGGGGCCCCAGGGCGAGCGGGGTTTGTCCGGCGCCCCGGGCCCGCGAGGCGTGGTCGGGGAGGCCGGCGAGAAGGGACCGCGCGGTCTGCAGGGCCCGCAGGGCGATGGCGGCGAGAAGGGTGCTCCCGGCGTCCGCGGACCCCAGGGCCCGCAGGGTGAGCAGGGGCCGCCCGGCCCGGCCGGGCTGCCCGGGGTTCAGGGCCCCCAGGGTCGGACCGGGCCGGCCAGGCTGTACCGGCCCAGCCCGGTCGAGCTCGCGGGCAAGGTCAAGGAGGCCGCGTTGAACATCCGCCCACGGACGGTGCTCGACCCCCGCGAGGGCGCCCGCTACCTGGCGACGCTGACCTCCCGGATCGTCAAGTTGCAGGGAGGCCTGATCCTGCGCGTGATCGTCGACACCGACACCGACACCGACACCGACGCCCCCGCGGACCGCGCCCCGGCCAGGCCGGGCGACGTGCGCTCGTCGACCTGATCGAGGTCACCCTTCTCGCCTCCGTCGACGTCGGCGACCTGCTCCGGCCCGGGCGCGCCCTCGCACGGACCCGCAGCGGGAGTTCGACAGCACGGAGCTGCGGCCCGGGCCGGCAGAACGCCCTGCCACGGGCGGGTCGGAGCCGGTCGGGGTCGCCGATCTCGACCGGCTCGATCAGCCGCGGCTGCAGGGACCGCGAGCGGAGTCCCACGGCAGGTCCGGCCCGAGAACTGCTCGACGAACTCGTGCCGAGAGCACGCCGGTCAGCCCGCGGAGGGCGCGGTGACCGTGAGCAGACGCGTCCCGGAGAGATCGAGCCGCACCCGTCCGCCGCCGGTCCCGAACCGCAGCACGACGGCCGTGCAGGACGGGCAGCGCACCACCAGCGCGGGAGCGTCGGGGTACAGGTCGTGCTCACGCAGCTCGGTGCTCGCCCCGCAGCCGCCGCAGGTGAGGACGGCGTCGGTGAGGTCGAGCGCGAAGAGGCCGCGCAGGTCGTCGAGCGTGGTCGTCATGGGTCGGTCCCCTCAGTCTCCGGCGTAGCGCTGCTCGCGCCACGGATCGCCGTAGGTGTGGTAGCCGAAGGTCTCCCAGAAGCCGGGCTCGTCGAACGACGTGAGCGCCAGCCCCCGCACCCACTTCGCCGACTTCCAGAAGTACAGGTGCGGCACGAGCAGCCGCGCGGGCCCGCCGTGCTCGGGTGCCAGCGGCTCGTCGGAGTAGGTGTCGACGACCCACGCCTGTCCGCCGGTCAGGTCCTCGAGCGGGAGGTTGGAGGTGTAGCCGCCGTCGGAGAAGGCGACGACGTACTCCGCCGCCGTCTCGACACCCTCGAGCACGGTGTCGACCGAAACCCCGGACCAGCGCGTGTCGAACTTGGACCAGCTGGTCACGCAGTGGATGTCGACCGTGACCGGCTCGTGCGGCAGGGCCCGGAACTCCTCCCACGTCCACCGGTGCAGCCCGTCGACCTCCCCCTGCACCACGAAGTCCCACTCGTCGAGCGGGGTGTGCGGGGTCGGCCCGGCGGTGAGCACCGGGAACCCGTCCCCGATGTCCCGCTGACCCGGTGGCAGCCGCCCGTCCCGCCGCCCGCGCCCGTGGAACCCCCGCGACACCACAGCCATCGCCCGCCCCTTCCCTCGGAGCACCCGAGCATGGCGGGTGGGCGGGCCCGCCACATCGCGCGTTCGTACCAAGGGCCCACCTGTCGGATCGCACAAAGGCGCCCGCCGGGGACGGCACGCGTTCGTGCTCGCGGTGCCTGCCGGAGACCGGACCGGGCACGGAAGGTATGACGCGTCCCACACCACCCCCTGCGAGGTGCCCGTGCGCGCTACCGCCCGATCCCGTCCGCGTCAGCCAGGCCGCAGGCCGCACCCGGTCGACGAGGTGCTGCCTGCCGGCAAGCTCGCCGTCTACGGCGTGCAGCACGTGCTCGCCTTCTACGCCGGCGCCGTCATCGTGCCGATCCTGCTGGCCGGCGCGATCGGCCTGTCGGAGCGCGAGCTCATCCACCTGATCAATGCCGACCTCTTCACCTGCGGGATCGCGTCGATCATCCAGTCCGTCGGGTTCTGGAAGATCGGTGTGCGGCTGCCGCTGCTGCAGGGCGTCACGTTCACCGCGGTGTCGCCGATGATCGCGATCGGGCTCGCGGCGGGCGGCGGCACCGACGGCCTGCTGGTGATCTACGGTGCCGTGATCGTCGCCGGCCTGTTCACCTTCCTCATCGCCCCGTGGTTCAGCAAGTTGATCCGCTTCTTCCCCCCGGTGGTCACCGGCACGGTCATCACGATCATCGGCCTCGCGCTGCTGCCGGTCGCCGCGCAGGACGCCGTCGGCGGAGGCTCCGCGCCCGACCCCACCAGCGCCCGCAACCTGGCCTACGCCCTCGGCACGCTCGCCGTCATCGTCGTGATCCAGCGGGTGTTCCGCGGGTTCACCGCCACCGTCGCCGTTCTGATCGGGCTGGTCCTGGGCACGGGCGTGGCCTGGCTGCTGGGCGACGCGTCGTTCGCGTCCGTCGGCGAGTCCTCCTGGTTCGGCGTGACCACGCCCTTCTACTTCGGCTGGCCGAAGTTCGCCGGCGCCGCGATCGTCTCGATGATCGTCGTGATGCTGATCACCGCCGTCGAGACCACCGGCGACGTCTTCGCCACCGGCGAGATCGTGGACAAGCGGGTCGGCCGCGAGGACATCGCCCGGGCGCTGCGGGCCGACGGCCTGGCCACCACCATCGGCGGCGTCCTCAACTCCTTCCCGTACACCTGCTTCGCCGAGAACGTCGGGCTGGTCCGGCTCACCCGCGTCAAGAGCCGGTACGTCGTCGCCGCCGCGGGCGCGTTCATGATCCTCATCGGGCTGATCCCCAAGGCCGGCGCGGTCGTCGCGGGCATCCCGCACCCGGTGCTCGGCGGCGCGGCCCTGGCGATGTTCGCGACCGTGGCCGTCGTCGGCATCCAGACGCTGTCCCGCGTCGACTTCCACGACCACCGCAACGTCGTGATCGTCGGGACCAGCCTGGGGCTGGCGATGTTCGTGACCGCCCAGCCCGACGTCGCGAAGGCCCTGCCCGCCTGGGCGCAGATCGTGTTCGGCTCCGGGATCACCCTGGGCAGCATCACGGCGATCCTGCTCAACCTCGTGTTCCACCACGTCGGCAAGGACTTCGGCCCCGCCGTCGCCGGTGCGCCGGGCACCCCGACGATCCGGCTCGACCAGGTGAACCGGATGAGCCGCGACGAGTTCATCGCCGCCTTCGGCCGGCTGTTCCAGGGCCCGACGGACGTCGTCGGCCGGGCCTACGACCGCAAGCCGTTCGCCGACACAGCGGCCCTGCGCACCGCGTTCCAGGAGGCCCTGTTCGCGGCGCCGCGCGAGGAGCAGCGCGCCCTCATGGCCGCCTACCCCGACCTCGGCGGCGACCGCGTCGCGGACGGTGAGGAGGGCGACGACTCCCGCGAGGACCAGGCGTCGGCCGGCCTGACCCGGCTCTCCGACGACGACCGCACCGAGTTCGCCGAGCTCGCTGCGGCCTACCGCGAGCGCTTCGGGATCCCGCTGATCGTGTGCGTCCGCGAGCACCCGGACCGCGAGGCGATCCTGCGCGAGGGCCGGCGCCGGCTGGGCAACTCCCCCGCCCAGGAGCACGCGGCCGCGTTGATCGAGATCGCCAAGGTGGCCAACCGCCGCTTCGAGGACCTGGTCGCCGAGGCCAACCCGATCGCGACGGCGCGTGCCGGGGCCTTCGGATCGGGCGCCCGATGACGGCCGTCGCCCTGACCGTCGGGGCCTTCGACGACCTGCCCGCCGCCCGCGCCGAGGAGCTGCTCCGCGAGGTCTGCGCGGCCCCGCGATGGGCGCGGCAGGTCGTCGCCGGGCGGCCCTACGGCAGCCTCGCGGCGCTGCAGTCGGCGGCCGCGGCGGCGCTCACCGAGGCGGACCTCGACGCCGCCCTGGCCGGCCACCCGCGCATCGGCGACCGCTCCGCGCGGGGCACGGCCCGTCGCGAGCAGGGCGCGGTCGCCGGGGCGCCGACGCCGGTCCTCGACGCGCTCGCCGAGGGCAACCGGGCCTACGAGGAGCGCTTCGGGCACGTCTACCTGGTCTGTGCCAGCGGTCGTGACGCCGAGGACCTGCTCGCCACCCTGCGGGCCAGGCTGGGCAACGACCCCGCGACCGAGCGCAGCGTGGCGCTCGCGGAGCTGGCCGCGATCAACCGGCTCCGGCTGGGGCGGGTGTTCGGGGCATGACGCTGTCCACCCACGTCCTCGACGCGACGACGGGCACCCCCGCCGCCGGGATGACCGTCGTGCTGCGCACCGACGGCCGCGAGCGCGACCGGCTGACCACCGACGCCGACGGCCGGGGCCGGTTCACCGGGCCCGGCCCCGGCGTGCACACCCTGACCTTCGCCACGGGCGACCGGTCCGACTTCTACCCCGAGGTCACGGTGACCTTCACCGTGACCGACCCGGGGCGGCACCACCACGTACCGCTGCTGCTGTCCCCGTTCGCCTACTCGACCTACCGCGGGAGCTAGACATGGGAATCAGGCTGGGTGCCAACGACTACGGCAAGGCGGAGAACCGGGTCGTCCGGATCTACCGCGACTCGCCGCGGCACGAGATCCGCGACGTCACCGTGACGACCGCGCTGCGCGGCGACTTCACCGACGCGCACCTGCGGGGCGACCAGGCCCGGGTGCTGCCGACCGACACGCAGAAGAACACCTGCTACGCGTACGCCAAGGAGAAGGGCCTGCGCGAGATCGAGGACTACGCGCTCACGCTGGCGCGGCACTTCGTCGCCGACGTCGAGCCGGTGTCCGGGGCGCGGATCGCGGTCGACGAGCACACCTGGGAGCGGGTGCCGGTCGACGGGCGCGGGCACGACCACACGTGGGTGCGCCGGGAGTCGGAGATCCGGACGACGGTCGTGGAGGTCTCCGGCGACGGTGAGCGCGTGGTCTCCGGGCTGCGGGACCTGGTCCTGCTCAAGTCCACCGGCTCGGAGTTCGCCGGCTTCCTCACCGACCCCTACACGACCCTGCAGGAGACCCACGACCGGATCATGTCCACCTCGCTCGTCGCGGAGTGGGCCTACGCCGGCACGGAGATCGACTGGGACAAGACCTGGGCCGACGTCCGGCGGATCCTCCTCGAGCGCTTCGCCACCGTGCACTCCCTCGCGCTGCAGCAGACGCTGTGGGAGATGGGGAAGGCCGTGCTGGAGGCGCACCCGGAGATCGCCGAGATCTCGCTCTCCGCGCCCAACAAGCACCACTTCGTGGTGGACCTGGCGCCGTTCGGCCTGGAGAACCCCAACGAGGTCTTCCACGCCGCCGACCGCCCCTACGGCCTCATCCAGGCCACCATCACCCGCGACTGACCCGCACCATGGTTCCATAACGCGCGGAGACCGGCCCGATTCCCGCGTTGTGGTTCCGTACTGCGTCAGCGGGAGCGGAGGGCGAGGAAGAGGTCGACCCGGTCGGGGAAGTCGGCGAGGCTGCGGCCCGTCAGCTCCTCCACCCGCCCGATCCGGTAGCGCACGGTGTTGACGTGCAGGTGGAGCCGTTCCGCGGCGCGGCTCCACGAGCCCGAGCAGTCCAGGAACGCCTCGAGGGTCTCCAGCAGCCCGGCCGCGTTGCGCTCGTCGTAGGCCAGGACCGGGCGGAGCACCCGGTCGGCGAAGGTGCGGCGGACGTCGTCGGGCACCGCCGCGAGCAGCGCGACGTGCGAGGTCACCTCCGACGCCGTGACCACCGCGACCGCGCCGGGGCGCTGCTGCGCGAGCGTCCGGGCGTGCACGGCCTCCTGCAACGCCCCGGTGAGTGCGGCGAGGGCCGCGGGCCGGCTCACCCCGACCGCGAGCTTCTCCGACGCGAACCCGGGTTCGAGGCGGGCCAGCGCGGCGTCGAGCACCGCCGTGTCCCCGGGCACGAGCGCGACGGCCAGCCCCTCGTAGGTCCCGACGACCGGCGGCCCGAGGTGGGCCGCGGCGTCGACCAGCACCGAGCGCGCGGTCTCCACCCGCCCCGGCCCGCTGAACCCCGCGACCGCCACCGCGAGCGGCGCCGACGGGTCGAGCCCCGCCTGCCGCAGCCGCACCGGCAGCTCCGGCCGCTCCCCCGCCCCCTCCGCGACCAGGGCGATCGCGTCGTCGGCGATGTCGCGCGCGAGCCGCAGCCCCTCGCTGCGCCGGGCCCGGTCGAGCGCGGCGATCGCCACCAGCTCGCCCACCGCCTCGACCGTCTCCTGGTCCCAGTCCGGCCGCGCGCCGTCGACCGCCACGAACCACGAGGTCGACCGCAGCTCCGATGACGGCCCCACCGGGAACACCGTGCGCGCCGGTCCGCGGGTGGTGACCGCGGGGAGCCGGTCCGCGGTGAGGAAGGTCCGCACCGCGACGTCGAGCTCGATCGTGGGCAGCGGCTCCGGCCCGGCCGCGAGCGCTCGCCCGGCCGCGGTGAACACCCGGCAGGTCCGCCCGATCGCGGCCCCCACCTGCGCGGTCAGCTCGTCGAGCCCCAGCCCGCTGGCCACCGCGGCGAGCAGCTGGCGCTGCCGCCCCACCGTGACGGCGAGCCGGTCGCCCCGGGCCGCCGTGACCGAGCCGACGACGTACTCGGTCACCGCCGCGAACGAGACCTCCTCGGGCACCTCCAGCAGCGGGACGTCGTGCCGGCGGCAGGCCTCCGCGACATCGTCGGGGATCCCGTGGAACACGGCCGCGCCCGCGGCCAGCGCCGCCACCTTCGCCCGCGCGAGCGCCCCCACGAACCGCTCGGTGTCCGCCTCGGCCGTCCGCCACACCAGACCGCTGATCACCAGCTCGCCCCCGGAGAGGTAGCGGCCGGGATCGGGCAGGTCGGTGGTGTAGACCCAGCGCACCGGGCGCTCGAGCGCCGCCGCGTCGCCGTGCAGCAACCGCAGCTTCAGCTCGGGGCGCCCGACCAGGTCGCGCAGCAGCATTGGAGGAACGTACAACCGTGCCGCCCGGGACCGCCACGGGTTCGTCGCGGCAGCGACTCGTGGCGGTCACGAGCGCGCGCTGTACTTCTCGGCATGGACTTCCTGGCGCCGACCTCCTGGGCGGAGGCCCTCGAGACCAAGGCGGCACACCCCGACGCCCTGCCCGTCGCGGGCGGCACGGACGTCATGGTCGAGCTCAACTTCGACCACCGGCGCCCGGCCGCGCTGCTGGACCTCACCCGGGTCCCCGAGCTGCAGGAGTGGTCGCGCGACGCGGGCCGCATCCGGCTCGGCGCCGGCGTGACCTACAGCCGGGTGATCAGCGAGCTCGGCGGCACGCTGCCCGGCCTGGCGATGGCCGCGCGCACCGTCGGGTCGCCGCAGATCCGCAACCGCGGCACGGTCGGCGGGAACCTGGGCGCGGCCTCCCCGGCCGGGGACAGCCACCCGGCGCTGCTCGCCGCGTTCGCCGAGGTGGAGATCGCCTCGGTACGCGGGACGCGCGTGGTGCCGGTCGCCGGGTTCTTCACCGGCGTGAAGCGCAGCGTGCTGGAGCCCGACGAGCTCATCGCCGCCGTGCGCGTCACCCCGCCCGCCGGCCCGCAGCAGTTCTGCAAGATCGGCACCCGCAACGCCATGGTGATCGCGGTGTCCGCCTTCGGGTTCGCGCTGCACCCGGACCGCCGCGTCGTCGGCACCGGGATCGGGTCGGCCGCACCCACCCCGCGCCCGGCCCCCGAGGCCGCCGCCTTCCTCGCCGGCGAGCTGGAGGCCGCCGGGCTGTGGGACTCCCGCGGCCCGCTGCCCGAGGGCCTCGCCACCGACTTCGGCCGCCGCGTCCGCGACGCCGCGGCCCCCATCGACGACGTCCGCGGCAGCGCCACGTACCGCCTCCACGCCCTGTCCGTCATGGCCCGCCGCGCCGCGACCTGGGCCTGGGACTCCTACCGCAACGACGACGGGACCGACGGGACCGACAGGAGCGCCGCCGCATGAGGATCGAGCTGACGGTCAACGGCACCCGCCGCGAGGCCGACGACGTCTGGGAGGGCGAGAGCCTGCTCTACGCGCTGCGCGAGCGGCTCGGCCTGCCCGGTTCGAAGAACGCCTGCGAGCAGGGCGAGTGCGGCTCCTGCACGGTCTACCTCGACGGCACCCCGGTGTGCGCCTGCCTGGTCGCGGCCGGCCAGGCGCAGGGCCGCGAGGTCACGACGGTCGAGGGGCTGGCGGGCGAGGAGCTCGACCCCGTGCAGCAGGCGTTCGTGGAGAAGGGCGCGGTGCAGTGCGGTTTCTGCACCCCCGGCTTCCTGATGTCCACCAAGGACCTCCTGGAGCGCAACCCCGAGCCGAGCGACCCGGAGATCCGGGAGGCCCTCGCCGGCAACCTCTGCCGGTGCACGGGCTACGAGAAGATCCTGGACGCCGTGCGGAGCGCCAGCGGAGCGCGCATCGACTCGGCGCGGGCTGCGGCGGCGGCGAAGCGATGATCATCGAGAACGCGCACGTCGTGACCGTGACCGGCGCGGAGATCGCCGGCGGGCACGTCGTCGTCGAGGGGAACCGGATCGCGGCCGTCGGTGCCGGCCCGGCGCCCGACCGCGAGGGCCACGACGTCGTCGACGCCCGCGGCGGACTGCTCACCCCCGGCTTCGTCAACACGCACAACCACCTCTACCAGTGGGTCACCCGCGGCCTCGCGGTCGACGCGACCCTGTTCGAGTGGCTCACCACGCTCTACCCGGTGTGGGCCGGCATCGACGAGCACGCCGTGCACACCGGCGCCACCGGCGCGCTGTCCCAGCTCGCGCTGACCGGCTGCACCACCAGCACCGACCACCACTACGTCTTCCCCCGCGAGGGCGGGGACGTGTTCGCCGCCGAGATCCGCGCCGCCGCCGAGGTGGGCCTGCGCTTCCACCCCTGCCGCGGCTCGATGGACCTCGGGCAGAAGGACGGCGGCCTGCCCCCGGACCACGTCGTCGAGGACCGGGACGCCGTGCTGGCCGCGTCGGAGGCGGCGATCGACCGGTGGCACGACGCCTCGCCGGGCTCGATGCTGCAGGTCGCGCTGGCCCCGTGCTCGCCCTTCTCCGTGACCGGCGACCTCATGCGCGAGTCCGCCGAGCTGGCCCGCCGGCGCGGCGTCCGGTTGCACACCCACCTCGCCGAGACCCTCGACGAGGAGGACTTCTGCCGCGAGCGCTTCGGCTGCTCGCCACTGGAGTACGTCGAGGGCCTGGGCTGGACCGGCGACGACGTGTGGTTCGCCCACGCCATCCACCTCGACGACCCGGCGGTCAAGCGGATCGGCGCGACCCGGACCGGGGTAGCGCACTGCCCGTCGTCGAACGCCCGGCTGGGCGCGGGCATCGCCCGCACCCGCGACCTGCGCGACGCCGGCGCCCGCGTCGGCCTCGGCGTCGACGGCGCCGCGAGCAACGAGGCGGGCTCGCTGTTGGAGGAGGTCCGGCACGCGGTGCTGTTCGCCCGCGCCGTCGGCGGCCCCACGGCGCTGACCGTCCGGGACGCCCTGGAGCTGGCCACCCTCGGTGGCGCCCGGGTCCTGGGCCGGCAGGACGAGATCGGCTCGATCGAGATCGGCAAGCTCGCCGACCTGGCCCTCTGGGGCCTCGACGGGCTGGGGCACGCCGACGTCGCCGACCCCGTCGCGGCGCTCGTGCTCGGCTCGCCGCCGCCGCTGGACCTGCTGCTCGTGAACGGCCGCCCGGTCGTCGAGCACGACCGCGTGGTCACCGTCGACACGGACGCCGTGGCGCGCGAATGCGCCCGCGTCCACCGCACCCTGCTGGAGAAGGCGTCATGACCAGTACCGAGACCCGGACTGCAGGCAGGCTGGGCGACTCCCCGCTCCGCCCCGACGGCACCCTGAAGGTCACGGGCGAGTTCGCCTACTCGTCCGACCTGTGGCACGACGACATGGTCTGGGGCGTCACGCTGCGCAGCCCGCACCCGCACGCCCGCATCCGCGCGATCGACATCACCGAGGCGCTGCGCGTCCCCGGCGTGTCCGCGGTCCTCACCGCGGCCGACGTCCCGGGCGAGAACGCCGTCGGGCTCGAGCACCTCGACACCCCCGCCCTGGCCGACGGCGTGGTCCGCTACCAGGGCGAACCCGTCGCGCTCGTCGCGGCGGACCACCCCGAGACCGCGCGCCGCGCCGCCAAGCGGATCGTCGTCGACTACGAGGTGCTGCCCGCCGTCACCGACCCGCGCCGCGCGCTCGACGCCGACGCCCCCCTCGTGCACACCTCCCGCGAGGACAACCTGGTGCGCGCCATGAAGATCCGGCGCGGCGACCCGGCCCCCACCGCTCCCGTCGTGGTGGCGCTGGACTTCGAGGTCGGCATGCAGGACCAGGCCTTCCTCGGGCCGGAGTCCGGGCTCGCGGTGCCCGACGGCGAGGGCGGCGTCGACCTCTTCGTCGCCACCCAGTGGCTGCACGTCGACCAGGGCCAGGTCTGCCGGGTGCTCGGGCTGCCGCCCGAGCAGGTCCGGCTCACCCTCGCCGGTGTCGGGGGTGCGTTCGGCGGCCGCGAGGACCTGTCGATGCACGTCCACGCGTGCCTGCTCGCGCTGCACACCGGCAAGCCGGTGAAGATGAGCTACGCCCGGGACGAGTCCTTCTTCGGGCACGTCCACCGGCACCCGGCCTGGCTGCGCTACGAGTTCGGGGCGTCGGAAGAGGGTGAGCTGATCTACGCCAAGGCGGACATCCTCTTCGACGGCGGCGCCTACGCGTCGTCGACCGGCGCGGTCGTCGGCAACGGCGGCACGCTGGGCCTGGGCCCGTACCGGATCCCGAGCGTGCACGTCGACGCCCGCGGGGTCTACACGAACAACCCGCCCTGCGGCGCGATGCGCGGCTTCGGCTGCGTGCAGGCCGCGTTCGCGCACGAGGCGCTGATGGACGAGCTGGCCGACCGGGTCGGCGTGGACCGGGTGGAGATCCGGGCGCGCAACGGCATGCGGGAGGGCGACCACAACATCACCGGGCAGGTGATCGACTCGGCGGCCCCCGTGGCCGAGCTGATCCGGACCGTGCGGGACCTGCCGCTCCCGCCGGAGCCCGAGGGCGAGCGCGACATCCGCCAGCTGCCCGGCGGGGTCTCCAACACCACGCACGGCGAGGGCGTCGTGCGCGGGGTCGGGTACGCGGTGACGTACAAGAACGTCGGGTTCTCCGAGGGGTTCGACGACTACTCCACCGCCCGCGTGCGGCTGGAGGCGGTCGCCGGCGCGCCCGTCGCCACCGTGCACACCGCAGCCGCCGAGGTCGGGCAGGGCCTGATCACGATCGAGCAGCAGATCTGCCGCACCGAGCTGGGCGTGGACCAGGTCGTGGTGCACCCGAAGGACACCAGCGTCGGCTCGGGCGGCTCGACGTCGGCGTCCCGGCAGACGTACGTGACCGGCGGTGCGGTCAAGGCGGCGTGCGAGGCGGTGCGGACCTCGGTCCTGCGGCGCGCGGCGGAGGCGCTGCAGCGCGACGACCTCCGGCTGGAGGGCGACAAGATCGTCGCCGGGTCCGGGGAGGTCGTCGCGGGTCTGGTCGAGGTGCTCGACGAGCCGGTCGAGGAGACCGTCGAGTGGCGGCACCGCCCGACCTTCCCGATCGACGAGGAGACCGGGCAGGGGAACGCGCACGTCCAGTACGCCTTCTCCGCGCATCGCGCCGTGGTCGACGTCGACACCGAGCTCGGCCTCGTCAAGGTCGTCGCGCTGGACACCGCGCAGGACGTCGGCCGGGCGCTCAACCCCGACGCCGTCGTCGGACAGATCCAGGGCGGCAGCGCGCAGGGCATGGGCCTGGCGCTGATGGAGGAGGTCGTGGTGCAGGACGGGCACGTGAAGAACCCGTCCTTCACGGACTACCTGATCCCCACGATCCTCGACATGCCGCCGATGCAGGTGAAGGTGCTGGAGTATGCCGACCCGCACGCGCCCTACGGCGTCCGTGGGGTGGGCGAGCCGCCGACGATCTCCTCCGGCCCGGCCGTCGCCGCCGCGGTCCGCGCCGCCACCGGAAAGGCCCTGCGCCGGGTCCCGATCCGCCCCGAGCACATCACCTTCTGACCCTGTGAGTGGCGACAGGCGCCATGCATCTGCCCTACCCACCCACCCCGCCGGCTTCGCCGGCCGCCGTCCCCCATGCCACTCACGAGAGGAGCCGGCATGCCGCGCATGTTCCTCAACGGCACCGCCATGTCCGGCGGGGCCGACCACCACCTCGTCGGCGACGCGCCGCTCGTCGCCCGCACCCGGACCGCCCCGCGCTACCGATTCCACGCCGTCGACGGCCGGTACCCGGCCCTCGAGGAGGGCGGCGCCGCCGCGGTCGAGGGCGAGGTCTACGAGATGACGTACGCGCAGCTTCGCGAGGTGCTGCTGCCCGGCGAGCCCGAGGGTCTCGAGCTCGGCGTGGTCGAGCTGGCCGACGGCTCCGGGTCGCTCGCCATGGTCCTGCGGGCCGACCACCCCGCGCCGCGGACCGACATCTCGGAGCTGGCGAGCTGGCGGGCCTACCGGGAGGCGTCGTGAGGACCGTCTTCCGCGCACCCCGCGCCGTCGTCGAGGGGACGGAGCGGCCGGCCGCCGTGCTCGTGGCCGGCGACCGGATCGAAGCCGTCCTCGCGCTCGACACCCCGGTCGACGCGTCCGAGATCCGTCTTGCGGCCGACGAGGTGCTGGTCCCCGGCCTCGTCGACACGCACGTGCACGTCAACGAGCCCGGCCGCACCGAGTGGGAGGGGTTCGCCTCCGCGACCCGGGCGGCCGCGGCGGGCGGTGTCACGACGCTGGTCGACATGCCGCTCAACGCCCTGCCGCCCACCGTCGACGTCCCGGCGCTGGAGATCAAGCGCAAGGCGGCCGACCGACAGTGCGCCGTCGACGTCGGGTTCTGGGGCGGCGCGATCCCGGGGAACGAGCGCGAGCTGCGCGCGCTGCACGAGGCCGGCGTGTTCGGGGTGAAGTGCTTCCTGCTCGACAGCGGCGTCCCCGAGTTCCCGGCCCTGCCGGACCCGCGCGAGGCGCTGCGCGAGCTGGCCTCGTTCGACGGCCTGCTGCTCGCGCACGCCGAGGACGGCGCCCTGGTCGGCGAGGCCCACGGCCGTCGCTACCGGGACTTCCTGGCCTCCCGCCCGCGCGCCGCCGAGGACTCGGCGATCGCCGGGCTGGTCCGGATGGCCCGCGAGACGGGCGCGCGGGTGCACGTCGTGCACCTGTCGTCGGCCGACGCGCTGCCGCTGCTGGCCGAGGCCCGCGCGGACGGCGTCCGGATCACCGTCGAGACCTGCCCGCACTACCTCGCGCTGACCGCCGAGGAGGTGCCCGACGGGGACACCCGCTTCAAGTGCTGCCCACCGGTCCGCGAGGAGGCCAACCGGGACGCCCTCTGGCAGGGGCTGGCCGACGGGGTGATCGACATGGTCGTCAGCGACCACTCCCCCGCCACGCCGCAGCTCAAGGGCACCGGCGACTTCGGGTCGGCCTGGGGCGGCATCGCGTCGCTGCAGATCGGGCTGCCCGTGGTCTGGACCGAGGCGCGCCGGCGCGGCTGGTCGTTCGCCGACGTCGTCGCCCGGATGGCGACGGCCCCGGCCGACCTGGTCGGCCTGCGCCACAAGGGCCGCATCGCCCCGGGGGCCGCGGCCGACCTCGCGATCGTCGCCCCCGACGAGACCTTCGCGGTGGGCACGCTCGCCCACCGCCATCCCACCACCCCGTACGCCGGCCGCACGCTGCACGGCGTCGTCCGCGGCACCTGGCTGCGCGGCCGGCGGGTGGACCCCGACCGGCCCGCGGGCCGGCTGATCGGCAGAGGAGACGCCTGATGCACCCGGACCTCGCCCTGCGCACCCTGGGCGGCGCCGTGGTCTCGGCGACCGACGAGTCGTTCGCGGCCAAGGAGAACCTGATCGTCCCCGGCCCGCCGGTGTTCGACCCGACCACGTTCGGGCACCGCGGCAAGGTCTACGACGGCTGGGAGACCCGCCGGCGTCGCACGCCCGGGCACGACGAGGCCGTCGTCCGGCTCGGCGCGCCGGGGGTCGTCCGGCGGGTCGTGGTCGACACGACCTGGTTCACCGGCAACTACCCGCCGGAGGGCGCGGTGGACGGGTCCGCGGACGGGAGCACCTGGTTCGGGCTCGTGCCCCTCTCGCCGCTCAAGGGGGACTCGGAGAACGCATTCGACGTGCGGAGCGACAAGCGCGTCACGCACGTGCGGCTGCGGATCGTGCCCGACGGCGGCGTGGCCCGGCTGCGCGTGCACGGCGAGGCCCTGCCGGACCCGGCGTTGCTCGACGTGCTCGGCACCGTGGACCTGGCGGCGATCGAGAACGGCGGGCACGTCCGCGACGTGTCGAACCGCTTCTACAGCAGCCCGCACAACCTGCTGCTGCCCGGACCGGCGCGCTCCATGGGCGAGGGCTGGGAGACCGCGCGGCGCCGCGACGCCGGCAACGACTGGGTCGAGCTCGGCCTGGGGACCGAGGGCCGGATCGCCGTGGCCGAGATCGACACCTCGTACTTCCTGTACAACGCGCCCGGCTCGGCGGTCCTGCGCGGCCGGAGCGGGGAGGGAGCCTGGCAGGACCTGCTGGACACCCCGCTGCAGCCCGACACCCGGCACCGCTTCGTCCTCGCCGACCGCCCGGCGGTCAGCGAGGTACGCCTCGACATCCACCCGGACGGCGGCCTCTCCCGGGTACGCCTGTGGGGCAGCCCCACCGAGGCCGGCCGCGAGTCCCTCCGCACCCGCTGGGAGGCCGCCCAATGAACCGACCGCAGTATGGCTCCATAACGCCTCCAGACCGACCCTCGGCCCGCATTATGGTTCCATAACGCTTCCAGCACCCGCCTCCGAGCGCATTATGGTTCCATAACGCGACTCAGAGGCCCTCGAAATCGCATTATGGCTCCATAATGCGAACATCCCGGAGGAAATCTCGTGGCGTTTCGTCATGCCCTCAACTGTTCCATCGTGCTCACCGATCTGCCCCTGCTCGAACGGCCGCGTGCGGCCGCCGACGCCGGGTTCGATGCCGTCGAGTTCTGGTGGCCCTTCCCCACCGCCGCCCCGTCCGACACCGAGGTCGACCGCTTCGCCCGTGCGATCGAGGACGCGGGCGTCCAGCTGATCGGGCTCAACTTCGCAGCCGGTGACATGCGCGCCGGCGACCGCGGGCTCGTCTCCTGGCCCGGTCGGGAGCAGGAGTTCCGCGACTCGGTCGCCGTGGCCGTCGGGCTCGGCGAGCGGCTCGGCGCCGGGATCTTCAACGCCCTGTACGGCAACCGGATCGACGGGGCCACCGGGCAGGACGAGCTCGCCGCCGAGAACCTCGCGCACGCCGCGAAGGAGGCCGGGCGGATCGACGCGACCGTCGTCGTCGAGCCACTCAGCGGCACCGACCGCTACCCGATCCGCACCGCCGCGCAGGCCGTCGCGGTGCTCGGCCGGGTCGGCGCGCCCCACCTCGGCCTGCTCGCCGACCTCTACCACCTCGCGGTCAACGGCGAGGACCTCGACGCCGTGATCGCCCGCTACACCGACCGCATCGCCCACGTCCAGCTCGCCGACGCCCCGGGCCGACACGAACCCGGCACGGGCGGACTCGACTTCGACCACCTGCTCGATTCCCTGCGGACGGCCGGATACACCGGCCGCACCGCGCTCGAATACGTCCCCACGCGACCCGATTTCGCGTGGCTGAAGGAGTCCTCGTGACCACTCCCGAAAAGACCGATCCCACAGAGAGCACGCCCGGAAAGAGCACGATCGCCTTCATCGGCCTCGGCATCATGGGCGGCCCGATGGCCGCGCACCTCGTGCGGGCGGGCCACGACGTCATCGGGCACAACCTGTCCCGGCTCGCCGTCGACGTCCTGGTCGAGCGTGGCGGGCGCGCCGCCGCCGACACCGCCGACGCGGTCCGCGAGGCCGACGTCGTGATCACGATGGTCCCGGACAGCCCGGACGTCGAGGCCCTGGTCTTCGGCGAGGACGGCATCCTCGCCCACGCCAAGCCCGGCACCCTGCACATCGACTGCTCCACCATCCGCCCGGACGTCGCCCGCCGGATCGCCGACGCCGAGCGCGAGCGCGGCATCCGCCCGGTCGACGCCCCGGTCAGCGGGGGCGAGCCCGCTGCGGTGGAGGGCGCCCTGTCGATCATGGTCGGTGGGGAGGCCGACGACGTGGCGGCGGCGCGGCCGTTCCTCGACGTCGTCGGGAAGACCGTGGTCCACGTCGGCCCCTCCGGCGCGGGCCAGACCGTGAAGGCGGCCAACCAGTTGATCGTCGCCGGCAACATCCAACTCGTCGCCGAGGCGCTGGTGTTCCTGGAGGCGCACGGTGTGGACGCCGAGTCCGCGCTCGCGGTGCTCGGCGGCGGACTCGCCGGCAGCACGGTGCTCGACCGCAAGGGCGCCACGATGCGCGCCCGCACGTTCGCCCCCGGCTTCCGGATCGACCTGCACCACAAGGACCTCGGCATCGTCACCGCCTCGGCCCGGGAGGCCGGCGTCGCGATCCCGCTGGGCGCGCACGTCGCCCAGCTCGTCGGGTCGCTGCGGGCGCAGGGGCACGGCGGGCTCGACCACAGCGCGCTGCTGCTGCAGGTCGAGCAGCTGTCCGGACGGGGCCACGCAGACGGGAGGGCACGGTCATGACGAGGATGCGCGCCGTCGACGCCGCCGTCGCGATCCTGCGGGCGGAGGGCGTCACGCACCTCTTCGGCCTGCCCGGGGCCGCGATCAACCCGTTCTACGACGCCGTGCGCCAGGACGGGACGCTCACCCACGTCCTCGCCCGGCACGTCGAGGGCGCCTCGCACATGGCCGAGGGCTACACCCGCGCGAAGGCCGGCAACAGCGGCGTCTGCGTGGGGACCTCCGGTCCCGCCGGCACCGACATGATCACCGGCCTGTACTCGGCGATGGCCGACTCGATCCCGATCCTCGCGATCACCGGCCAGGCGCCGGTGGCGAAGCTGCACAAGGAGGACTTCCAGGCGGTCGACATCGCGGCGATCGCCGCGCCCGTCACCAAGCTGGCGATGACGGTCCGGGAGCCCGCCCAGGTGCCCGGCGCCCTCGCGCAGGCCTTCCACCTCATGCGGTCCGGCCGGCCGGGACCGGTGCTGCTGGACCTGCCGATCGACGTCCAGCAGGCGGAGATCGAGTTCGACCCGGACACCTACGCCCCGCTCCCGGTGCACCGGCCCGAGGCGACCCGCGCGCAGGCCGAGAAGGTCCTCGACCTGCTCGCGTCCGCCGAGCGGCCGGTGATCGTCGCCGGCGGCGGGATCGTCAACGCCGACGCCTGCGCCGAGCTCGTCGAGCTGGCCGAACGGTTGGACGTCCCCGTCATCCCCACGCTGATGGGCTGGGGTGCGATCCCGGACGACCACCCGCTGATGGCCGGCATGGCCGGGCTGCAGACCTCGCACCGCTACGGAAACGCGACCCTGCTCGCCTCCGACCTCGTGCTGGGCATCGGGAACCGGTGGGCGAACCGGCACACCGGCGGGCTGGAGGTCTACCGGCGCGGGCGGCGGTTCGTGCACGTCGACGTCGAGCCCACCCAGATCGGGCGGGTGTTCGCCCCGGACTACGGGGTCGTGTCCGACGCCGGCGCGTTCCTCCGCCGGATGCTCGAGGCCGCCCGCGAGCGGGCGCTGCCGAGCCGCACCGAGTGGGTGCGGGAGTGCGTCGAGCGCAAGGGGACCCTGCAGCGCCGCACCCACTTCGACGACGTCCCGATCAAGCCGCACCGGGTGTACGAGGAGATGAACAAGGCGTTCGGGCCGGACACCCGCTACGTCAGCACGATCGGGCTCAGCCAGATCGCGGGCGCGCAGTTCCTGCACGTCCAGCGGCCCCGGCACTGGATCAACTGCGGGCAGGCGGGGCCGCTGGGCTGGACCGTGCCGGCGGCGCTCGGGGTGCGGGTCGCGGACCCGGACGCCCCGGTGGTCGCGCTCTCGGGCGACTACGACTTCCAGTTCATGATCGAGGAGCTGGCGGTCGGCGCGCAGTTCAGCCTGCCGTACGTGCACGTGGTCGTGAACAACTCCTACCTCGGGCTGATCCGGCAGGCGCAGCGCGGGTTCGACATGGACTACTGCGTGCAGCTCGGCTTCGACAACATCCACTCGCCGGAGCTGGACAAGTACGGCGTCGACCACGTCAAGGTCGCCGAGGGCCTGGGCTGCAACGCCCTGCGCGTGACCGACCCGGCCGACCTGCCGGCCGCGTTCGCCCGGGCGCAGGAGCTGGCCCGGCTGCACCGCGTGCCGGTGGTGGTCGAGGTCGTGCTGGAGCGGGTCACCAACATCGCGATGGGGCAGGACATCGACGCCGTCGTGGAGTTCGAGGAGCTCGCCACGACCCGCGAGCACGCCCCGACGGCGACGATCCCGCTCCCGTGACCGGACACGTGCTGGTCGCGCCGGACAAGTTCAAGGGCTCGCTCACGGCGGCGGAGGCCGCGGCGCACCTGGCCGCCGGCCTCCGCGCGGCCGGGCGCGAGGCCCGCGAGCTGCCGGTGGCCGACGGCGGCGAGGGCACCCTCGAGGCCGCCCTCGCCGCCGGGTTCGGCCGGGTGCCGGTGACGGTGTGCGGACCGACCGGCAAGCCGGTGGAGTCCGCGGTCGCGGTGCGCGACGGCGTCGCGGTCGTCGAGCTGGCGGCGGCGTCGGGGCTCGCCCTGCTGCCGGACGGGCCGGACCCGCTGGGCGCGACCAGCCGCGGGACCGGCGAGCTCGTCGCCGCGGCGCTCGACGCGGGCGTCGACACGATCGTGCTCGGCGTCGGCGGCAGCGCGTGCACGGACGGCGGCGCGGGCCTGCTCGCCGCCCTCGGCGCCCGGATCCTCGACGCCACGGGCGACCCCGTCTCCGACGGCGGGGCCGCGCTCGCGCAGGCTGTGCGCCTGGACCTCACCGCGCTGGACCCCCGGCTGCGGAAGGTGGAGCTCGTGCTGGCCTGCGACGTCGACAACCCGCTCCTCGGCCCGGACGGCGCCGCCGCCGTCTACGGCCCGCAGAAGGGAGCGGGTCCGCGGGAGGTCGCCGCGCTGGAGGCGGGCCTCGCCCACTGGGTGCGGCTGGTCGGGAGCGCACCCGACGTCCCCGGCGCCGGGGCCGCGGGCGGCGTCGGCTTCGCCGCCCTGGGCGTGCTCGGTGCCCGGCGGCGTCCGGGCATCGAGGTCGTGCTGGAGCTGGTGGGGTTCGCGGAGCACCTGGCCGGCGCCGCACTCGTCGTCACCGGGGAGGGGGCGCTCGACGCGCAGACCTTGCACGGCAAGGCACCCGCCGGTGTCGCCGCGGCAGCGCGGGCGGCCGGCGTGCCGGTGATCGCCGTGTGTGGCCGGTGCGAGGTGTCGGCCGCCGAGCTCGCCGCCGCGGGGATCCGGGAGGCGCACGCCCTCGTCGACCTCGCCCCGGACAGGTGCCTCACCGAGGCGGGCGCGCTGCTGCGCCGGATCGGGGCCCGGCTCGGGTGAGATCGGGCCCGGACGGGGAACGCCCCGGACGGGAGGACTCGTGCAGAAGATCAACGACAAGCTCCACAGCTGGGCCTCGATCCTCGAGCCCGCCACGCTCGCGCAGGCCGAGCGGACGGCCGCGATGCCGTTCGTGCAGCCCTACCTGGCCCTGATGCCCGACGCCCATCTCGGCGCCGGCGCCACCGTCGGCTCGGTCATCCCGACCGTCGAGGCGCTCGTGCCCGCCGCGGTGGGCGTCGACATCGGCTGCGGGATGATCGCCGTCCGCACGCAGTTCACCCGCGATGACCTGGGCGGCCGGGCCCTCGGCGACCTGCGGCGATCGGTCGAGAAGCGGATCCCGCTCAGCGCGGGCCACCACCACCGCACGGTGGGCGACACGGCGGCGCCGCGGGTCGCCGCGCTGAGCGAGGAGGCCGGTGACCGGCTGTCCTTCTACGGGGACCTCACCCGGGTGGGCTGGGAGCTCCAGCTCGGCAGCCTCGGCAGCGGCAACCACGTCATCGAGCTGACGGCCGACGAGACCGGCACGCTCTGGCTGTTCCTGCACTCCGGTTCGCGCGGCATCGGCAACGCGATCGCGCGCCACCACATCCGCGTCGCGCAGGAGCGGTGCCGCGACCTGCGCCTGCCGGACCGGGACCTCGCGCACCTCACCGAGGGCACCCGCGAGTTCGACGAGTACGTCCGCGACCTGGAATGGGCACAGCACTTCGCGCTGGCCAATCGCGAGGAGATGAGGGGGCGATCCGGGCGGACGCGGGCCGCCCCGGCCTGATCCCCGGCTCGATGGGCACCGCAAGCTACGTCGTGACCGGCAGGGGCGACCCGGCGAGCTTCGCGAGCAGCCCGCACGGCGCCGGCCGCGCCTACGCCCGCCGGGCGGCCCGGCGGACGTTCACGCTCGAGGACATGGACAAGGCCATGGCCGGCATCGAGTACCGCCGCGACGCCGCGTTCCTCGACGAGATCCCCGCCGCGTACAAGGACATGGACGTGGTGATGGCCGACGCCGCCGACCTCGTCGAGGTCCGCCACACCCTGCGCCAGCTCGTGAACGTCAAGGGCGATCTCGTCGAGCGGCGCGGCGCGGACCAGCTCGCGGGCGCTGCGCTCGGCGCCGGCCAGCTCGGTGGGCGTGGCCAGCGCCAGACAGGCCTCGGCGTAGCAGGCCAGCGCCCGGTGGTGCAGCCGCCGCCGAGCCTGGCATCCCGGCGGACCGCGGTCAGCGGCTCCGGGATTCCCGCGGTGCCGCTCCGGGTACACCCGGATCGGTTGAGCGACCAGCCGCTGCACGAGGGCGACGCCGGTCCGTGCCCGCGTCGCCGGGACGACGGAGGGCGGAGGCGATGGCGCATCCCGCGGACACCGTGGACGCTGTAGACCCTGCGGACACCCGCACGACGGTCGACACCCCACTCGCGGCCCCGGACCACGCGGGGTCGCCGGGTGCCTCCGGCCCGCGCACCGTCGGTGTCGAGGAGGAGTTCCTGCTCGTCGACCCCGTGACCGGGCGGGCACGGGCGGTCGCGACCAGCCTCCTGAGGTCGGCGCCCGACGCCGGCGATCTCTGCGCCGAGCTGCAGCGCGAGCAGCTCGAGACCGGCACCAGCCCCTGCCGCGACCTCGCCCACCTCGCCGAGGAGATCCGTCGCACGCGCGCCGCCGCACAGTCGGCGGCCGAGGTGACCGGAGTCGCCGTGGCGCCGCTGGCCACCTATCCCCTCGACGTCGAGCCGACGCCCTCGCCGAACGAGCGGTCCCGGCGGATGGTCGAGCGGTTCGGCCTGATCGGCCGCGAGCAGCTGACCTGTGGTTGCCACGTGCACGTGGGCGTCGCGGACGACGTGGAGGCCGTCGCCGCGCTCGACCGGATCCGCCCGTGGCTGGCGCCGCTGCTGGCGCTGTCGGTGAACTCGCCCTTCTGGGCCGGCGCCGACACCGGCTACGCCGGCTACCGGGCGCAGGTGTGGCCGCGCTGGCCCTCCGCGGGCCCGTACGGAGCGTTCGGCTCGGCGGCCGGGTATCGGGCCCTCACCGACACCATGCTCGGCACCGGCACCCTCCTCGACGCCGGCATGCTCTACTTCGACGCCCGGGTGTCGACGCACCTCCCGACCGTCGAGATCCGCGTCGCGGACGTCTGCCGGGAGGCCGACGACGCCGTGCTGGTCGCCGCGCTCGTCCGGGCCCTGGTCGAGACCGCGGTCCGGGAGTGGCGGGCGGGTGTCGACGCCGATCCCGTGCGCACGGAGGTCCTCCGGCTCGCGTCCTGGCGTGCGGCGCGCACGGGCGTCTCCGCCGATCTCGTCGATCCGGCGACGTGGCGGCCCGCCCCGGCCCGGACGGTGCTCGACCGGCTCCTCGCCCACGTCCGGGACGCCCTCGCCGACGCGGGCGACCTGGAGGCGGTGTCCGGTCGCCTCGAGGCCGTCCTGCGCCGGGGCACGGGCGCCGAGCGGCAGCGGGCCGTGTTCCGCGCGACCGGCGACCTCAGGGCGGTGGTGCTCGACGCCCTGCCCGTGGGGCCGCGGGACGCCGCCGCCTACTGACGGCCCCGCCTGACCCACGGCCCCGCCTCACCCGAGGCGTTCCTCCAGGCGGTCGAGGTCCGGCTGCTCGCCGGGCACCCGCGGGCGGCCGGCCTCGGCCCGCAGCCGCCGGGCCAGTGCGACGAAGTGCCGGGCGCGCTCGTCGGTGCGGGCGGTGAGCGCCCGCCCCTCCACGACGTAGGCGACGGCCCGGGGGTCCCGCGTCGCTGCGGCCGCACGTTCGGCCTGGTCGAGCAGGGCGGCCGCTCGGGCCGACGTCGAGACCCGGGCCAGCGCGGCGGCCGTCATCGCGACCCCGGCGACCGAGCCCGCGTACCGGTACCAGCCCAGCGCCTGCCGGTGTCCGCGCTCCGCGGCCGCCCGGTGGCCGGCGCGGGCGTCGGCGAGCGCCAGCGTGTTGCCCGCCCAGGCCAGCAGGGACGGCGACGCCACCCGCCGGGCGAGCGCCGTCGCCTCGGCCAGCCGCTGCCGGCCGCCGGCGTGGTCGCCGCGCAGGTCGGTGACGCTGCCGAGGCGCACGGAGAGGTGGCACTGGGCGTGCGGCCAGCCGCCCTGCACGGCCAGCAGCAGCGCGTCGCCGTAGCGGCGCGCGGCGCGGCCGAGGTCGCCCGCCACCTCGTCGAGGTAGCCGAGCAGCTCCAGGGCGCGCATCCGGCCGGCCGCGTCGGGCAGCGACTCGAACACCGCGAGCGCGGCCGACGCCCGGGCCTGCGCCTCGTCCGCACGGCCGGCCGCGAGCCGCACGCGCGCGTGCACGAGGTCGTCGAGCGCGGTGCCCCACGGGTCGCCGACCGCCTCCACGGCCGGCCGCGCCGCGGCGAGCAGGGCCGTCGCCCGGTCGGGCTCGCCACGCTCGGCGTGCCGGTCGGCGAGCACCAGCAGGGCCAGCCCGTCGACCGAGCTCTCGATGCGGCCGCCGGCGGCGAGGTGCCCGTCGAGCAGGGTGCGCACGTCCGCGAGCGCCGCGGGCTCGTCCCGGTCGTGTGCGGCCAGCGCCGCCGCCCAGAGCCGCGCGGTCGTCGAGTCGGGACGGTCGCCGAGCAGGTCGAGCAGCAGCCGGCGGCCGCGCCCCCGGTCACCCGCGAGCCACCAGCCCCACGCACACCGCACGGCGAGATCCAGGGCGGCCTGGCGGTGCCCGTGCCGAGCGAGCCAGCGGATCATGTCCGGCGGCTGCAGCACGCCCGGTCCGGCCGCCTCCGGCCGGGCCGAGGACCGCTCGTCGGCCAGGATCCGGGCCTGCACGGCCCGCAGCTCCGGCGCGGGCTCGAGCCCGGCGGCCTCGGCCAGGACCCGGCGGGCGCGCGCGTAGCCGGCCAGCGCCTCCGCCCGGCGCCCGTCCCGGTCGAGCGCCTCCACCAGCACCGCCTGGGCGTGCTGGCGCAGCGGGTCCTCGGCGACCAGGGCGGTGGCGAGGTCGGCGGCGCCGCGGGCGTCGCCGGCCTCGAGGACCGCGCGGGCGTGCACCTCCCGGACCGCGACGAGCAGCTCCCGCAGCCGACCCGCGGCGGGCGTGACCGCGGCGCACGCGTCGGCGCCCTCGTACGGCTCGCCGCGGACGAGGGCGAGCCCCTCCTCCAGCGCGGCCGCGGCCTCCTTCGGAGCGCCTGCGGCCAGCCGGGCCCGCGCACGGTCGAGGGCCTCGCGCAGCAGGTCGTCGTCGCCCTCGTCCGGGCCGGTCCGCAGCAGGTAGTGCCCGCCCTCGCGGACGATCCGGTCCGGCCCGACCAACCGGCGCAGGTGCGAGATGCGAGCCTGCAGGGCGTTCGGGGTCCATCCGCCCTCCGCGCCCCAGCCCGCCTCGGCGAGCACCTCGACGGCCACCGTGCGGTTCCGTCGGGCGAGCAGGGCCGCCAGGATCGCCCGGTCCCGGGGGCCGGTGAGCGTCACCGCCCGCCCGTCCACGGCCCGGACGGCGGGCGGCCCGAGGACGAGGAAGCGCGGGGTCACCGGAGGGCCGCCGGGGCCGCGACCCCCATCGCGTTCGGGTAGGGCACCGCTCCGGTGTCGACGACGGCGGCGGCGAGCGGGGCGAGCGCGTCGAGCAGGTGCACGAGGGCGGCGTCGTCCAGCCCGGCGAACGCGGGTGCGGCGGCGTCGTCCGTGCAGTGCTCGATCACCACGCGCGCCTCGCGCCCGCGCGGGGTGACGGCGCCGTCCGCGTCGAGCCAGCCGCGCAGCCGCAGGGCCGCGCCGGCCGCGGTCCACTCCCCGGTCGTCCAGCCGCGGAACTCGCGCTGCTGGTCGACGAGCGACCCGAGCGCGGCCAGCAGCACGTTCGCCCCCGCGCCGTCGACGCCCGCCGCGACCAGCGCCGCCACGTGCCCGTCGCCCCGGTACTCGCGCAGCACGGTCGCAGCGTGCCACAGCCGGGCGAGATCGTCGGCCGGTTCGGGCACGGCCGCGTGGGCCGCCGCCAGCGCCCGCCCCCCGAACGACGGCGGCCGGGCGGCGGCGAGCAGCGCCAGCGCCGGGCCGGGGTCCCACCCGTCCGGCCGGAGCCGGGCGAGCGCGGCCGCGGCACCGGCCGTGCGGGCCTCGGTCACCGCCCCCGGCCGCGCGATCTCCCACACCGCGGGCACCGCGCGCTCGACCATCCGCGGGGCGAAGCCGTGGAAGAGCGCGGTGACCACCGCGGCCGGCACGGGGCCGAGCGCGGCCGCCCGCGCCGCGAAGTAGCGGCGCCAGAACCCGCGCAGGCCGAGCGCGGTGAGCCGGTCGGCCGGGTCCGGCGCGAAGTAGACGACGGCGTGCACCGCCTCGATCACCCGCCACAGCTCGCGCTCCCGCGCCGCCCGGTCCATGTGCCAGACGTAGATCGGGTGCGGCGCCCGCGGCAAGGGGTCGGGCCGGCCTGCGTCAGCCTGACGTCAGTGCGGCCGCCGACCGTCTGACGCCCGGCTGACGTGGTGGCCGGACGCCGTTGCCCGCGAGCGGTCGCGGGTCCTGACATGGGCGGGTCGGCCCCGCCCGAAGGGAGCTCCCGCCATGCCGGTCCTACCACCCGACGACCGCCCGGTCGCGCAGGTCGGGCTCCGGGTCACCACGGCGAGCTGGACGGACGTCGTCGCGGTCGTCGAGCTCTGCGGCCCGGAGGCCCTCGCCGCACGCTTCCTCGGGGCCGGCGCACCACCGCGGGCGGAGGTGCTGGGCAGGCTGGCGCGCACCCTCCACGAGGGCCGGACCCTCGTCGCGTCGGTGGGCCGTCCGGTGGGGCTCCTCGGGGTGCATCCGGACGGCGAGCAGCGGGCCGAGCTGTGCGCGCTCGTCGCGGACGCGTACCAGGCGCGCGGTGTCGGCACGGCGCTGCTCGCGGCCGAGCTGGGGTCATCCCGTCACCGGGACCGGACCCTGCACGCCCTGGTGGCGCACGGAAACCTCGCGGCCCACGGGCTCGTCCGCAGCGCCGCGCGGCGGGTGCCCGTGACGCGGCACCGGGCCACGGACGGCGTGGAGTACGTCCTGCACCCGCGGGGTCCGGCGTGACCCCGCCGCTCGGGTTCCTCGGCCTCGGGCTCATGGGGCTGCCGATGGCGGTGCGACTCGCCGAGGCCGGGCACGACCTCGTCGTCTGGAACCGGACGCCGGCCCGGGCCGAGCCGGCGGTGGCCGCGGGCGCGCGGCTCGCCGCGACCCCCGCCGAGGTGCTCGGGCAGGCCGACACGGTGCTGGTGATGCTGGCCGACGAGGCCGCCGTCGACGCAGTCCTGGGCCGGGACACACCCGCCTTCCCCCGGCTCGTCGCCGGGCGCACGATCGTCCACACCGGAACGGGGGCGGCGGCCTGGTCCGCCGGGCTGGAGGCCGATCTCCGGGCCGCCGGCGGCCGCTACGTCGAGGCGCCCGTGTCCGGCTCCCGCACCCCGGCCGAGGAGGGGACGCTGGTCGCGATGCTCGCCGGCGACCCCGCGGACGTCGCGCGGGTCCGGCCGGTGCTGGCCCCGCTCTGCGCGCGCACCGTGGTGTGCGGGCCCGTCCCCTCGGCGCTGCGCATGAAGTTCGTGGTGAACACCGTGCTGATCACGCTGGTCTCCGGGCTCGCGGAGGCGTGGCGGCTGGCCGCGGCGCACGGCCTGGACCCGCAGCTGTTCGCCGAGGTGCTCGACGCCGGCCCGATGGCGTCGGCGGTCTCCCGGACCAAGCTCGGCAAGCTGCTGGCCGGCGACTTCTCCGCCCAGGCCGCGATCGACGACGTCCTGAAGAACTGCCGCCTGGTACGGGACTCGGCGCGGGAGGCGGGAGCCGCCACCCCGTTGATGGACGCCTGCCTGCAGCTCTTCGCGACCGCCGCCGACCTCGGCCTCGGCGCCGAGGACATGATCGCGGTCGTCCGGGAGCAGGCGGAGGTGGAACCGCGCTGGTCGGGCCGGCCCGGCCGGCAGTAGGTCAGGCGCCGGCCCCGCGCAGGTCACGGAGGTCACGCCGCTCGAGCAGCCAGGTCACCCCGAACCCGGCGAGCAGGCCCCAGAAGGCGCCGCCGACGTTCAGCACGGTCACGTCGGCGACCGTCACCACGAAGGTCACGAGCGCCCCGAAGGTGCACCGCGATCCGAACGCGGTGACGAAGGCGGACTGCAGCACGCGCAGCATCGCGAGCCCGCCGAGGGTGGCCACGAACGCGGGCGGCGCGGCCAGCATCAGCCGGGTGAACAGGGGCGCGAAGAGGCCGAACACCAGGGCGAGCAGGCCGCAGCAGATGCCGGCGACGTAGTGCCGGTGCCGCTCTCCCGAGGCGGTGAGCAGCGCGTTGGTCGGCCCGGTGAGGCAGGTCGACACGGCCCCGACCCCCGCGGTGAGCAGCGACCACGCCCCGCAGGCGATCGTCGCGACGTTCACCGGCGGCTCGTGCCCGGCGCTCCGCAGCACCGCCACGCCCTGGCCGTTCTGCACCACCAGCACGGTGATCGCCAGCGGCAGGACGAGCTCGACCATCGCCTGCCACGACCACTGCGGCGCGACCAGGACCGGCGCGGCGAGCCAGCCCGTGCCGTCGCCGGTGGGACGGAAGCGGCCGGACAGCGCCACCGCCACGACGCCGACGACGAGCGCCGCGAGGATCGGCGGGACCTTCCGCCCGGCCGCGGACCACGCGCTGAGCAGCAGGAACACCGCGACCATGGGGGCCGCGACCAGGACGTCCGCCGCCACGGAGCGCACCAGCCCGGTCCCGAAGCTCAGGAAGACGCCCGCGACCATCCCCATCACGATCGGCATCGGCACGGCCGCCATCGCCCGCCGTACCCAGCCGGACAGCCCGAGCAGCAGCATCAGCAGCCCGGTCGCGAAGTAGGCGCCGACGACCTGCGGGAAGGTCAGGTGGCCCAGCGCCGGCCCGACGAGCACGGTGCCCGGGATCGTCCAGAAGAACGCGAGCGGCCGGCGGTAGAGCCAGCACGCGAGGACGGTGAGGATCCCGTTGAGGAAGAAGACCCCGAACAGCCAGGACGCCAGCTCGCGCTCGGTGAGGCCGCCCTGCACGCCGACCGCGAGGATGACCGCGACCGGTCCGGTCGCGGCGAAGATCAGCCCGACCAGTCCGTTGGCGACGTACTGCGGGCCGAGGTCGCGGACGAACCGCCGCGGGGTGGTCGCCGGCCCCGGTGGCCGCTCGAAGCGCGGCGGCGGGGACGGCGTCGCCGCGGCCGACGGGTCGCTGGACGGGCCTCGGACGTCGGGCGTGGCCACGGGTGCCTCCGTGCGGGTCGTACGGGTCGTGCTCCCCGGCGGGCCGGCGCCGTCCGGGACGACGGCGCCCAGCAGGAACGACCCGGCGAGGACCGGCTTCGGACCCATTCGGTCGGCGACCCGCGAGGCGAGCCCGCCCGCTCGCGCTCGGCGGGGGCCGCGTCGGTGGCGGGCACCGCGGCCGCGTCGTCGAGCACCACGCCCGTCCGCTCGGCCAGTGCGCGTGCCTCGGTGACCCGTCCGCGGGCGAGCAGCCACGCGGGCGCCTCGGGCATCTTCACCAGCGCGAGCGGCAGCAGCGTGACCAGCGGCAGCGCGCCGATCAGCGCGTAGCTGCCCAGCGCGCCGCCCAGGGCGGGTGTCACCTCGCCGATCTGGCTCGGGTCGCGCAGGAACTGCGGGAGCAGCGTGCCGTAGACGACGAGGTCGTCGCCGTCGAGGACGAGGCCGACGGTCGCGAGCGCGACGATCCAGCTGACGGTCCTGCGGCGGAGCACGTCCCGGGGGACGTCCCGCTTCTCCCCGACCGAAGTCGTCGTTGCCTCCCGGGGGAAGGGAATGGGCGTCGTGCGAGGACCTGCGGGACGCACGGGCGCGCGCCGCGCAGGGGTACTGCGGGACGTGCGGGGGCGTGCGGGACGTGCGGGGCGCCACCCGGGCGCGGACGCGGGCGCGCGGACGGTGACGTCGAGCGAAGGGCCGGGTCGGCGGAAGGGCCGGATCGCCGGGACGGGCCGGCGGCGCCGCCCGTGCCCGGCGCGAGGCGGGGCACGGGGGCGTGCCGCGCAGGGGTGACCTCGCGGGTCAGCTGTCGAGGTGGACGTCCGACGGGTGACCGGCGAGCGGCGTGACCGTCATCGTCATGTGGGGGAAGAGCGGCAACCCCCAGAGGATCTGGTGGAGCTGCTCGTTGGACTCGACCTCGAAGATCGAGAGGTTGGCGTACTCCCCCACGCAGCGCCAGATGTTGCGCCAGTGCCCGGACCGCTGCCACTCCTGCGAGTAGGCCTTCTCCCGGGCGAGGAGGTCGGCGCGCGCCGCCGGGTCCATGTCCGGCGGCAGCGCCACGTCCATGCGGACGGCGAAGAGCTCGCTCATTCGGCCGGGTCCAGGGCGAAGTCGTAGGTGACCTCGTTGCCGGTGCCCGATGCGGCCGGGGTCGGACGCAGGATCAGCTCCGGCTTCACGGCCTGGGCCACGTCGTCGTCGACCCACTCGCCGCCGTCGAAGTAGAGCTGGGTGGTGACCAGCTGCGTGCCCGGGGCCGACACCTTCAGGTGCAGGTGCGCCGGGCGCCACGGGTGCCAGCCGGCGGCGGCGATCAGCGTGCCGCAGGAGCCGTCGGTCGGGATCTGGTACGGCGCGGGCTGGATGGTGTGGAAGGCGAAGTGCCCGTCGGCACCGACGCGGATCTGCCCGCGCAGGTTCCACTCCGGGATGCCCGGGGCGAACTGCGAGTAGTAGCCCGCGTCGTCGGCGTGCCACAGCTCGACCAGCGCCCCGTCGATCGGCGCCCCGTCGAGGTCGGTCACCGTGCCCTGGAACAGCAGCGGGGTGCCCTTCTCGTCCTCGCGCATCGGCAGTGTGGCCTCGCTGGTGAACTCCGGCGCCCCGGGGATGTAGTACGGGCCCTCGATGGTGCCCACGGCACCCTTGCGGTCGGCGTTGGCGACCTCCTCGACCACGTGCTCGATCCACACGTCGAGGAACAGCGGCCACTCGCCGGTCTCGCCGACGTCGATCAGCCACGCCTTCAGCGCGTCGTACTCGGCGTAGGTGACCTCGTGCTTGCGGATCACCTCGTGCAGCGCCTGGATCGCGTCGGTCGCGATCGCCGACACCCGCTGGTGGTCGACCGGCCCGGCGGCGCGCTCCTTCTTGGCGAACGAGGCGGTGGCGTTGCGGCCCGAGCCCGCGGCGGTGGGGTTGATCGCCTGCCCGCTTTCGGTGGTGGTCATGTCCGTGTCTCCTGACGCGTCGGTGCGGTTCGGAAGGATGTGCGTCGGTTCAGCTGGTTCGATCGGTGCGGTAGTGCGCGAGCTTGTCGGGGTCGATCTCGATCCCGAGGCCCGGTCCCGGACGGACGGCCAGCTCCCCGCCGCGGATCTCCAGCGGCTCGGTGAGCAGGTCGTCGCACATGCCCAGGAAGTTCGAGAGCTCGCCGGCGCGCCGGGAGCTGTGCCGGTGCGCGGCACCGAAGGCGACGGTGCACGCGGTGCCGACCTGGCCGTCGACCTGGTTGCCCAGCACGACCTCCACGCCCATCCCCGCGCATTGGTGGAGGATGGCCTGCGAGGTGTGGAACCCGGTCCGGGCCGTCTTGATGCTGATCATCGTCGCGGAGCCGCCGAGCAGCTCGCGGGTGACCTCGCCGGGGGTCGTGGCGCTCTCGTCGGCCACGGTCGGGATCGTGGTCCGGGCGGTGAGCCAGCGGCGCCCCAGGACGTCGTCGGCCGGGCAGAGCTCCTCGGACAGGGTGAGGTCCAGGTCGTCCATGGCGCGCAGGGCGCGCGCGGCCTCCGCCGGCGTCCAGCCACGGTTGCCGTCGACGTAGAGCTCCGCCTCCGGCCCCAGCGCGGCGCGCAGCGCCCGGCAGGCGGCCACGTCGAGGGAGACCGGCCGGCGGCCCACCTTCACCTTGAACACGGTGACCCCGTAGGTGTCGCGCATCCGCTCGGCGTCGGCGACCATCGCCTCGTCCGAGGCGAACCCGACCATGTGCGAGACCCGCATCCGGTCGGTGTACCCGCCCAGCATCTGGGTCACCGGCAGATCCAGGGTCCTGCCCAGGGCGTCCCAGCAGGCCATGTCCAGCGCGGCCTTCGCCGCCGGGTTGCCCACGGTGCGCTCCAGCCGGGCGTGCATCACCTCGCGCTCCAGCAGCGACAGCCCCACCACCTCGGGCGCGAAGATCCGGTCGATCACCGCGACGATCGACTGCTGGGTCTCGCCGTAGGTGAACGGGCGCGGCGGCGCCTCCGCGACCCCGACCACACCGTCGTCGGTGTGCACGCGCACCAGCACGTGCTCGGCGGTGTGCACCTCGCCGGAGGCGAAACGCAGCGGCTTGCGGTACGGGATCGCGAAGGGGATCGCCTCGACGTGCGCGATCTTCATCGGGCCTCTCCGGGGTGGGCGGGGACGCGGTCGGTGCGCGGGCGGGCCGGGGCCTCGGGCGGCACGAAGCCGTTGGCCTCCAGGACCTCCACCAGCCGCGCGAGGGCGGGGTTCGCCTCGTCGGCCCGCCAGGCGAGCGCGAGGTCGACGTGGGGCGCTTCGGCCGTGCCGTCGGGGCCGGGTGTGCTCCGGTCGGCGACCGGGACGTACCGGACGCCGTCGACGCCGAGGGCGAGCGCGGACTCGGGCAACAGCGCCACACCGAGTCCGGCGGCCACGAGGGTGAGCATGACCGAGGTCTCGGCGACCTCGTGGGTGCGCCGCGGCAGGAACCCGGCGCCGAGGCAGGCCTGGGTCACGGCCGCGTCGACGACCGAGTCCCGGGCCCCGTAGACGACGAAGTCCTCGTCGTGCAGCTCGTGCAGGCCGACCGGCTCCTCGCCGGCCAGCCGGTGCCCGGCCGGCACCGCGAGCGTCAGCCGCTCGCGGGCGACGGGCCGGGACACCAGCCCGGGGCGGCGCAGCGGCGGGCGCAGCACGGCCAGGTCGATGCGGTCCTCCGCGAGGGCCTCCTCCTGCGCCGGCGTGAGCAGGTCGGGGACGTAGCGGAGGATCAGTCCGGGCAGCTCGCGGGCGGCGATCCGGGCCAGCTGCGGCAGCTGCTTGTAGGCCGCGAGGCCGGTGCAGCCGACGCGCAGCAGGCCGCTGTGCCCGTCGCCGATGCGCTGGACGCGCTCCCGGGCCGCCTCGACCGAGTCGAGGATGCGCAGGGCGTCCCGCAGGAAGGCCTCGCCGGCGGGGGTGAGGTCGACGCGGCGGGTGGTGCGGTGGAACAGCGTGGCGCCGACGTGGGCCTCGAGTTGGCGGATCGCCTGCGAGAGCGGCGACTGCGCCATGTGCAGGCGTTCGGCGGCCCGGCCGAAGTGCCGGGTCTCCGCGACCGTGGCGAAGTAGCGCAGCTGGCGGATCTCCATGCCGCTCTCCCTCCGTCGGGTCACTCGACCGGGCTGTCCGGTGCCTCCACGGTAGGACCGCCGTCCTGCACACACAAAGACCTAGTGCAGCTTCATTGAGACATCTGGCGTCCGAAAAAGTGCTGGGTCAGAACTAGGCAGAGTGCTGACGCGAAGCCCCGCGGTCCGGCGCGAGAGTCGGATGCGACACCGAACTCGACTCACCGCCGACTCGACCGGGAGGCCCACCCATGACCGCCACCGCCGACGTGTCCCGTTCCCGGGTGCGCACGGTCGTCGACAGCAGCGTCGTCGAAGACCCCGCCGCCGGGGTCTACCGCGCCAACCGCCGCATCTTCACCGACGAGGAGATCTTCGAGCTGGAGCTGCGGCACATCTTCGAGGGCAACTGGGTCTACCTGGCCCACGAGAGCCAGGTCCCGGACCCCGGCGACTACTTCACCACCTCCGTCGGCCGCCAGCCCGTGGTCATCACCCGCGGCAAGGACGGCGAGCTGCACTGCCTGATCAACGCGTGCGCGCACCGCGGCGCGATGCTGTGCCGGCGCAAGACCGACAACCGGATGACCCTGACCTGCCCGTTCCACGGCTGGACCTTCCGCAACGACGGCACGCTCCTCAAGGTCAAGGACCCCGACGGCGCCGGCTACCCGGACACGTTCGACGTCGACGGCTCGCACGACCTCACCCGCGTCGCCCGCTTCGACTCCTACCGCGGCTTCCTGTTCGGCAGCCTCAACGCGGACGTCGTGCCGCTCGACGAGCACCTCGGCGACACCGTCACGGTGATCGACATGCTCGTCGACCAGTCCCCCGAGGGCCTCGAGGTGCTGCGCGGCAGCTCCACGTACACCTTCGACGGCAACTGGAAGGTCCAGGCGGAGAACGGCGCCGACGGCTACCACGTCTCGGCCACCCATTGGAACTACGCCGCCACCACCTCCCGGCGCGGCACCGGCGAGTCGACGAACTCCACCAAGGCGCTCGACGCCGGCGGCTGGGGCAAGTCCGGCGGCGGCTACTGGTCCTACCCGAACGGCCACCTGTGCCTGTGGACCTGGGCGGCGAACCCGCAGGACCGCCCGCTGTGGGACCGGATGGACGAGCTCAAGGAGCAGTTCGGCGAGGCCAAGGGCGAGTTCATGGTCAAGGGCAGCCGCAACCTGTGCCTCTACCCGAACGTCTACCTGATGGACCAGTTCTCCACCCAGATCCGGCACTTCCGGCCGATCGCGCCGGACAAGACCGAGGTCACGATCTACTGCATCGCGCCCGAGGGCGAGAGCGCCGAGGCCCGTGCGCACCGGATCCGCCAGTACGAGGACTTCTTCAACGCCTCCGGCATGGCCACCCCCGACGACCTGGAGGAGTTCCGCTCCTGCCAGCTCACCTTCCGCGCCACCGCGGCCCCGTGGAACGACATGAGCCGCGGCGCGGAGCACTGGCTCACCGGCCCGGACGAGGTCGCGACGTCCCTCGGCATGGACGGCGTGATCTCCGCCGGGATGCGCAACGAGGACGAGGGCCTCTACCCCGTCCAGCACGGCTATTGGCGGCGGACCATGCTCGCCGCCCTCGAGAAGGAGCAGGCCGAGCACGACTCCGCCATCGCGAGCGAGAAGGGCTGACCGCCGATGACCACCACGGAGCAGCGCCGCACCGACACCGAGCGGACCGGCGACAAGCTGATCACCCAGAACATGATCGAGCAGTTCCTCTACCGCGAGGCGCGGTACCTCGACGACCGCGAGTTCGAGAAGTGGCTCGAGTGCTACGCCGACGACGTCGTCTACTGGATGCCCTCCTGGGGCGACGACGACCGGCTCACCGAGGACCCCCAGCGCGACATCTCGCTCGTCTACTACGACAACAAGGGCGGTCTGGAGGACCGGGTCTTCCGGATCCGCACCGAGCGCTCCAGCGCCACCTCGCTGCCCGAGCCGCGGACCAGCCACAACATCAGCAACGTCGAGGTCATCGAGCGTCGCGGCGACCTGGTGGACGTGCGCTTCAACTGGCACACCATGTACTTCCGCTACAAGACGGTCGACCCGTACTACGGCACGTCGTTCTCCACGATCGACTTCTCCGGCGCGCTGTCGAATTCCGGGGGCCCGCTGATCCGCCGCAAGACCGTGGTGCTCAAGAACGACTACATCCACCACGTGGTCGACGTCTACCACTTCTGAGGAGGGGCACCATGAGCGCTCCCGCCGCGTCGACCACACCGTCGACCACACCGTCGACCACCCCGCCGACCCGCCCGGCGGCCCCGGCGTCGGCGAGCCACCGGGTCGCCCTCACCTTCGAGGACGGCGTCACCCGCTTCATCACCTGCGCCGAGGACCAGACCGTCGCCGACGCGTCGTACCGGTCCCGGATCAACATCCCGATGGACTGCCGCGACGGCGTGTGCGGCACCTGCAAGGCCTTCTGCGAATCCGGCGAGTTCGACGGCGGCAGCTACCTCGACGACGCGCTCGCTCCCGACGAGGAGGCGCAGGGCTACGTCCTGACCTGCCAGATGAGGCCGCGCTCGGAACTGGTACTGCAGATCGCGAGCACCTCGGCGGTCGCGAAGACCAGCGCCGCGACCTACCGCGGCACGGTCACCGGGCTCGAGCGGCTCTCGCCGACCACGGTCGCGCTGACCATCGAGATCACGGAGCGGGAGAAGCTCGCCTTCCTGCCCGGGCAGTACGTCAACATCGCGGTGCCGGGCGCGGAGGAGTCGCGCTCCTACTCCTTCAGCAACGCCCCCGCCGACGACGCGCTGACCTTCCTGGTCAAGCTCACCCCGGGCGGGGTCATGTCCACCTGGCTGACCGAGCGGGCCCGGGTCGGTGACGACGTCTCCTTCACCGGCCCGCACGGCAGCTTCTTCCTGCGCCAGTCCGTCCCCGGCGGCGACTCGGCCGATCCGCTGCTGCTGCTCGCCGGTGGGACCGGGCTCGCGCCCATCCTGTCGATCCTGCGCACCCTCGACGCGCTCGGCAGCACCCGCCCGGTGCACCTGATCTACGGGGCGACGACCGACGCGGACGTGGTCGAGCTGGCGACGATCGAGCGGCTGGCCGTCTCGATCCCCAACCTGACCTGGGACTCCTGCGTCGCGGACGAGAACACCGCGGCACGGAACCAGGGTTACGTCACCTCGCTGATCGAGCCCGAGCACCTGCACGCGGGCGCCACGGCCGTGTACCTCTGCGGGCCGCCGGCGATGGTCGACGCGGTGCGGAGCCACTTCGCCGACCGCGGCATCCGGCCCGCCGGGTTCTACTACGAGAAGTTCGCGCTCGCGGCGTCCGCCGGGGACGTCGATGAGCGGGTTCCGGAGGCTGCCGCCGACCACCGGGCCACGGACACCGGGAGCACGACGACGGCGGAGGGCACCGAGCAGACCACCGAGCAGACCACCGTGCGGCCCGCGGTCCCGGTCACCCCGGCCGGGGACGGCGACGGGCTGGTCGTGCTCGGCGGCGAGGGCCGCGCCGTCGACGGGCAGGAACTCGCCCCGGCGGTCGAGCTCGAGCCGCTCGGCACCGGCCAGGGGGCGTCCGCCGACACCGCGCGGGTCGTCTGCGGGCAGGAGCTGTTCCGCACCGAGCTGCCCCCGGCGAGCCGCACCCCCTCGCCCCGGACGACGCCCTGATCGTGGCGGGCGGCCGCGGCGCGGCCGGCCAGGAGCTCTTCCCGGCCGCGGACCTCGCGCCACTGCACCGGCCGGCGCCGGCACCCCTGCCGCCCGCCGCGGTGGGCGAGGACGGGTACGAGATCGGCGAGGAGCACCCGTCGGTCCGCGAGTCCGACGCGATCTTCGACGCCCGCCGCGCCCTGGAGCTCGGCGCGCTCGAACTCGTCGTGGGCAGGCTGACCTCCCGGCAGCTCACCGGGTACCGGCTGCTCGCCGAGGCGACGCTGCCCCACGTCGAGGGCGACCGGTTCGTCGACGCCGCCGGCTACACCGAGGCCAACGCGGCCTTCCACGACTACCTGTTCACCCTCACCGGCAACGAGCACCTCTCGCAGGCCTACACCGCGCTCGGGGTCAAGGGGCACATGGAGCAGTCCCTGCGCACCGCGACCTGGTGCCATCCCCGGTGCGCCCGGGACCACCTCGAGATCGTCGCCGCGATCGAGGCCGAGGACCGGGAGACCGCGCGGCAGCTCATCACCGAGCACGCGGACCGCTCCAAGGAGACGACCCGCCGGGCGATGGCCGACAACGCCGCCGCCCGCCGTCCCCGCTTCGTGACGCCGGGCCGCTTCGACCGCACGGTCGTGGTGGTCACCGGCGCCGCGCAGGGCATCGGGCGGGCGGTCGCCGAACGCGCCGCGGCCGAGGGCGGACAGCTGGTGCTGCTCGACCGGTCGCCGCTGGTCCACGAGGTCGCCGAGGGCCTGCTCGCCGACGGCGCGAAGACCCTCGCGATCGAGGCCGACCTGGAGGACTTCACCTCCGCGGAGGCCGCGCTGCGCGAGGCGGTGAGCTGGCAGGGTCGGATCGACGTCCTGGTGAACAACGTCGGCGGCGCGATCCACTTCAAGCCGTTCACCGAGTTCGCCGAGGCCGAGATCGGGGCCGAGATCCGCCGGTCGCTCATGCCGACGCTCTACTGCTGCCGGGCGGTGCTGCCGGGCATGGTGGAACGCGGCCACGGGGTGGTCGTCAACGTCTCGTCGGCGGCCACCCGCGGGGTCCACCGGATCCCGTACTCGGCCGCGAAGGGTGGCATCAACGCGCTGACCGCGTCGCTGGCGTTCGAGTACGCCGACAAGGGGATCCGGGTCGTCGCCACCGCACCCGGCGGCACGGAGGCGCCGCCGCGCCGGATCTCCCGAGGCACCCCGCAGGCCCGGTCGGAGCAGGAGCAGGCCTGGTTCCAGGCGCACGTCGACCAGACGCTCTCCTCGTCGTTCCTGGGCCGCTACGGCACGCTCGACGAGCAGGCCGCGGCAATCCTGTTCCTGGCGTCGGACGAGGCCTCCTACATCACCGGGTCCGTGCTCCCGGTCGCCGGCGGCGACCCCGGATGACCCGTGCGGCCGGGCGGGGAGCGTGCCTCCCCGCCCGGCGGCCTTCTACGGTGGCCGCATGAGCACGCGGGTCGGCGAGGGTGCCGGCGCTGTCGACGGGGCCGGTGGACACCCGGCGCACGTCGTCGGGCAGGACGCGGAGTCCGCGGGGCTCGACGCGGCACTCTCGGAGGTCACCGACGCCACCGCCGGCATCCCGGTGGTCGTGGTGGTGGAGGGCGTGCCGGGCGTCGGCAGGACGACCCTGCTGCGCCGGTTCCTCGCCCGCCGGCCCGGGCTCGCGACCGTGCGGGCCGAGGGCCTGGCGTGGGAGGCCGGGCGGCCCGGGGCGCTCGCCCGGCGGCTCGACGGGTACTCGTGCACGGGGCCGGTCGACCCCGGCGCCTGGGGCGAGGCGCTCGCCGCGTGCTGGCGGGCCCGGGCCGCCGCGGCCCCGCTCGCCGTGGTGGTCGACGACGCGCACGCCGCCGACCCGGCGTCGCTGCAGGCGGTCGCCTCGGCCGTGGTCCGGGTGACCGATGCGCGCCTGCTGGTCGTGCTCGCGGCCCGGACCGGTCCGGACGCCCGGGCTCACCCCGACACGCGCGACGTCCTCGACCGGCTGCCCGCCCGGCGGATCACGGTGGCGCCGCTGACCGCCGAGCAGACCCGGCTGCTGGCCGCGCGGGCCGCGGGCATCGACCTGCCGATCCCGGTGGCCCGCCGGCTCCGCGAGCACACCGGCGGCGTGCCCCGCCACCTGCTGGAGATCCTGCGGGACAGCCCGCCGGCGCGCTGGTCGGACTGGCAGACCCGGCTGCCCGCACCCACCTCGGTGCGGGAGCGGGTCGAGGCCGCCCTCGACGCCGCCTCCCCACCGGCCCGCACCCTCGTCGAGGCCGCCGCCGTTCTCGGCAACACCCCGATCCTCGCCGAGGCCGCCGAGCTGGGCGGCGTCACGGACCCGATCGGCGCACTCGACGAGGCCTTCGCCGCCGGGCTCCTCTCCCCCGCCGCCGGGCACGGGCTGGACACGCTGACCTTCCCCGGCCGGTTCGTGCGCGGGGCGGTGCACGCCACCCTCTCCCCCGGCCGCCGGCACGACCTGCACAAGCGGGCCGCCGGCGTCGTCCGGGACGAGACCGAGTGCCTCCGGCACCGGGTCGAGGCCACCCCGCTGCCCGACGCCGAGCTGGCCGGCGAGCTGCTGGACCTGGCCCGGCGCAAGGCCGACGAGGGCGCTTGGGCGGTCGTCGCCGGCGCGCTCATCGACGCCAGCCGGATCAGTCCGCGCCGCGCGGACCGGGAGGACCGGTTGCTCCAGGCCGTCGACGCGCTCACCGGGGCCGGGCTGCTCGGGCAGGCCGTCGACGCGCTGTCCGACGTCGAGGCGCTGCCGCCCGGGCCCCGGCGGGACGCCGTCCTCGCCTACGTCGCCATCCAGCGCGGGCGCCGGGCCGAGGCCACCTCCTACCTCGACAGTGCCTGGCGCGGGCGCGGGACGGACCGGGGGGCCGCCGCGCGGGTCTGCCAGCGGCACGTCCTGCACGCCCTCGCCGACTGGGACGGCGAGCAGCTGGTCCGGTGGGCCGGCCGGGCGATCGAGCACGCCGACCCCGGCTCGCCGGCGGCGGTGGAGACCCGGGCCATCGTCGGGCTCGGACACGCCGCACGCGGCGAGATCGAGGAGGCGTTCACCGCCTACCACGCGGCGACCCGGGAGAGCCCGGCCGGTCCGCAGCACCAGCGGGCGCGGATGGGACTGGGCTGGCTGCTGCTGGCCCAGGACGAACCGGAGGCCGCCCGCCGCGAGCTGGAGTACGCCGTCGCGGGCGTCGGGCAGGGCGGGTCGAACCGGATCCTGCTGTGGGCGCTGTGCTGGCTGGCCCGCACCCGCTTCGCGCTCGGCGACTGGTCCGGTGCCCTGCAGAACGTCGACCGGGCCCGGCTGCTGCTCGGCGCCACGGACCTGGAGCTCCTCCGACCGCTGGTGCACTGGACGGGTGCGCAGGTCCACGCGCTGCGCGGCGAGCCCGAGGAGGCGGCGCGGCACGTCGAGCTGGGCACGGCCGCCGAGCACGACTACGCCGTGATGACCGTGCCGGCGCTGCTGGCACGCGCGCACGTGGCCGAGGCGGCCTCGGACTACGACGCCGTCGTCCGGCACCTCGCGCCGCTCGCCACCCGGGCCCCGCGCGGCGGGCTCGACGAGCCCGGCTTCTGGCCCCTGGCACGACCTCTACGCCAACGCCCTCGTCGTGACCGACCGGCTCGGCGAGGCCGACGAGTTCCTGCGCCCGCTCGAGGAGCTCGTCCGGCGGCGGGGGCACCGGTCCGCGGCGGCCCGGCTCGGCTACGTCCGCGGCCGGCTGCTCGGGGTGCGGGGCGACACGGCCGCCGCGGAGGAGGCGTTCGTCGCCGCCCGGGCCCGGCTCGAGGGCCTGCCGCTGCCGTACGAGAAGGCGCGCGTCGACTTCGCCCACGGCCTGATCCTGCGCCGGGCGGGCAGGCGGCGGGACGCGGGCGCGGTCCTCGCCGCCGCCCGGCAGCGGTTCGCCTCGCTCGGCGCGCGCGTGTACATGGAGCGCTGCGACCGGGAGCTCAAGACCGGCCGGCCGGGGTCCCGGCTGCACGACAACGACCTCGACGCCCTCACCGAGCAGGAGCGCACGGTCGCCGGGCTGGTCGCCGGTGGCATGACGAACAAGGAGGTCGCGGCGGAGATGCTGCTGTCGGTGAAGACCGTGCAGTTCCACCTCACGCGCACCTACGCAAAGCTCGGCGTGCGGTCGCGCTCCGAGCTCGCCGCCCACTTCCCGCGCACGACGGGCTGACGGCGTGCAGGCGGTGGGCGCACCGGGACCGTGCCGCCCGCCGCGTTGCCGGGTGGTCGGGGCCGACCTACGGTGCGCGGATGGGAGCGCAGGGCCACGGGCACGGCGTGCGTGCCGAGGCGGACCGGCGATGGCTGGGTCTGGCGCTCGGCCTGATCGTGGCGTTCATGGTCGTCGAATTCGTCGTCGGCCTGCTCGCCGGCTCGCTGGCGCTGATCACGGACTCGGCGCACATGCTCACCGACGCCGCCTCGATCGCGCTCGCGCTCGTCGCCCTCCGGCTCGCCGCCCGGCCGGCCCGGGGCGGCTACACCTACGGCCTGCCGCGCGCGGAGATCCTCTCGGCCCAGGCCAACGGGATCACCCTGCTGCTGCTCGCGGTGTGGTTCGTGTACGAGGGCATCCAGCGGTTGCTGACGCCGCCGCAGGTCGCGGGCCTGGCCGTGCTCGTCACCGCGCTGGTGGGCATCGTCGTCAACCTCGCCGCCTCGTGGTGCATCAGCCGCGCGGACCGGTCGAGCCTCAACGTCGAGGGCGCCTTCCAGCACATCCTCAACGACCTCTTCGCGTTCATCGCGACGGCGGTGGCGGGGCTCGTGGTCCTCCTCACCGGGTTCGACCGGGCGGACGCGATCGCGGCGCTGCTCGTGGCCGGGCTCATGGTCAGGGCGGGCTGGGGCCTGGTGCGCGAGTCCGGGCGGATCTTCCTGGAGGCCGCGCCACGGGACGTGGACCCCGAGGCGCTCGGCGGGCGGCTGGCCGAGGTCCCGGGGGTCGCGGAGGTCCACGACCTGCACGTCTGGGAGATCACCTCCGGCAGGCCCGCACTGTCCGCCCACGTGCTCGCCCGGCCGGAGGCCGACTGCCACGAGGTCCGGCGCGTGATCGAGCGGGTGCTGCACGACGAGCACGGACTGGACCACACCACGCTGCAGGTGGATCACCGCGACGGGGACGCCCCGGCGGGCAGCGGGGACTCCGGTCCGTGGCCGGGCGGCGAGGACCCTGCCCGATCCGAGGACGGGCGCGCGCCGCACTGTGCCGACCCCCACGGCCCGGTGCACCTGCCCAGGTCGAGGCCCGGCGGGGAACCGCCAGGTGCCTGACCGGTCACGCGGGCCACCTCGGTGCGGGGTGGCGACCTCACCGGGACGCGGCCGGTCGGGCGCGCGGCCGGGTGCCGGCCATGCGGGTGATCACCGGCCCGGCGACGGCCAGCAGGAGGACGTAGGCCGTCACCAGGGCGCCGAGTCGCTCGTGGGACGCCCCGGCCAGGCCGATGATCACGATGGAGAACTCGCCCCGGGCGATCAGTGCGGTGCCCGCCCGCACCCGGCCCCGCCGACCGGCACCGTCGCGCGCCGCGGCGTACCAGCCGGCCGCGACCTTGGTCGCCGCGGTGACACCGGCCAGCGCCACGGCCGCAGGCAGCAGCGGCACCAGCGCGCCCGGGTCGACCGACAGGCCGATGCCCAGGAAGAACAGCGCGGCGAACAGGTCCCGCAGCGGGCTCAGCACGGTCCGGGCCCGGTCGGCGACCCGGCCGGTGAGCGTCAGGCCGACGAGGAACGCGCCCACCGCGGCGGAGACGTGGACGGCCTCGGCCAGCGCGGCGACGACCAGGGTGGAGCCGAGCACCCGCAGCAGCAGCTGCTCGTCGTCGGGATGCGAGAGCAGCCGCCCCAGGTGGCGGCCCCACCGTCGGGACGCGGCCAGGGCGAGGACCACCGCGGCCACCGCCAGCAGGACCCCACCGGTCGCCTGACCCCACGTACCGCCCGCGGCGAGGACGGCGAGCACCGGCAGGTAGGCGGCCATCGCGAAGTCCTCGAGCACCAGCACGGACAACACGGCGGGGGTCTCGCGGTTGCCCAGGCGCTTCAGGTCCCCGAGCAGGCGGGCGACGATCCCGGACGAGGAGATGTAGGTGACCCCCGCCAGCGCCAGGATGCCGACGGCGTCGAGTCCCAGCAGCCACCCGGCCACCGCGCCCGGTGCCGCGTTGAGCAGGAGGTCGACCCCTCCGGACGAGATGTGGCGGCGCAGGCTCGCGGTGAACTCGGGGAGCGTGAACTCCAGGCCGAGGACCAGGAGCAGGAGCACCACGCCGATGGCCGCGCCGATCTCGACGAACGCCCCGGCCGCCGGGACGGGGGTGATGCCTCCCTCCCCGAGGGCCAGGCCGGCCAGGAGGTAGAGCGGGACGGGAGACAGCGCGACGCGCCGCGCGATCGCCCCGAGCACGCTGAGGGCGGCCAGGATGGCGCCCAGCTCCAGCAGCAGGGCGACCGACATCTGCACGCGCTCAGCCCTGCACGATCCGTTCCACGCCCACGATGCCCTCGTGGGTCCCGATCACGACCAGGACGTCGCCCGCCCGCAACACGTGCTCGGGGCCCGGGGAGGCGACCACCTCGGGTCCGCGGACGATGGCCACGATCGATGCACCGGTCAGCGTCCGCGCCCTCGTCGCCCCCAGCGTCCGGTCGACGAAGGGGGTCCCGACGCGCACCTCGACCTGCCCCGCGGAGAGTCCGGGCACCTCCTTGGTGAGGTCGGCGAAGCGTTCGGCGATCCGCGGGGCGCCCAGGATCTCGGCGAGCGTGTCGGCCTCCTCCCCGGTCAGCCGGAACACCGGACGGGCCTCGTCGAGGTCGTCGCCCTCGTAGACCACCACCTCGAACTCGCCGGACCTCCGGGCGACCACGCCGATGCGGTCGCCGTCGCTGTTGAGGAACTCGTAGCGCAGCCCGACGCCGGGCAGGAGCACCTCGGTCACGTCCACACCGCACTCCCGTGAGTCGGGCGCCCGGTGTCGTGGCGCCGGGGACGGCTGTCGCCGTCGTTCGTCATGTGGCCGACGATCGCCCGTCCGAAGGCGTGGCGGCAGGGCTCAACGTCCCGGCACCGGGGCCACGAAGTCCCTGGGCGACCGGGGCCTCCGCCGTCGACCGCGACCACGCGGTGGCGCGATCACCTCGCCCGGCTGCTCGGCACTCCCCGTCCACCGGGGGTGATCACGTCACCGGCGACTCGTGCGCCGAGCGCCTCAGGCGGGAGCGCGCAGGTCCGGGCCCGTGGACGGGTCGACCAGCCGGCCGATCTCCTCGGCCGCCCAGCCGGAGCCGAGGACCCCGGCCCAGAGCAGCTCCGGGAGCTGCCGCTCGCGGTCGACGCGCCCGCCCACCCAGGACTTCGTCGCCGCCAGCCGCTCGGCCCGGACGCACAGCTCCCAGGCCCGCGACCCACGGTCGGTGACGTCCGTCGAGAAGGGCGCACCGCAGGTGCGGGTGCGGTAGCGGCGCTCCGGGCTGTTGATCGCGTGGACGAGGGTGAGACCGAGGCCGGCGAGGCCCGTCCCGACCACGACCCCGGCGGCGAACCACAGCAGCACGAAGAGCCAACCGTCGCCCAGCAGGAGCCCGGAGGCGGCCCCGACGGCGAGGACGGCCAGCGCGGTGGAACCCGCGGGCAGCCGGGTCCAGACGAGGGTGCCCGAGTCGTCGATCTGGTAATGGGTGCCGGCGGTGAGCGTGGGATCGAACACGCGATAACCCGATCGGGTACGGATCAGGGTGGGCAGGCGGTCGGCAGGGGCCTGCTTGACGAAGTCGACGGACGCGTCGCCGGGGAACGTGCTCATTGCCTCTTGATCTTGCTGGTCGCACCGGGGAGGGGGTGTGCGGCAGCCGCGCCGGGGAGGGCGCCGCCACGCACATCATCGCAACCGAGCAGACCCCTGTTACGTCGCTGAAACGTGACGCAAGCCTCACCGGAACGTGGGGAGTGCTCGGTCACGGTGAGGAGTGGGCGCGCGGGTAGCTAAGGTTCGCCTACCCTCATCATCGATCGAAGGAGCTTCCGGGTGCACCGCCTCCTGTCCGTCCTGGCCGCGGTCGTCCTGGCCGCCTCGCTCGCCGCGTGCGGATCCGCCGGCGACGGCGCCGGTTCCACGTCGTCCGCTGCGTCCGGGACCCGCCCCGTCACCCACGCCATGGGCACCACCGAGGTGCCCGCGGACCCGCAGCGGGTGGTCGTGCTCGACACCGGCGAGCTGGACAGCGTCCTCGCCCTCGGTGTCACGCCCGTCGGGGCGACGTCGCCCGTCGCGGGCGGCCCGCTGCCGACCTACCTCGCCGACCGCACCACCGGCGTCACGAACCTCGGCACGCAGTCCGACCTGAACCTGGAGGCGGTCGCCGGCCTGCGCCCGGACCTGATCCTGTCCAACAAGGTGCGGCACGAGGAGCTCTATCCGCAGCTCAGCGCGATCGCCCCGACCGTCCTCGCGGAGCGGGTCGGCGTGGCGTGGCGCGAGAACCTGCGGCTCGCCGGGCAGGCCCTCGGGCGGGAGGCCGACGCGGAGCGGATCCTGGCCGACTACCGGGCCAAGGCGGAGGAGACCGGGGCCGGGTTCGCGCCGGGCACCACGATCAGCATGGTCCGCTTCACCGGCGGCTCGGTCCGGCTCTACGGCGAGGGCTCGTTCATCGGCACGATCCTCGCCGAGGCCGGCCTGGCGCGACCCGAGAGCCAGCAGGTCCCGGGTACCTTCGCCGAGGTCTCGCCGGAGCAGATCGGGGCGGGCCGACGGTGACCGGCTCTTCTACGCCTCCTACGGCGAGTCGGGCGGCCGGGACAAGGCGAGCGTGCTCGGCGGGCCGCTCTGGCCGACCATCCCGGCGGTGGCCGAGGGCCGGGCCCACGAGGTCTCCGACGACCTCTGGTACTCCGGCATCGGGCCGATCGCGGCGGACAGGGTGCTCGACGAGCTCGGCACGCACGCCACCGCCTGACCGCCGATCCGGAGCGGGCCGGCGCGGGGGCGGGGCCGGCCAGGGCGAGTCCCCGCGCGATCACGACCGCAGGTCGCCCCCGAGCAGCCCGACCACGCCGGACCCGTCCGCGGCTCAGGTCCCGAACGTGTAGCGGAGCACCGGCAGCATGGCGTCGGCGTCCGTGCGGGAGGAGTCGTCGACCACGCAGGCGGCCAGCTCGGCCTCGACGGTCGCCGTGTCGATCCCCGTGCCGATCAGCACCAGCTTCGTGTGCCGCGGCTCGCCGGGCTCCCAGCGGGCGCGGCGGAAGCGGACGTACCGGCCGACCGTGTGCAGCACGTACTTCTGCCGGTGCCCGGGCACGCCGAACTCCACGAAACCCTTGATCCGGTAGACGCCGGCCGGCCGCCGGTCGAGCAGGTCGCGCAGCCGCTGGGGGTCCATCGGGGCGTCGGAGGTGAAGGCGACGCTGTCGTAGGCCGCGTGGAGGTGGTCGGCGTGGTCGCCGTCCGCGGCCACCCGCTCACCGAGCAGCAGCTGCCGGCCGGGCACCACCTCGATGTCGAACAGCAGCCGCGGATCGACGACGCCGTGCTCGGCCGGGACGATCGGGGCCGACCCGTTGGCCTCCCGCAGCAACCGCCGGACCCGCCACACCTTCCCCGGGTCCACCCGGTCCACCTTGTTGAGCACCAGCAGGTCCGCCAGCCCGACGTGCGTGTCGACCTGCGGGTGCCGCCGCCGCGTCGCCTCGAACTCGACGGCGTCGATCACCTCGACCAGCCCGCCGAAGACCAGGTGCGGGTTGGCCGCCTCGAGGATCAGCTGGACCAGGGTGCCGGGCTCCGCGATCCCGCTGGCCTCGATCACGATCACGTCGAGCTCGTCCCGGCGCCGGGTCAGCCGGTCGAGCAGCGGCCCGACGCCGTCCTCCCCCACCGCGCAGCACAGGCAGCCGTTGCCGAGCGAGACCATCGCGTCGGTCCCGCCGACCAGCATCGCGTCGATCCCGATGGCGCCGAAGTCGTTGACGACCACGCCGATCCGGGCGTCGAGCGAGTGCGCGAGCAGGTGGTTGAGCAGGGTGGTCTTGCCCGCACCGAGGAAGCCGGCGACGACCACGACCGGGATCCTCCGCATCCCGGAACTGTTACCAGGCGCCCCTGCCGCCGCGCGCCGCGGGTCCGGGGGCAGGATGGGCGCATGGCACAGGTGACCGCGACCGCCGAGCGAATCGTCCCCGCCCCCGTCGACACCGTCCGCGCGGCCGTCGTCGACTACACGGAGACCAGGCCGGCGATCCTGACCGAGCAGTTCACCGACTACGCCGTGCTCACGGGCGGGCAGGGCGACGGCACCTCGGCCACCTGGAAGCTGCACGCCACGAAGAAGCGCACCCGGCACGTGAAGGCCGACGTCACCCAGCCGACGCCGGACACCGTGGTCGAGAAGGACGCGAACTCCTCGATGGTCACGACCTGGCGCGTCGAGCCGGCGGGCGAGGGCGCGAGCACGGTCACGATCACCACGACGTGGAACGGCGCCGGCGGGATCGGCGGGTTCTTCGAACGGACCTTCGCCCCGAAGGGCCTGACCCGCATCTACGACGGCGTGCTCGCCAACCTGGCCGCCCGCGTCGAGCGCTGAGGATCGGGCACCGAGGAGCCGCGCACCGAGGGCCGGGAGCTGAGCCCGGGGCATGACCTCTGGCACGCTGTCGACGTGGCTGACAGCGTGGCGGCAAATGGTGTGATCGCGGTCGCGGGCGAGGCGCTGGTCGACGTCGTGCCCGCCCCCGCCGAGGGGTACTTCGAGTTCGCGCCCGGCGGCAGCCCCGCCAACGTCGCGGTCGGCCTGGCGCGGCTCGGCGTGCCCGCCCGGATGCTGGCCCGCCTCGGGTCGGACTTCCTGGGTCGTCGGCTGCGCGCGCACCTGGCGGGCAACGCCGTCGACCTCTCCCACGTCGTCGACGCGCCCGAGCAGTCCTCGCTGGCCCTGGTCGAGGTGGGGCCGGACGGGGTCGCGGACTACGACTTCCGCATCGTCGGCACCGCGGACTGGCAGTGGACGCCGGAGGAGCTCGCCGGGGCTCTCGACGGGATCGTCGCGCTCCACTCCGGATCGCTGGCGCTGACCGTCGAGCCCGGCGCCGCGGTGCTGCGCGGCCTGATGGCCAAAGCCTCGGGATCGGCCACCGTGAGCTACGACCCGAACTGCCGCCCCCGGCTGATGGGCGAACCCGACGAGGTGCTGCGCGGGGTGCACGACATGCTCGCGGTCGCCGACGTCGTCAAGGTCAGCGACGAGGACCTGCGCTGGCTGCTGCCCGACGTCCCGCCCGGCGAGGTGCTCGACGACTGGGCGACGCGCGGCCCGGCGCTGGTCGCCGTGACCCTCGGCGGCGACGGTGTGCTGGCGGCGACGGCGTCGGGGGTCCGGACGTCGATGCCGGGCCGGGCCGTCGACGTCGTCGACACGGTGGGGGCCGGGGACAGCTTCTCCGCCGCCCTGCTGGCCGCCCTGCACGCGCGGGACCTGCTCGGGCCGGAGCACCGGGCCGCCCTGCGCGCGCTGCCGGCGCTGACCCTCGACGAGGTGCTCGAGGAGTGCGTGACCGCGGCGTCGATCACCTGCTCCCGCCGGGGCGCTCAGCCGCCGACGACCGACGAGCTGCGGGCCGCCCTGCACTGAGAGCCGCCCGCACCGACCTCGTCCGGCCCGCCCTACGCCGGGAGACCTGCCCCGCCCCGGGAGGTCTGCCCCGCCAAGGAGGATCGGGAGACCCGGTGTGGTCCAACGTGGACGGCGGCGAGGGCTCCCCAGCATCGCCGCCGTCCACGAGGCCGCGGGTGGCGGGACGGCCCCAGTACCTTTCGCCCCGCCACCCACGAGTTCGGGGGTCAGCCGCTCCCCGGCCGGTCCACCGGCCGCTGCGGGTCGGGCTGCGGCGGGTCCGGCTGGTGTGCCACCGGCTGCTGTGCCACCGGCTGCTGTGCCACCGGCTGCTGCGGGTCCGGCTGCTGCGGGTCCGGCTGCTGTGCCACCGGCCGCGGCGCACCCGGCTGCTGCGGGCCCGACTGCCGCGAGACGGGCTGGGGGGTGCGGTCGGGGTGCAAATCGGGCTGCCCGGTGGCGGGAGCGCCCGGCGCCAGCGACAGCCCGGCCGGCTCGCTCTCCGGCAGCGCCCACTGCCTCGCCCAGTCCAGGTGCATCGCCGACAGGCCGAACGCCGGCGGGAAGTAGTCGAGCTGCACCGTCATGTTCATGGCGCCCGGCGGGAAGTGGTCGGTCCGCGTGGTGGAGTACCACTCCTCGCCGTCGAGGTACGCCGTCATCCTCTGCGGCGTCCACTCCAGGGCGTAGGCGGTCCACTCGGTGGCGTCGTGCCGCACCGAGCCGCTCTCTTGGGAGTTGTCGGCGCCGTAGTGCAGGAAGAAGTCCGTGCTCTGCCGGTCGTCGGCGCTGATCTCCATCCAGTCGATCTCCCCGCCCACCGGCCAGTTCTCCTGGACCGGCCAGAGCAGCAGCACCGGGTGGTAGCCGCCGGAGCCCGGGTCGGACTTCACGCACACCTCCCAGCGGCCGTACCGCTGCCCCGGGTGCCAACTCATCGCGCCGGTGGTGCCCTGCGCGTCGCCCGCGACCGTCACCTGGCCGTCGGCGATCGTGATCGCCTCGGGGGTGCGGATGCCCCGCTCGTCGTGGCCGGGCTCGGGCCCGTACGGGTGCCAGTCCGACGGCAGCGCGGTGCCGTCGAAGTCCGACTGCCGGGTCGGGGTGCCCCAGCCCAGGATGTCGGCCGCCGTCCGCGGGCAGTGCGACGAGCCGGCCTGCGATCCGGGAGCCTGCGACGACGCCCCCGACGACGGGGTGCCCTGCTGCGGCTCCGGTGGACCGGCCTGCGACGCATCGGCGGGACACGCGGTCAGCGCGAGCAACACCCCGCCGCTCACCGCGACGGCCAGGGTCCGCACCAGACCGGACGTCCGCATCGCCAGCACCTCTCGTCACTCCTGCCTCAGACCTGCCCTCATTTCACCGCAGATCGTGAGCGACGCGAGTCCTGCCACCCGGTCGAGTACCCCCCGTTCGTGCAAGTACCGCGACCGAGGCGCGACTTCGATCACGGCTCGTGACGACGGGTGATCACCACACGTGACAGGACCCGCGGCGACCGCGAGACTCGGGGTGTGCCGCCTCCCGCCCTCGCCACCGCCCTCGACCTGGCTCCCCACCCCGAGGGCGGCTGGTTCCGCCGCACCTGGACCTCCCCGGTGACCGTCGGGACCGAGCACGGTCCGCGACCGACGGCCACCGCGATCCTCTACCTGCTCGACGGGGAGTCACGGTGGCACCGGGTCCGCTCGAGCGAGCTCTGGTTGTGGCACTCGGGCTCCGCCGTGGGCATCCGGATCGGGCCCGAACCGGGCGCGGGCATCTCCTGGACGCTGCGGGCGGCCGCTCCGCAACGGCTCGTCCCGGCGAACGCGTGGCAGTCCGCGCGGCTGCTCGGCGACGAGCCGGCGCTCGTCTCCTGCGTGGTCTCCCCCGGCTTCGACTTCGCCGACTTCGAGCTGGCCGACCTGGAACCGGACCGAGCCGGCTGAGCTGAGCCGGACGGGGCCGGACGGGGCCGGACGGGGCCGGACGGGGCCGGACGGGGCCGGACGGGGCCGGACGGGGCCGGACGGGGCCGGACCGGCCGCGATCCCGGGCCTCACGCGCGGGCGGCGAGCAGCTCCTCCAGCCCCCAGGTGTTGCGGATCCGCTCGGTCGGCACGCCGCACTGCACGGCCCGGGTGCAGCCGTAGTCGAGCCAGTCGAGCTGGCCGGGGGCGTGTGCGTCCGTGTCGACGGTGAACTCGCAGCCCGCCTCCACCGCCAGCCGCAGCAGCCGCTTCGGCGGGTCCAGCCGCTCGGGCCGGGAGTTGATCTCGACCGCGACGCCGTGCTCGGCGCAGGCGGCGAACACGGCGTCGGCGTCGAACTCGGACTCGGGCCGCGTGCGCTTCCCGGTGACCATCCGGCCGGTGCAGTGGCCCAGGACGTCGACGTGCGGGTTCGCGACGGCGGTCAGCATCCGCTCGGTCATCTCGTCCCGCGGCATCCGCAGCCTGGAGTGCACGCTCGCGACCACGACGTCGAGCCGGGCGAGCAGCTCCTCCTCCTGGTCGAGCGCCCCGTCGTCGAGGATGTCGACCTCGATCCCGGTGAGCACGCGGAAGCCGGACAGGCCGGCGTTGAGCTCGGCGATCTGTTCCAGCTGGCGGCGGAGCCGCTCCGGGGACAGCCCGTTCGCCACGGTGAGCCGGGGCGAGTGGTCGGTGACGACGAGGTAGTCGTGGCCGAGGGTGATCGCGGTCTCGACCATCTCCCACAGCGGGGAGCCGCCGTCGGACTGGTCGGTGTGGCTGTGGCAGTCGCCCCGCAACGCCTCGCGCAGGTCGGCCGCCGCGGTGTCCAGCTCGACGCCCTCGGTGGCCTCCAGCCGCCTCAGGTAGACCGGCGCCTCCCCGCGCAGGGACTCGGCGACGCACCGCGCGGTGACGTCGCCGACCCCCTTCAGCTTCCGCAGTTCCCCCGAACGCTCGAGCGCGGCGAGCTGCTCCGGGTCCTTGGCGCGCAACGCCGCGGCGGCGGTGCGGAAGGCGCGGACCCGGTAGGTCGACTCGTGCGCGCGTTCCAGCAGGAACGCGATCCGCCGGAGATCGCCCACCGGGTCCCGTGCGTCGCTCACGGCCGCGATTCTGACAGCTCGGCCCCTGGCGGCGCCGTCACTTCCGCCGCAGCTCCGGCAACTGCGCCTCGACCCGCTCGGCCGCGGCCTGGGCGCGGCCGTAGAGGATGCCGAAGGTGAAGCCGTTCTCGCCGTCCGCGTGGGCCTGCGCGCCCAGCTCGCGCAGCACCTGCCGCCCGACGACGACGTCCTGGTGCTCGCCCAGCGCCTTCGTGATCGCCTTGAGCTGCTTGGCCTGCTTGGGCGTGCCGGCCAGCTCGGTGGCGTAGCGGAGGCGCTTGCCCGCCTTGCGGGCGTCGTGGATGGCCGCGTCCGAGTCCCGGCCCGCGGCCAGGGCGTCGAGCGCGGCGGTCACACGCTTGTCGAAGCGCTTGTCCGCCTTCCTCAACGCCGCATCGAGGGTCTTCTTCGATCCGGCGGCCCTCGCCAGCGGCGGGTCCTGCAGGAAGTGCTCGATCGCGCCGCGCAGGGCCGCGTAGCGCTCGCCGTCGAGGGCGGCGATCGCGGCGGCCTTGCCCTCCGCGCGCGCCCGCGCGAAGTGCCGGGTGATCTGGGCCTGCACCGGCCCGAGGACCAGCTCGGGCGGCAGCGCGTCCACCGCCGCGGTGATCTGCTCCTCCTGGACCTCGCTGTCCCGGGCGGCGGCGAGGGCGCGGCCCAGCCAGCGCAGTTCCTCGATCAGGGCCTGGGCGCGGGGTCCCTGGAAGACCGGCGAGAAGGCCTGCAGCGCGCTGCGCATCCGCCGGGCGGCGACCCGCAGCTGATGGATCGCGTCCTCCTCGTCCCGGCGGGCCCGCAGGTCCTCGGCGGCGAGCCGGTCCGCGTGCTCGGCGAGGTAGCCGAGCACGCCGGCGCCGGCGGTGCCCTTCTTGCCCCGCCAGCGCGCCGGGGGCGGCGGGGCGGCCTCGCGCAGCAGCCGGTCGAGTTCGGCCTCGGCGGTCACCGCCGCCGGTGCGGCGCCGGTCGCGGCCAGCCGCTCGGCCAGCACGTCGAGCAGGCCGGCCGGGCCGCCCGAGATCGTGACCGTGTCCTCGGTCCAGTTCTCCAGGCTGGTCGCCTCGCCGAACGTGGCGAGCTGCACCTCGTCCCGGCGGATCTCGGCGATCTCGCGGCGCCGGCCGTCACGCAGCGACCCGACGGTGCGGACCCGCCGGATCCGGCCGACCGCGGTCACGTCCGCGCCGCGGAGCACGCCCTGAACCAGCTCGCGCAGCTCGGCGGGCACGTCCGGCTCGACCCCCTCGACGTCCGGCGGGGCGATCGGAATGCGGAGCTGCTCGCCCTCGACGGCGTCGGGCAGGTCGAGACGCCAGAACGCCTCGGGGTGCACCGGGTCGTCCGTGCGGTGGATCGCGAGGACGATCCCCGAGGTCGCCAGGCGCAGGTCCGGCGAGTCGTACCGCTCGAACTCCAGCACGACCGGCTCTCCGGCGACGGTCGACCGCACCCCCTCGACCCCGGCGAGGTTCGGGGCACCGGCCTGCGCGGGGCCGCGGAAGGTGGCCGTGGGGCGGTCGGTGTCGGTCTTCCCGAGGTTCGTCGTCGTGGTGCCGGTAGCCATGGACCAAGAATGCCCGAACCAGGTGATCACTCAAAGGTGCTCGCGGACCATTCGCCGGCCGCCGTTCAGCACTTGCTCAGAGCAGCTTCTTCTGCACCTTGCCCATCGCGTTGCGCGGCAGCGACTCCACGAAGCGGACCTCGCGCGGCCGCTTGTGCGGGGCGAGCAGGGCGGCGACGTGGTCGACGAGCCCGCGGGCGAGGTCGTCGTCGGCCGCCGCCCGGTCCGTCGGCACGACGTGCGCGACGATCCGCTCCCCCAGGTCCGGGTCGGGCACGCCGACGACGGCCACCTCGGCCACGGCGGCGTGCTCGAGCAGCGCGTTCTCGATCTCCCCGGCGCCGATCTTGTAGCCGCCGGACTTGATCAGGTCCGTGGCCTGCCGGCCCACCAGGGCGAGCAGCCCGCTCTCCGTCCAGCGGCCGATGTCGCCGGTGCGGAACCAGCCGTCCGCGGTCCGGGCGGCGGCCGTCGCCTCCGGGAGGTCGAGGTAGCCGGAGAAGAGCTGCGGGCCGCGGACCTCGACCGCGCCCAACCCCTCGTCGGGCTGCTCGCCGTCCGCCGCGGGCAGGGGCGCCAGCCGCACCTCCGTGTCCGCCAGCGGACGCCCCACCGTGCCGACCTCGGGCTCCTCGTCGGCACGGGCGGCGGTGAGGATCAGCGTCTCCGTGAGCCCGTAGCGCTCCCGGACCGCCAGCCCGGTCGCCTTCTCGATCCGCGCGTGGTCGACGGCGGTGAGCGCGGCCGACCCGGAGATCAGGAGCCGGGCGCGGCCGACCGTCCGGCCGGCGTCGGGGTCGGCCTCGAAGTCCGCGGCGAGCCGGTGGTAGTGCGTGGGGACGCCGAAGACCATCGTGGCGCCCTCCGCCACGGCGACGGCGAGCCGCTGCCCGTCGATCGCGCCGAGGTGGTGCAGGGACCCGCCGCGGCGCAGCGGACCGATCGTGCCCAGCACCAGCCCGTGCACGTGGAAGATCGGCAGCGCGTGGGCGAGCCGGTCGGCACCGGTCCAGGCCCAGGCGTCGGCCAGGGCGTCGAGGTCGGCGGCGATCGCGCCGCGGGACAGCACCGCGCCCTTGGGCGGTCCGGTGGTACCGGAGGTGTAGACGACCAGGGCGGGGTCCTTCGCGGGCGGCTCCTCGGGCACCGGCACGGGCCGTGTTGTCCCGGCGGCGCCGGGGACACGCCCGGCCACGTCGACGTCGATCCGGACAAGCCCGGCGAGCGCCGCGGGCAGCTCGACGCCGGGCGCGGCGAGCACCACCTCGGGTGCGGAGCTCGCCACGATGTGCGCGAGCTCCCGTTCCCCGGCCTTCGGGTTCACCGGCACCACCGGTACGCCCGCGAGGAGCCCGGCCGTGATGCCGGTGGCCGCGGCGAGCGTCGGGGTGGCCCACACGGCGACGCGGGAGCGCCCGGCGATCCGCACGCCCAGGTCCGAGGCCAGCGCGGCGAGCTCGCGGTAGGTCACCGCGCCGTCGGGGAACCGCAGGGCGGGCTCGTCGGTCGGGTCGGCGAGCGCGGGCAGCAGCGCGGACATGTCAGAGCACCTTGCCGGGGTTGAGGATCCCGTCCGGATCCAGTGCCTTCTTGATCGCCTCCTGCATCGCGAGCGAGCCGGGGTCGAGCTCGCGGCGCATGCCCGCGCGCTTGAGCAGACCCACCCCGTGCTCGCCGGTCACCGTGCCACCCAGCACGATCGCGGCGTCGACGATCTCGTCGAAGGCCCGCTGGGCCCGCGCCTTCGCCTCCGGGTCGCCGGGCGGAACCATGATCAGCGGGTGCAGGTTGCCGTCGCCGGCGTGCGCGACGGTGCCGATGAAGGTGTCGCGCCGGGCGGAGATCTCCTCGATCCGCTCCAGCATCCCGGCGAGCCGGTTGCGGGGCAGGCAGACGTCCTCGGTGAGCTGGGCGTCGCCGCGCTGCTCGAAGGCCGGGTAGGCGAGCCGGCGGGCGGCGAACAGCGCGTCGGCCTCGACGGGGTCGGTCGAGACGAGGGCGTCGCGGGCGCCGTTCGCCTCGAACGCGGCGAGGATGCCGTCGGCCTCGGCCGTCGCGGCGGGCTCGGGGAGGTCGGTCTGGGCCAGCAGGAGCGCGGCGGCGTCCTCGGGCAGGCCCGTGTGCTTCCAGTCGTTGACGGCCTTGAGGCAGTGCCGGTCGACCAGCTCGAAGATCGCGGGCTGCAGGCCGGCGGCGGTCACCGCGGCGACGGCGGCGCCGCAGTCGGCGAGGGTGTCGAAGAACCCGACGACGGTGCGCGGCTCCGCGGTCGGCGCCGGCCGCAGCCGCACCGTCACCTCCGTGATCACGCCGAGCGTGCCCTCGGAGCCCACGAGGAGCCCGGCGAGGTCGTACCCGGCCACGCCCTTCGCGGTGCGCCGGCCGACGCGCACGATCTCGCCCGCGGCCGTGACGATCTCCAGCGCGAGCACGTAGTCACGGGTGACGCCGTACTTCACGCAGCACAGCCCCCCGGCGTTGGTGGCCACGTTGCCGCCGATCGTCGACCACGGCGCGCTCGCCGGGTCCGGCGGGTACCAGAGGCCCTCCTGCGCGGCGGCCCCGCGAAGGTCGTCGTTCACCACGCCGGGCTGGACGACGGCGAGCCGCTCCCCCGCGTCGATCTCCAGGATGTCCCGCATCCGTTCCAGCGACAGCACCAGCCCGCCCTCGACGGCGTTGGCCCCACCGGACAGGCCCGTCCCGGCCCCGCGGGGCACGACCGGGACGCGGTGCCGGGCCGCGGCCCGCACGGTCTCGGCGACCTCCGCGGTGGACCGCGGCCGCACGACGGCGAGCGGAGCGCCGTACTCGGCCCATTCGGCCTCGTCGTGCAGGTAGGGGCGGGCGGTGTCGGCGTCGGTGAGCACCCGGTCCGCGGGCAGGGCCGCGGCCAGCTCCGCGAGGACCGCGCGGCCGGCCTCGCCCGGCTCCGCCATCCGGGCCGCCCCCGTGCCGCGGTCCCAGCCGAAGGGACGCTCCGCGGTGGGGGTCTCCGGCGTCGTCGTCCGGGCGGTCGCGCTCATTCCCGAGACGCTACGTCCTGCCGCCCGGCGATCGCCAACCAGCGTTAACGTCGCGCTCACGCTGCAGGCGTTTCACGATCTCGCGGCCGAGGAGGGTGCCGGAGCGCCACGCCGTCTCGATGCGGGAGCTGCCCCAGCCGTCGCCGGCGAGCCCGATGCCGTCCTCGCCGAGGTGGAAGGGCTCGGCGCGGTCCAGCTCCGGCGCGGCGAACCGCCAGCGGTGGGCGTCCGTCCACACCGGTGCCTCGGACAGGCCGAGCAGCTCGCGCACCGCCTCGACGACCGTCGGGACCGCACCGGCCGGGTCGGCGTCGTGGGCCCGCGCGACGGCGGAGGTGGTGTGCGCCACCAGGACCGGAACGCCGTCGCCGCGCCGGGCACCGTCGTCCGCGACGAGGGTGAGCACCGGGTGGTCGTTGACGAACGCGGCGGAGAGCTCGGGCCACTCCCGCGTGGGGTAGCCGGCCGCGACCGTGAGCACCGGCCGCCACGGGCGGTCCGAGGTGAGGGCGACGGCGCCGAGGCCGGGGGCGAGGACGCGCAGCGCCTGCGGGTCCGGCATGGCCAGCACGACCACCTCCGCCGGTTCGCCGTCGACCCGCGGCCCGTCCGCGACCCGTTTGACCTCGTGGTCCAACTCGATCTCGAGGCCCTCGGCGAGCGCGGCGACGAGGCTGCGCAGTCCCTTCGGCGCGGCCCAGCGCATCGGGCCCGCCGAGCGCGACCGGTCCCCGTGGGCGAGCACGGCCATCTCGGCGGTCCACGGCCGCGCGAGCCCGGCGCTGCGCCAGCCCGCCACGACCTCGGCGAACTCCGGGTCCCGGACGGTGAAGTAGGCCGCGCCCATGTCGACCGGGCGCCCGTCGTGCGGCGAGCTGGCCATGCGGCCACCCACGGTGTGGGCGCGGTCGAGGACCCGCACCGGCAGACCGGTCCGGGCCACCTCCCGGGCGCAGGCCACCCCGGAGAGCCCGGCCCCGACCACGACGACGCTCATGACGCGGTCAGCCTAGAGCCGCGCGGCCCCGTCCGCCGCGTCCGCCCGTGGACACGTCCGGGTACGACCGTCCTCACAGGAGCGCGACGCGCTCCGCGCGGGCCCGCCACCATGCCGCGCGCCCGGCGTCGGCCGACACCTCGGTGCGACGCACCGGTTCGGGCGCGGTCCGCAGCACGGGCAGCGTCCCGTCGCGCGGGAGCAGCCGGTCGGCGTCGGCCACGACGTCCGCGGTGAACAGCCGCCCGGTCCCGAGGCCACAGGCGAACTCGAGCTCGGGCAGTGCGGCGGCGAGGGCGATCTCGGCGGCCAGCCCCACGCTCGACTCCAGCGCGGACGACACCACGCAGGGCAGCCCGCACGCCTCGGCGACCCGCAGCGCCCGGCGCACCCCGCCGAGCGGCAGGCACTTGAGGATCGCGACGTCGGCGGCCCCCGCCACGGCCACGGTCAGCGGGTCCTCGGCCCGGCGGATGGACTCGTCGGCCGCGATCCGGACGTCGACCCGCCGGCGCACCGCGGCCAGCTCCGCCACGGTCGGGCAGGGCTGCTCGACGTACTGCAGCCCGCCCGCGGCCCGGTCGAGTTCACGGATCCTGCGGACCGCGGTGTCGACGTCCCAGCGCGCGTTGGCGTCGACCCGGACGTGTCCGGCCGGTCCCAGCGCGTCCCGCACGGCCGCGACGCGGTCGAGGTCCTCGGCGGCGGAGTCCGGGTGGTCGGCGACCTTCACCTTGGCCGTCCCGCAGCCGGAGGCGCGCACCATCTCCGCGGCCCGCTCCGGACCCACCGCGGGGACGATGCAGTTCACCGGCACGGTGTCGCGCACCGGTTCCGGCCAGCCCTCCTCCGCCGCCTCGCGCGCCGCCGCGTACCAGGCCGCGGCCTCGGCGTCGTCGTACTCCGGGAACGGGCAGAACTCGCCCCAGCCCGCGGGGCCGGGCAGGAGCATCCCCTCCCGCACCGTGATCCCGCGGAACCGGGTGGTCATCGGGATCGCGTAGACGGCGGCCGCCTCCATGCGGGCGGACGCTACGCGACGAGCTCGTGGTCCCCGGGTCGAGCTTCCGTGTCCGGCGGCGGAAGTCGAACGTGTACCCGGGCTTGACCCCGTCCCGCCCGGTGACGGTCATCCGGGCCAGGCCGTCGGCGACCCGGAACCCCGTGCCGAAGATGATCGTGTCGACCTCGTGCTCGGTCTCCCGGCCCACCGCGTCGACGGTCACCACGCCGGTCTCGGTGACGCGGGCGATCCGGTCCGTCTCCACGGCGACGTTCTCCCGGCGCAGGGCCGGGTAGTAGTCGTTGTGCATCAGGATCCGCTTGCAGCCCATGGTGAAGGTCGGCGTGGCCTTCTTCCGCAGCTCCGGGTCGCCGGCGAAGACCGTGCGCAGGTAGGCGAGGCCGAGGCGTTGCACCACCTTCATGACCCCGGGGTGCAGGAAGCCGAGCACCAGCGCCTCGTGCCGCCAGTACAGCGAGAGCCGCGGCAGGCGCTGCAGCAGCGGGAACCGGCGGAAGGCGCGGCGGGTGCGCTCCGGGACGTTGTCCCGCCAGGTGCCCCCGAGGGTGTCGCCCTTCTCCAGGACCAGGAAGTCCCGGCGGCCCGCCTCGTCCAGCTCCACCGCAGCGCCCAGATCGGCGAACCCGCTGCCGACGATAGGGGTGTCCAGCATCTTCGCTCCCCTCCGGTGGGTGTTACCGCCGGTAACTTACCATGGGTAACTTAGGAGGGTAGGGTTCGGCGCATGGAGACGAGCACGCCGGCGTCGACACCCGGCGCGTCGTCCGGCCCGTCCCCGCGGCGGCGCGTCTCCCGGGCCGAGCGCGAGCGGCAGATCCTCGACGCCGCCGTCGCGGTCTTCGCCGAGCGCGGCTACGCCAACGCGTCGATGGACGCGGTGGCCGAGCGGGTCGGCGTCACGAAACCGGTGCTGTACACGCACTTCGGGTCCAAGGAGGGCCTGTTGCTGGCGTGCGTCTCGCGGGCCCGCACCGAGCTGCTCGAGGTCACCTCCGAGGCCGCGTTCGCCGCCGAGGGCCCCGAGGACATGCTGCGCCGCGGCACCCTGGCGTTCTTCCGGTTCCTCGACGACCGGGCCCCGGCCTTCACGCTGCTCTACTCGGAGACGAGCATCGCCGCGGAAGCGGTCGAGGCCATCCGCGCGCAGCAGACGGACTTCATCGCCGGACTCCTCGGGATCGCCGCGCCCGGGGCCGAGCCGCTGCGGCTGCAGGGCTGGGCGCAGGTGATCGTCGGGGCGTGCGAACGGCTGGCGGTGTGGCGCAAGCGGGACCCGCGGGTCACGGCGGAGCAGGCCACGGAGTACCTGATGGACCTGGCGTGGAGCGGGCTGGCGGGCCGCACCGACCGCAGTGCGGATCCCTGACGCGCTCCACACGCGCACCCGAGCGCACCATGGCTCCAGAACGCGGCCACGGCGGCTTCCTGACCGCGTCATGGCTCCATGACGCGGTCGCGCGGGGCGGTTGGGGGCGTTGTGGTTCCATGGTGCGCCGTGACCACGACCGCCCCCCGGCTGCTGCAGGTCAGCCGCAGCACCCGGGTGACCCCCAGGATGATCCGCCTGACCCTCACCGGTGAGGAGCTGGCCGGGTTCCCGGGCGAGGGGCCGGACCGGCGGATCAAGATGTTCTTCCCGGTCGAGGGGCAGGACCGGCCGGCCGTGCCGCGGGCGAGCACCGGCGGCCCCGTCTGGCCGGCGGGCGAACCGCGGCCGACGATCCGGACCTACACGGTCCGCCGCTTCGACCCGGCCGCCGGGGAACTCGACGTCGACTTCGTGCTGCACGACGGGTACGGCCCGGCCGCGGCGTGGGCGCAGGCCGCCGGGCCGGGCTCCTGGGTCGGGGTGTCCGAGCCGGGCGGGCGCTGGGTCCCGGACCCGGCGTCGGCCTTCCACGTGGTGATCGGCGACGAGTCGGCGCTGCCCGCGGTGGCCACCGTGCTGGAGGCTCTTCCCACCGAGGTGCCCGCGCTGGCGATCCTCGAGGTCGCCGACGCCGGGGAGGAGCAGGAGCTGCCCGGCCACGCCGCCGTGACCTGGGTGCATCGCGGCGCCGCCCCCGCCGGGGAACCGCTGGTCGCGGCGGTGAGGACCGCCACCTTCCCGGACGGCGAGGGACAGGCCTGGCTGGCCGGCGAGTCGGCGGCCGTGAAGGAGATCCGCGGGCACCTGCTCACCGAGCGGAAGCTGGACCGCCGGGCGGTCTACGCCACCGGCTACTGGCGCGCCCGCTGACCGCCGGTCAGGCCGGGTCCACCTGGATCCGGTCGCCCACCGCGCGCACCGTCACCTCCCGCCCGACGACGGCCGGGCCCGGCGGCCGTGCCGGTCCCTCCGGGAACACCGTGAGCGCCTGGGCGCTGGCCGCGTCGCCCTCGACGGTGCAGCCGGCGAGGCGGCGACCGTCGACGGTCCGGGCGACCAGGAACCCCTGGGACGGATGGCCGTCCCGGTCGTACTCCACGGTCGCGGCCTCGACGCGCACCGGCTCCTCGGCGAGCTCGGCGACCGGGCAGGACGGCGGGCCCGGCTCGGCGGTGTCGTGCGGCTCGGGATCGCCGATGTAGCCGTCGACGTGCGGCTCCCGGCCGAGGACGACGACGTGCTGGCGGGTCAGGTACCCCCCGTTGGCGTGCACGAGCGCGGTCCGCGCCCCGGCCCGGACGCGCACGGCGCAGGCCGCGAGCGAGTGCAGCGTGTAGGTCGAGAGCGGGCCGCCGAAGGACGAGTGCCCGCCGGTGGCGCCCGCGAGCGCCTTCACCGGCAGCCCGAGGTAGCGGCCGGCGAGCCGGGGCACCACCGGGAAGCAGGAGTAGACGTCGACGAGGTCGACCGTGTCGGCGGTGAGCCCGGCGGAGGCCAGTGCGCGATCCAGGGCCGAGCAGAGCGCCGGTGATCCGGTCAGCGCGGGCCGGGCGAGGACGTCGGCGGCGTCGGCGGCCCCCGCCCCGCCCCAGACGTGCACCAGACGCTCCTCCGGCACCCCGTGCTCCAGGGCGACCGCCCGCGAGGTCAGCAACAGTGCCGCGGCCTGGTCGACCAGCGGGAACGCGTTCACCGCGAGCGGGTAGGGCTCGCAGATCATCCGGTTGTCCGGCCCGACCCGCAGGATCTCGGCCGAGTCCCGGGCCGCCGGGTTCCATGCGATCGGGTTGGTGGCCGCGACCTCGCTCAGGGCCGCGAACACGGCCGCCCCGGCGACCATGGTCTCCACGGGTGTCTCACCCACGGAGTGCCCGAAGGCGGTGTCGACCATCGGGTAGACCCGGGTCGGGAGCACCAGGCCGGCGGCCTGCATCGCGGGGCTGCCGAGGTCGTCCGGCCCGATCGGGGCGAGCCCGCCGGGTTCGGTGGTCCAGCCGAGGTCGGTGCCCGGGTCGACGCCCGCGCGCTGCAGCACGGTGAGCGATGCCGAGGCCTCGCCCCCGGCGACCAGCTCGACCCGGGACTCCCCCGAGGCGATCCGCGCGGCCGCGGCGTCGACCAGCGCGGCCGGCCAGTGCCCGCCGACCGGCGCCGAGAAGGTGTGCACCGGGTCCGCCGCGAGCCGCTCGGCGAGCCGGGCGGGCAGGTCCGCGTAGGACCAGCTGGCGACGTGCGGGACGGTGATCGCATCGACGTCCCGGAGCAGCCGGGTGCCGGTGCCGCCCGCGTCCGCGGCGGCGACGTGCACGGCGTCGGCGATCAGGCGCAGCGGCTCGCGGGCCCCGGCGACGGTTCGGTCCCGGTTGGCCTGGACCTGCCCGACGCCGACGAGGACCGGCGATCTCTCCGCGTGCACCGGCGAAAACTAGTACAGCCCGACCCGGCCGGGGCGGCCGGGACCGGGCCGATGATCCGTTCCGACGATCGCGGCGTCAGCCGGCCGTGGCCGGGCTCGGGGTGGGCGCCAGGTCGGCGCAGGCCTCCGTCGCCGCCGTCCAGGTCGCCTCGTCGACGCCCGGCGGGGCCTGCATCGTGCCGTCCTGCGGCGGGGCACCGCCGTCCTGCGGCGCGCCCTCGGGTGGGGTGCCGCCCGCCTCGGGAGCGCCCGACGGCGGAGTGCCGCCCCGACCGCCCGGTCCGCCGCCGCCCGGTCCGCCGCCGCCCGGTCCGCCGCCGCCCGGTCCCCCGGCCGGCGCCTCGACGCCGTTCTCGGCGAGACAGGCCTGGAAGGCGTCGGCGGTGCCGGACGTGTCGGCGGTGCTCGACCCGCTCGCGGCGGTCGACCCGGAGGTGCTCGAGGTCTGGTCCGTCGAGGAGCCGCAGGCCGCCAGCACGGCGGCGGCGACCAGCCCCACCGGGACGAGGGCGAGCCGGTGGGCCCGGCGGGAGTCGAGAAGGGACATCGCGTGCTCCTGATCCGGTCGCGGCGGGAGAAGGAGGTGAGGCGGGATCGCGACCGGCGCCCACCGTGCTGAGCGAACCTGTCCGCGCACTGTGCGGACGAACAGGGGAGCGTGTGCGGCCGGTACCTCCGACGGCGCACAGGGAACGCACAGGGAGCGCCCACCGGCGGCACAGCCGGACGGGCGAGGCTCTCCTACCATGACCGAGGTGACCGAACAGTCCGCGCCGCTCCGCCGCGCCGACGGCAGCCCCGTCCGCGTCCTGGTGGTCGACGACGAGGCGACCCTCTCGGACCTGCTCTCGATGGCGCTGCGCTACGAGGGCTGGGAGGTCCGCAGCGCGGGCGACGGGCTCACCGCGGTCCGGACCGCCCGGGACTTCAAGCCCGACGCCGTCGTCCTCGACATCATGCTGCCGGACCTCGACGGGCTGGAGGTGCTGCGCCGGCTGCGCGCGGACACCCCCGAGGTGCCCGTCCTGTTCCTCACGGCGAAGGACGCCGTGGAGGACCGCGTCGCCGGCCTGACCGCGGGTGGCGACGACTACGTGACCAAGCCGTTCAGCCTGGAGGAGCTCGTGGCACGGTTGCGCGGGCTGCTGCGCCGGGCGGGGATGACGGCGGCGCGGCAGGGTTCGGAGCTCGTCGTCGGCGACCTGGTGCTCGACGAGGACAGCCACGAGGTGCGCCGCGGCGACACCGACGTCGACCTCACCGCGACGGAGTTCGAGCTGCTGCGTTTCCTGATGCGCAACCCCAGGCGGGTGCTGTCCAAGGCGCAGATCCTCGACCGCGTGTGGCACTACGACTTCGGCGGCCAGTCCAACGTGGTGGAGCTGTACGTCTCGTACCTGCGCAAGAAGATCGACGCCGGCCGCTCCCCGATGATCCACACCGTGCGCGGGGCCGGGTACGTGCTCAAGCCCGCCATCGCGTGAGGATCGGCGCATGGCCGCACGGGTGACCGACCGGGTCGTCGCACGGAGCCGGACGCTGCGTGCCCGGCTCGTGGTCACCGTGCTGCTGCTGATCGCCCTGGCCTGCGCGGTCATCGGGGTCGCGACGGCGATCGCGTTGCGCGGCTTCCTCTACCACCGTCTCGACGAGGACGTGCTCGGCGCCGCGGGCCGCTTCGAGTTCTCCCGGTCCGAGCCCGCGCCACCGGGCCTGTCCCGGGCCGACACCTACCTCGGCCCCGCGCAGAAGCCGGGCACGCTGGGCGCCGTCGTGCGGTCCGGCGCCGTGGTGGAGGCGGCGGTCACCGACCGCCGGGGCTCGTTCCGGCCGGTGCCCGAGAGCGACGTCGCCCGGCTCGCCGCGCTGCGGCCGGGCGACCACCCGCGGACCGTGTCGCTCTCGCTCGGCGAGTACCGCGCCGTCGCCGTCCCCGCATCCGACGGCGCCGTGCTCGTGCTCGGCCAGCCCGCGCAGGAGGTCGCGGACATCGTCGACGGGCTGGTCGTGATCGAGCTGATCGTGATCGGCGCGGCGCTCGGCGGTGCCGCGGTGGCCGCCACGGTGCTGGTGCGGCGGGAGCTGCGGCCGCTGGAGGAGGTCGCGGGCATCGCCGCGACGGTGTCGGGGATGCCGCTCGACCGGGGCGAGGTCGAGCTGGCCACCCGCGTGCCGGAGCCCGACGAGCGCACCGAGGTCGGGCAGGTCGGCGTCGCGCTGAACCGCATGCTGGACAACGTCGAGGGCGCGCTCGAGGCCCGCCAGGACAGCGAGACCCGGCTGCGCCGGTTCGTGGCGGACGCCAGCCACGAACTGCGCACCCCGCTCGCCGCGATCCGCGGCTACGCCGAGTTGACCCGCCGCGACGGCACCGCGCTGCCGGAGGGCACCGCGCACGCGCTGACCCGCATCTCGTCACAGGCCGAGCGGATGAGCACCCTGGTCGAGGACCTGCTGCTGCTCGCCCGCCTCGACGCCGGCCGCCCGCTCGAACGCGCCTCCGTCGACCTCACCCGGCTGGTGCTCGACGCCGTCTCCGACGCCCACGCCGCCGGCCCCCGCCACCGCTGGCAGCTGGACCTGCCGGAGGAGCCGGTCGTGGTGCCCGGTGACGCCTCCCGGCTCACCCAGGTGCTCACCAACCTGCTGGCCAACGCCCGCACCCACACCCCGGAGGGCACCCTCGTGACCGTCGGTCTCCGGGTGTCCGCGGGCGCCGCGGTGCTCACCGTGCTCGACACCGGCCCGGGGATCCCGGCCCAGCTGCAGCCGCACGTCTTCGAGCGCTTCGCCCGCGGCTCCACGGGCCGGGCCCGCGCGGGCAACGACACCGCCAGCACCGGCCTCGGCCTGGCGATCGTCGACGCCGTCGTCGCCGCCCACGGTGGCCGGGTCGAGTTGCAGAGCGAGCCGGGACGCACCGAGTTCCGGGTGACCCTCCCCCGCACTCCCGCACCCGTGGTCGCCGAGACACCAGCGCGGGTGTGAGGGGCGCCCCGCCCAGATCGTTCCGGGGGGTACGGGAGCGCTGCGCCCACAGCCGCAGCGTGACGCTCGCGCGAGCGCGGGCAGGCACGATCATTCCGGGAGTCACGGGACTGCGGCCGACAGTGCGACCGGGTGACGGTCGCCGTGATCAAGGAAGGCCTTGCGGGCGCCTCCTGTGTGGACCTCCTCAACGGCGGGCCGCGCTCACAGCCGCCGCACAGGTGCGGCACCGGGGCGGCACAGCGGGACGCACCAGCCTCGGGCAGCGTGACGAGCACCCTGACCGCGCGCCCCGCCGATCCCCCCGTGGCCGAGGACCCGCCCCCGCCACGCCGGCGGACGCTGCCGGAGCGCGCGTCGCTCGCGGTCCTGCTGGTCGGGACCGGGGTCCTCTACCTGTGGAACCTCTCGGCCTCCGGCTGGGCCAACGCCTTCTACTCGGCCGCCGCGCAGGCCGGCGGGGCGAGCTGGGAGGCCTGGTTCTTCGGCTCGTCCGACGCCGCCAACGCGATCACCGTGGACAAGACGCCCGCCGCGCTGTGGGTGACCGGGTTGTCGGTGCGGCTCTTCGGGCTGAACAGCTGGAGCATCCTGGTCCCGCAGGCACTGATGGGGATCGCGGCCGTCGGGCTGCTGTACGCGACGGTGCGACGCACCTCCGGGCACGCGGCGGGCCTGCTGGCGGGGGCGGTGCTCGCGCTCACCCCCGTCGCCACGCTGATGTTCCGCTTCAACAACCCCGACGCGCTGCTGGTGCTGCTGCTGGTCGCCGCGGTGTGGGCGACGCTGCGCGGGCTCGGGCGCGGGCACGGCCGCTGGCTCGTGCTCGCGGGCGTGTTCCTCGGCCTCGGCTTCCTCACCAAGATGCTGCAGGCCTTCCTGATCGTCCCGGCACTCGCCGCGGTGTGGCTGGTCGCCGCGCCCACGGGGATCGGTCGACGGATCCGGGACCTGGTTCTCGCGGGCGTCGCACTGGTGGTCGGCGCGGGCTGGTGGGTGCTGGCGGTGGAGCTGTGGCCGGCCTCGTCGCGGCCCTACATCGGCGGCTCGCAGAACAACTCGGTGATGGAGCTGGTGCTGGGCTACAACGGCGTCGGCCGGCTCACCGGGGACGAGACCGGCAGCGTCGGCGGCGGCCCGGGCGGCGGCTGGGGCCAGACGGGCGTCGGCCGCCTCTTCGGGGCCGAGATGGGCTCCGAGGCGTCCTGGCTGCTCCCGGCGGCCCTGATCCTGCTGGCGGGACTGCTGTGGCTGAGCGCCCGCCGCCCGCGCACCGACCGGGTGCGAGCCGCGGCGATCGCCTGGGGCGGCTGGCTGCTGATCACCGGTCTGGTGTTCAGCTTCATGGCCGGGATCATCCACCCCTACTACACCGTGGCCCTGGCCCCGGCGGTCGGCGCGCTCGCCGGCATGGGCGCGGCGGAGCTGTGGCGCCTCCGCTCCGCCGCGACGGCGCGGGTCTCTCTCGCCCTCGCCGTCGGGGCGAGTGCAGGGTGGGCCTTCGTGCTGCTCGGCTCGTGGCTGCCCTGGCTGCGCTGGACGGTCCTCGCGCTCGGCGTGATCGCGGCCGGGGCGCTGCTCGGGGTGCACCGGTTCCCACGGCTGCTCTCCGCCGGTGTCGTGACGGCGGCGGTGCTGGCCTCGCTGGGTGGCACGGCCGCGTGGTCGGTGGCGACCGCCGTCCAGCCGCACAGCGGCGCGATCCCGAGCTCCGGGCCGTCGGGCGTCGGCCGGGGGCCGGGCGGCGCGGGTGGGCCCGGCGGGCCGGGCGGCGCAGGCATGCGGGGCGGGTTCGGCGCCGGGCAGGCGCCGGGCGGACAGGCCGGCGCCCCGGGCGCTCCCGGAGGCACGACCGCCCGCGCCGGGGCCACGGCTCCGGGCGTCTCCTCCGGCACGGCCGGACTCGGCGGCACCGGCCCGGGCGGGATGCGCGGTGGCATGGGTGGCGGCTTCGGCTCCCTGCTCGGCACCACCACCCCGCCCGCCGCGGTGACGACGCTGCTGCAGGCGAACGCGTCCGCCTACACCTGGGTCGCGGCGGCCGTCGGCTCGAACGCCGCCGCGGGCTACCAGCTCGCGGCCGACGCCCCGGTCATGGCGGTCGGCGGCTTCAACGGCACCGACCCCGCCCCCACCCTGGCGCGGTTCCAGCAGTACGTGGCGGCGGGGAAGATCCACTGGTTCGTCGGCGGCGCGGGGTCGGACGCCCGCGGCTCGGACACGGGCGGCAGCGCCGCGGCCGCCGAGATCGCGGCGTGGGTGGAGCAGACCTTCACCGCCCAGACCGTCGACGGCGTCACGCTCTACGACCTCACGGGCGGCACCCCGGCCTGATCCAGGAGCTGGCGGAGCCTGATCCGGGCGGCGGAGGGCAGGGATCCCGTGCGGACCCGCCCCCGTAGACTGAACGCGCGTTCCAGGGAGCGCCCGACTCGGTGTGCGGGAGCGCCCGGCTCGCGGCGTGGGAACGCCCTGCTCGCGCGAGCGCCGACTCGCGGGGTCGGGGAGCGCCCGACTCGCGGTGCCGCTACGGCCCACGGGCTCGAACAAGATCACCGTAGCTCTGCTCCCAGGGCGGGCCGCCGAACCGTGGGCGCACGCAGGTGTCGATCTTCACCAGCGGGCGCCACCGCCACCGCCCTGACGCTTGTGGAGCCGCCTCGGGCCGGAGCTCCCGACTCGCGCTCAACGAGGGACGGTCGACCGGGTGCCGCACCACATGGTGCCGCGGTACGTCCGGGTCGCCGACGCGCTGCCGCGCACGCCCACGACGAAGGTGCAGAAGGCGCGGCTGCGCCGAGCGCCCGGCGGCCGCCTGGGACCGCGAGGCGGCCGGCATCCGGGTGCGCGGCGAGGCCGCCCGGTGGCGCCCACAGCTCGCGCACAGGTCCGGTACACGATCACGACAGCCGGCAGCGGGATCGTCGGGGCCCATGAGGCCTGCTCCCCGCCCCGAGGGCGCCTGTGTGGCGGGCGCGACACGGGATCGGGGCCGCTCCACAGCGGAGCCACAGGTCGACCACAAACCCACGACAGGCCCGACCCCGATCGTCGTCGGCATGAGCCTCGCAGCCGCCGACAACTCGACCCAGAACGCGCCCGGGATCGCCGCACGCGGCGGCCGACGCGACCGCACCGTGCTGGACATCGTCGTCCCCGTCCACAACGAGGAGAACGACCTCGAGCCGTCGGTCCGGCGGCTGCGCGAGCACCTCCTGCGCAGCTTCCCCTACTCGTTCCGCATCACCATCGCCGACAACGCCAGCGTCGACACGACCCCGCTGATCGGCGCCCGGCTGGAGGCCGAGCTCCCCGAGGTCCGGCTGGTCCGGCTCGAGCAGAAGGGCCGCGGGCGGGCCCTGCACACCGTGTGGTCGGCGTCCGACGCCTCGGTCCTCGCCTACTGCGACGTCGACCTGTCCACCGATCTCGACGCCGTCCTGCCGCTGGTCGCCCCGCTGATCTCGGGACACTCCGACCTCGCCATCGGCACCCGGCTCGGCCGCGGGTCCCGCGTGGTGCGCGGGGCCAAGCGCGAGTTCATCTCCCGCTGCTACAACCTGATCCTCCGCAGCACCCTGCAGGCCGGGTTCTCCGACGCGCAGTGCGGGTTCAAGGCCATCCGGGGCGACGTCGCGCAGCGGCTGCTGCCGCTCGTCCAGGACACCGGCTGGTTCTTCGACACCGAGCTGCTGGTCCTGGCCGAGCGCGCGGGGCTGCGGATCCACGAGGTCCCGGTCGACTGGGTCGACGACCCGAACTCCACCGTGGACATCGTCGCGACGGCCACGGCGGACCTCAAGGGGGTCTGGCGCGTCGGCCGCGCCCTGGCCACCGGCGCGCTCCCGATCGTCGAGCTGCGGGCCCAGCTGGGTCGTGCACCCCTGCAGACGTCCGTGGAGGGCGTGCCGCGGGGGCTGCCGACCCAGCTGGTGCGCTTCGCGGCGATCGGCGTGGCCAGCACGCTCGCGAACCTGCTGCTCTTCCTGCTGTTCCGCACGTTCATGGGCCCGATCTGGGCGAACGTCGTCGCGCTGCTGCTCACCGCGATCGCCAACACGGCCGCGAACCGGCGGCTGACCTTCGGCGTCCGCGGGCGGCAGGACGTCGCCAGGCACCAGGTCCAGGGCCTCGTCGTGTTCGGCCTCGGGCTGGGACTCACCACCGGTGCGCTCGCCCTGCTCGGGGCCGTCGTGCCGGGCGCCCACCCGAGCCTCGAGGTGGCGACGATCGTCGTCGCCAACCTGGTCGCGACCGTCCTGCGCTTCGTCCTCTTCCGGGCGTGGGTGTTCCGCGGCCGTACGCGCACCGCGGCCGCCGCCCCGGCGGAGGTCCCCTCCGAGTTCGCCGCCTGACCCCTGCACCCCGAACCGCCCTGCGCCCGACAGCACGCCGCACCGAGAGGCACCCGTGACCCGCACGCTCGACTCCGACGCCGGCGCCGCCCTGCCCTCCGCGGGCGGCGCCGCCCCCCGGCCCACCGCTGCTGCTCCCCGGCGGCGGTGGCACCGCCCGGCGTACGCGCTCCTGCTCGTCGGCACCGCCGTGCTGTACCTGCAGAACATCGCGCTCTCGGGCTGGGGGAACTCCTTCTACGCCGCGGCCGTGCAGGCCGGGACGCAGAACTGGACCGCCCTCTTCTTCGGCTCGCTGGACGGCGGCAACGCGATCACGGTGGACAAGCCGCCGGCGTCGTTGTGGATCATGGCGCTGTCCGGCCGGATCTTCGGGTTCGGCTCGTGGAGCATGCTCGCGCCGCAGGCGCTCATGGCGGTGGCGTCCGTGGCGTTGCTGTACGCCGCGGTGAAACGGGTCGCCGGGCCCGGCGCAGGGCTGCTCGCCGGGCTGGTCCTGGCGCTCACGCCCGTCGCGGTGATGATGTTCCGCTTCAACAACCCCGACGCCTTCCTCGTCCTGCTGCTCGTCGCCGCCGCGTACTGCACGGTGCGGGCGCTGGAGAAAGCCTCGTGGCGCTGGCTCCTGCTCGCCGGGCTGGTCCTCGGGTTCGCGTTCCTGGCGAAGATGCTGCAGGCCTTCCTCGTGGTGCCCGGCTTCGCGGTCGCGTACCTGTGGGCGGCGCCGACGACCGTCGGGAAGCGGATCCGGGACGTCCTGGTCGCCGGGGTGGGCATCGTCGTCGGCGCGGGGTGGTGGCTGCTGGCGGTGGCGCTGTGGCCCGTCGACGCCCGGCCCTACATCGGCGGGTCGACGGACAACACACCGCTCGAACTGGCCTTCGGCTACAACGGCCTCGGCCGGATCTTCGGCGGCGAGGGCAACGGCGGGGGCGGCGGTGGTCGTGCGCCCGCGACGGGCGCCGGCGGGTTCCCCGGGGGCGCCGAGGCGGCAGGCGGCGTCCCCGGGGCACCCGTCGCGGGGATGCCCGCGGGCGGGATGCCCGGCGGGGGCGGCCCCGGCGGCGCCATGTTCGGCGGCGAGGCGGGACCCGGTCGGCTGTTCGGCACCGCCTTCGGCACGCAGATCTCCTGGTTGCTGCCCGCGGCGCTGATCCTGCTGGTCGCGGCCCTGTGGTTCACGCGTAGGGCGCCGCGGACCGACCGGATGCGCGCGTCGCTACTGGTGTGGGGCGGCTGGACCGTCGTGACGGGGCTGGTGTTCAGCTTCATGAGCGGCACCATCCACCCCTACTACTCGGTGGCGCTCGCCCCGGGTATCGCGGCGTTGCTGGCGCTCGGCGGGCTGGCGGCCTGGCGGGCCCGCGGCACCTGGACCGGCCGCGCGACCCTGGCCCTGACCGTGGCGGTCACGGCGGTGTGGGCGTTCGTGATGCTCGGCTGGTCGCCGACCTTCCTGCCGTGGCTGCGGTGGGTGGTCCTGGTCGTCGGGCTGCTCGCAGGGCTCGCCTTCCTGGTGCCGACCGGACGCCGGCGCTGGATCACCGCGGTCGCCGGCGCCGCCGTCCTGGCCGGGATCGCGGCGCCGGCCGCATCCGCCGCGGTCACCGCCGGCACCGCGCACACCGGCTCCGTCCCGACCGCGGGTCCCGCGGTGGAGGGTGCCGAGGGTGGCTCCGGCGCGACGCGGGGTTCGGGCGCCCGGTTCGGCGACCGCACGGACGGCCCGGCGGCCGGGAGCACCGGGCCCGGATTCCCGGCCACACAGGGCGCCGCGCCCGGCGGCACCGCGTCCGACGGCACCGGCCGGCCCGGTGGGACGAGCGCACCGGGTGCCCAGCCGGGTGGTGGCGGCGGACCGGGTGAGGAGTCGGTCGACGCCGAGCTCGTCGACCTGCTGCGGAACGCGGGCACCCGCTGGGCGGCGGCGACCACGGGCTCGCAGGGCGCGGCGTCGATGGAGCTGGCCTCGGGCACGTCCGTCATGGCGATGGGCGGGTTCGTCGGCTCCGACCCCTACCCCACGCTGCCACAGTTCCAGCAGTACGTCGCGAACGGCGAGATCCACTACCTCGTCGCGGGCGGCATGGGCGGCGGCCCGGGCGGCCGCGGCGGTGCGACGTCGGAGATCACCCGCTGGGTCGAGCAGAACTTCCCCGCGGCGACCGTCGGCGGACGCACGGTCTACGACCTCACGTCCCCCTGACCTGCGGCTCCGCCGCCGGTGCGCGGTCAGCGGTGCTCCGGCACCACCGACCGCGCACCGGCGGCGGACATGCGGACACGGTTGAATGGCGGCCGTGAGCGACCGTCGGACCCCTTCCCTCACCACCACGCTCGGCCCGGCCGCCGACGGCCTGCGGCACGCGGCCACCACCGCGCTCGGCACCGGCCGGGCACTGGTCGCGCTGGCCCGCTCCGGTGTCGTCCGGCCCATGCGACCGGACCGGCTGGCCGGGACGCTCGCGGGCCTGGTGCGCTACCGGCTCAGCCTTGCCGGCGGCTACGCGGTCGGCGCCGCCCGGCACCCCGACCGGCCCGCGATCGTCGACGACTCCGGCTCCCTCACCTACGCCGAGGTCCACGCCCGGACGGACGGGCTGGCGCGGGCGCTGCAAGACCGCGGCGCGGCCGAGCGGACCCGGGTCGGCGTGTTGTGCCGCAACCACCGCGGCGCGATCGAGGCGATGGTGGCGTGCTCGAAGCTGGGTGCGGACGTCGTGCTGCTCAACACCGGCCTGCCGGCCGGCCAGCTCGCCGAGATCGCCGAGGAGCTGAGGCTCCGGATCGTCGTCGTCGACGACGAGTTCCGCGACCGGCTGCCCGCGGGCCTCGTCGTGGTCGGCGCGGGCGAGCTCGACGCGCTCACCGCGACCCCCGGTCCCCCGCCCGGCCGCCCGGCCCAGGAGGGCCGGATGATCGTGCTGACCTCCGGCACCACCGGCACGCCGAAGGGCGCGCAACGACCGCCGATCTCGAACCTCGCGCCGGCGGCGTCCATCCTCTCGGCGATCCCGTTGCGGGCCGGCGAGGCGGTGCTGCTCGCCGCGCCGCTCTTCCACACCTGGGGCAACGCGGGACTGCTGCTCGCCCTGCTGCACGGGGACACCGTCGTGCTGCGCCGGCGGTTCGACCCGGAGGACTTCCTGGACACCGTGGCGGCCGAGAAGGTCCAGGTCGTGATCGCCGTGCCGGTCATGGTGCAGCGGGTGTTCGAGACCGGGCAGCCGTGGCGCGACGAGCACCGCCCCCGGCTCGTCGCCGTCTCCGGTTCGGCGCTGCCGACCGGGCTCGCCCAGGACTTCATGGCGCGCTACGGCGACTGCCTCTACAACCTCTACGGCTCCACCGAGGTGTCGTGGGTGAGCATCGCCTCGCCGCGCGACCTGCGCGAGGCGCCGGGCACCGCGGGGCGCGCGCCGGTCGGCACGATCCTGCGCATCCTCGACGACGACGGCCGCGGGGTCCCCCCGAACACCGACGGGCGCGTGTTCGTCGGCAACGACCTGCCGTTCGAGGGCTACACCCGCGAGGGCGCCGACATCGAGCGGCAGGACGGGTTGATCGGCACCGGCGACGTGGGGCACCTCGACGACACCGGGCGGCTCTTCCTCACCGGCCGGGCGGACGACATGATCGTCTCGGGCGGGGAGAACGTGCACCCCGGTCCGGTCGAGGACCTCATCGCGGCCGACGACGGGGTGCGCGAGGTCGCCGTCGTCGGGGTGCCGGACGAGAAGTACGGCCAGCGGCTGGCGGCCTACGTCGTGCTGCGCGAGGGCGCCACTCTGGACGAGGACGCCGTGCGCGCGCTGGTCAAGGAGAAGGCGGCCCGGTTCGCCGTCCCACGGGACGTGGTGTTCGTCGACGAGCTCCCGCGCAACCAGACCGGCAAGGTGGTCACCAGAGAGTTACCGGGTATGGACTGAGCGCATCATCCGAGGTCACCCGTGCGATTTAGGGTGGCCTAAGGTAGGGTCCCGGAATGGCCGGGAAGACCGACGCGCGCTGCTCCGCACTCGCGCGGGCGCTCGCCGAGCCGCTCCCCGGGACCGCTCCCGTCGGCGACCGACTCGTCTGCGTCGAGCACCTCGGCGCGTGGCCGCGGACCGTGGACCGGCACCCCGATCCCGCCGTCGCCGGACTGGCGGAACGGGCCCGGGCGGCGGGCCGGAAGCTGCTGCTGATCCGGCGGCCCGGGCGTCGTCCCCCGCCGGACTCGCCGCGCACCGTGCTGCTCGCCGACACCGCGCCAGGGGCCGTGCGCGTCGGCCGGCTGGTGGTCGACGGGCCCTCGGAACTCGCCGACGTGCCCCTGCACGACGCCCGCGCGGGCGAGCCCGTCACCCGCCCGTTGCTGCTGGTCTGCACGCACGGCACCCGCGACCTCTGCTGCGCCGTCGACGGGCTGGCGCTCGCCCGGGGGCTCGCCGAGACCGAGCCGGACGGGGTGTGGGAGTGCTCGCACCTCGGCGGGCACCGCTTCGCTCCCACCGCCCTGGTGCTGCCGACCGGCTACCTCTACGGCCGCCTCGACCTGGCCTCCGCGGTCGTGGCGCGCAAGGCCGCGGGGCAGGGCGAGGTGGAGCACGGGCACTGCCGGGGGCGCGCGGCGTGGGAGCCGGCCGGGCAGGTCGCCGAACTGGCGGTGCGCGCACACACCGGGCTGCGGGACGTCGACGCCCTCCTCGTCGCCCGGACCGACGGCCCGGAGGTGGTCGTCACCGGGCCCGAGGGCGCGGCGTGGGCGGTGCGGGTCGAGCCCGCCCCCGGTCCTGCCCGTCCCACCTCCTGCGGCGGCGCCCTCGAGCGCATGGCCCCGCTCGTCGCCACCGAGGTCCGGGAGCTCGCCCGGGCGCGGTAGGTGCGGTTCCGCGCGCCACCGACGACCGCGTCGAGCACCGCGACGCACGTCAGAGGTAGCGCTCCAGCACCGCAGCCAGGCCGTCCTCCGTGACCGCGCCGGTGACCTCGTCGGCGGCGGCCTTCACCTCCGGCGGGGCCTGGCCCATCGCCACGCCGAGCCCGGCCCAGCGGAGCATGGCCCGGTCGTTGTCGCCGTCGCCGACCGCCAGGACGTCCTCCTGCGCCACCCCGAGCGCGCGGGAGACGCCCGCCAGCGCCGACGCCTTCGACACCCCCTCGGGCACCATCGACACCCAGGGCAGCTCGTGGTCGAGGGTGACCTCGGCGCCGGGGATCTCGACCCCCGCCATCCGGTCGGCGACGTCCGCGGGCGTGCCGTGCGGCCAGTAGGCGACGACCTTGGGGGTCGGCCCGGCGAGGAGCTCGGCCTCGTCGACGACCCGGACCCGCCCGGCCAGGACGCCCTCCGGAAAGGGCCCCCCGACCCGCTGCCCGACGCCGACCTCCTCGCACCCGAACACCGCTCCGGGCAGCGCCTCGCGCACCGCCGCGACGACCGGGCCCGGTTCGAACCGGATCGTGTACCGCACCTGTCGCGATCCGGTGTCGAGCACCACCGCGCCGTTGGAGCAGACGGTGGTGTGCTCGACGTCGACGTACCGGTCGGCGACCGGGTGCTCGCCGAGCCCGAGCTGGTCCAGCACGTGCTCGACGCCCAGCACGGTCCGCCCGGTGCACAGGGTGACGACGGCGCGGCGCCCGATCTCCCGGACGGCGGCGAGCACACGGGCGCTGGGTGGCCGGTGCTCGTGAACGGTCGTGCCGTCGATGTCGAGGGCGATCAGTCGCGGCTGCCATCCCGGGGGTCGCACATGCCCGACCCTACGGGTCGCGACCCCGCCGAGCAGGGCGCCGCCCCGTCCCCCAGCAGCGGTGACAGTGCAGCCCGAGGGTCCCGCGGCGGGCGCCGCGGGGTTTCGGCAGCATGAACCCATGCAGACCGGGTCCTCCGTGCCGACCACGCTCCCGCTCCGCCCGCCCGCCCACCGCGTGGACCCGCGCGCACGGACCTGGTGGCGGTTGCGCGGGCTCGGCGGCGCCGCGGTCGTCGCGCTCCCCCAGCTCGTGCTGGCGCTCGTGCTCGACGGTCCGACCTGGCTGTGGACCACGCTGGCGGCGTCGGCGGTGGTCGGGCTGGGGTACGCCGCCGTCGTCCCCGGGATCCTCTTCCGCATCCACCGCTGGGAGGTCACCGACGAGGCGGTCTACACGCTCTCGGGCTGGCTGGTCCGCGAGTGGCGGATCGCGCCGATCTCGCGGGTGCAGACCGTCGACACCGAGCACGGACCGCTGCAGCAGCTGCTGGGGCTGGCCAGCGTGACCGTGACGACGGCGTCGGCGCGCGGGCCCGTCACCATCCGCGGCCTGGCCACCGCGCACGCGCAGGAGCTGGCCCGGCAGCTCACCGAGACCACGCAGGCCACGCCCGGTGACGCGACATGAGCAGCTCCGCCGGCCCCGCCGCACCCGTCGACGGCGCCGGACCCGCGTCGGTGACCCCGTGGCGACGGCTCGACCCGAGGATGGTCGTGGTCGAGCCGGTCCGCACGCTGGTCAAGCTCGTCCCGGTGCTGCTCGTCGTGCTGCTCACCGGCGGTAACGGTGACCCGGTCCGGCCGTGGATCACGCTCGGCATCGGTGTGCTGGTCGTCGTCGCCGGCGTGGTCCGGTGGCGCACGACCCGGTACCGGATCACCGCCGAGCGGGTGGAGCTGCACAGCGGCTGGCTGCGACGGCAACGGCGGTCCGTGCCACGGGACCGGATCCGCACCGTCGACCTCACGGCCTCGCCGCTGCACCGCGCGTTCCGGCTGAGCGTGGTGGCGGTGCGGGCGGCCGACCCGGGCGGGGAACACCGCAACGGCGGCCTGACGCTCGACGCCGTCAGCACGGCCGAGGCCGAGATCCTGCGGCGGGAGCTGTTGGACCGGCGCGTCCCGCAGCCCGACGCGCCCGCCCCGGCCCCCGACGACCCCGCCGAGCCGGCCGAGGAGCTGGCCCGGTTGCACTGGTCCTGGCTCCGGTTCGCCCCGCTGACCTTCTCCTCCCTCGCCGGCGTCGGCGCGATCGCGGCGGCCGCGTTCAACGTGTTCAACGAGCTCGGGGTGAGTCCCACCGAGGTGGACGGCGTCGACGCAGCGGCCGAGCGGCTCGCCACCGCGCCGCTCTGGCTCGCCGTCGGGCTCGTGGGCGTGGGCCTGCTGGTGGTCGCGGTCGTCGGGTCGGTGCTGTTGTTCACCGAGCGCTGGTGGGGGTACCGGCTGACCCGGGAGGCCGACGGCACCCTGCGCGTCCGGCGCGGCCTGCTCACCACGCGATCACTGTCGGTCGCCGAGGAGCGGCTCCGCGGGGTGGCGGTGCACGAGCCGCTGCTGCTGCGCGCGGGCGGCGGAGCCCAGACCCGCGCCCTGTCCACCGGCCTCGGCCGCGACGCCCAGGGCGGGGTTCTGCAGCCGCCGGCGCCGCGGTCCGAGGCGCACCGGGTGGCGGGGGCGGCGCTCCGGCGGGCCCCTGGCCCCGCCCCCGGTCCGATCGGTGCCGAGCCGGCCGCCGCGGGCCCGACGGGCAGCGCCCCCGAAGCCGGATCGACCGACGCCGACCTCACCGACATCGTTCCCACCGGAGCCGACCCCACGGAGGCCGACCCCACGCTGATCCCGCTGGTCCCGCACCCCCCGGCCGCTCGGCGGCGGCGGTACACGCGCGCCCTCGGCCCGGTGCTGGGGCTCATCGTGGTGGCCGTGCTCGTCGGCTGGGTCCGGCCGGGGCTGGCATGGATCTGGCCGGGCACCCTGGTCCTGCTGCCCCTCGCCGCGCTGCTGGCCGCGGACCGGTTCCGGGCGCTCGGCCACGCGCTGACCCCGCGGTACCTGGTCAGCCGGCTCGGCGGACTCTCCCGGCGCACCGTCGCGCTGCAGCGCTCCGGGGTGATCGGCTGGACCGTCCGGCAGAGCCCCTTCCAGCGCCGCGCCGGGCTGGTGACGCTGCAGGCGGTCACGGCGGCGGGCGAGGGCGGCTACCGGGTCCTCGACGTCGGGGCGGCCGACGCCGTCGCGCTGGCCGAGGCGGCCACGCCGGGCCTGCTCCCCCGACGGACCCGGGAGACCCCCTAGATGATCGATTCCTTGAAGGTGGCGTGTCGATCAGCCAAGACACGGGAGGAGGGCGGCCATGATCGACTGTGACGAACGACCTGGACGCCCTCCTGACCGCACTGTATGTGGAGATCGACGACCATGTGGTCCCGGCTCGCCGAGGACGAGGACGACGACCCCGACTCAGCGACGCCGAGCTGTTGACCCTGGCCGCGGCCCAGGTACTGCTCGGGGTCGACGCCGAGCACCGGTGGATCCGGTTCGCCTACTGCCGCCTCGGACACCTGTTTCGGTACCTGCCCAAGCAGCCCGGCTACCACAAGCGCCTCACCGCGGCGGCGCCGTTGCTGGCCGCGGCGATCACCCACCTGGCCAAGGTCAGCCCGTCGTGGTGCGACGACCTGCGCCTGATCGATGCCACCCCGCTGCCGTGCGGAACCTCGCGCGAGACCGCGAAACGCTCGGACCTGGCCGGACACGCCGGCTACGGGTACTGCGCGGCGCACTCCCGGTTCTACTGGGGGTTCAAGCTCTACCTGCTCGCCGCCCCGGACGGGATGCCGATCGCCTGGTGTCTGGCCCACCCGAAAACCGGCGAACGAGACGTCTGCCTGGACCTGTTGACCATCGCCGTGGAGACCGGACGCCTCGCCGCCGGAGCGACCGTGTTGGCCGACAAGGGCCTGGCCGGACGCGAGATCGAGGCCCAGATCGCCACCCTCGGGGTCACCCTGCTGCGCCCGGACCGGCGCGACGAACGCACCCGCCACGGCAACCTCGGCGGGGTCCGGCAATGGATCGAGTCGGTGTTCGACACGTTGAAGGGCCAGCTCGGCCTGGAACGCCACGGCGGGCGCACCTGCCAAGGAGTAGGCACCCGCGTTGCTCAGCGGCTCTTCGCCCTGGCCGCAGCCGTCTGGCACAACTGGGCCACCAACGCCCCACTCAAGCGCAGCGTCACCGCCTACGACCACTGAACACCCACTTCACGGAATCGATCATCTAGAGCAGCCGCTCCGCCGTCTCCTCCGACTCGACCCACTCCAGCAGGTCGCCGGGCTGGCAGCCGAGCACCCGGCACATGGCGTCCAGGGTGCTGAACCGCACGGCCTTGGCCCGCCCGTTCTTGAGCACCGCCACGTTGGCCGGCGTGAGCCCCACCTTCTCGGCGAACTCCCCGACGCTCATCTTCCGCCTGGCCAGCTCGACGTCGATGCGCACGACGATCGCCATCAGATGACCGCCTCCATGTCCCTCCGCAGGGTCGTGGCCTGCCGCAGCAGCGCCCGCATCACCACCATCAGCAACCCCAGCACGGCGAGGCCGACCACCAGCAGGAACAGCAGCAGCGGCAGGCCCGGGTCGGTCGCGTGGAACCCGACATAGCCGAACACGCCGACCAGCACCAGCCAGGCGGCGGCGACGGCCCACACGATGGCGTCCACCCAGACCAGGGAGGCCGGGCTGAAGATGCGGTCCTTCCTGACCCGGGTCAGCAGCTTCCAGGTGGCGACGATGACCACCTGGACGCACAGCACCCAGAACACCGCGAGGGCGGTCAGGGGCCAGCGCAGGTACGCGAGCTCCGGGGACTCCCTCGCCATGTGGGCGAACTGCCCGGGCAGCGAGAGGGTCTGGAACATCACCAGCACCGCGAACAGCACCACGAGGAAGACCCGGAGCGGGAGTACCGCTCGATGCTCGGGAATCATGACGCGAGTATCGAGCGATATCTATCGAAAGTCAATCGATCAGCGCCCGCCTCAGCGTCGCCTCCGGGTGCCGAAGAGCCCCCGCGTGATCTCCCGACCGAGTTGGGTGGCCATGGACCGCATGAACGACCTGGCGGCCGGCGAGTCGAGGATCTGGGTCATCACGCCCGGCTCCTCCCGCTCCTCGCGGCGCTCGGGCTCCGGGGCCGGGGCCGGGGCCGGAACGACCTCGGCCGGCGGGGCGGCCTCGGCCAACTTCGCCGTGAGCTTCTCGTACGCGGACTCCCGGTCGATCGTCTCGCCGTACTTGGCGTAGAGCGGCGAGGTCCTCGCCGCCTCGGTCACGGCGGGCCCGCCGATCGCCGCCATCAGCGACCGCGGCGCCCGCATCCGCGCCCAGGCCACGGGCGTGGGCGCGCCCCGCTCGGACAGCACCGTGACGACGGCCTCGCCGGTGCCGAGGGTGGTGAGCGCCTCCTCCAGGTCGTAGACCTTCGAGACCGGGTAGGTCTTCACCGTCCTCGCCAGCGCCTTCTGGTCCTCCGGGGTGAAGGCCCGCAGCGCGTGCTGGATCCGCGCACCGAGCTGCGACAGCACGGCGTTGGGCACGTCCGTGGGCAGCTGGGTGCAGAAGAACACGCCCACCCCCTTCGACCGGATCAGCTTCACGGTCTGTTCGATGCGGGCGAGGAAGGCCTTCGACGCGTCCGTGAAGAGCAGGTGCGCCTCGTCGAAGAAGAACACCAGCTTGGGCTTGTCGAGGTCGCCGGCCTCGGGCAGGTCCTCGTACAGCTCCGCGAGCAGCCACATCAGGAAGGTGGAGAACAGCGTGGGGTTCGCAGCCTGCTCGGCGAGCTCCACCAGCGTGACGACACCCTTGCCGTCCACCTGGCGGAGCAGGTCGGCCGGCTCGAACTCGGGCTCGCCGAAGAAGTCCTCCCCGCCCTGGGCCTCGAGGTTCACCAGCGCGCGCAGGATGACCCCCGCCGTGGCGGGCGAGACGCCGCCGATCCCCTTGAGGTCCGCCTTGCCCTCGTCGCTGGTGAGGTGCGCGATGACCGCGCGGAGGTCCTTGGTGTCGAGCAGCGGCAGGTTCCGCTGGTCGGCCCAGTGGAAGATCAGCCCGAGCGTGGACTCCTGGGTGTCGTTCAGGTCGAGGACCTTCGACAGCAGGACGGGCCCGAACTGGGTGAGCGTGGCCCGGACCGGGATGGCGGAGGACTTCCCGCCGAGGGAGAGGAACTCGACGGGGAAGCCGGTGCCCACCCACTCGTCCCCGGTGTCCTTCGCCCGGCTCTGGATCTTCGGCCCGTCCTCCCCGGGCCGGGCGAGCCCGGACAGGTCGCCCTTGACGTCCGCCAGCAGCACGGGGACCCCGGCGGCGGAGAGCTGCTCGGCCAGCCCTTGCAGCGTCTTGGTCTTGCCGGTGCCCGTGGCCCCCGCGACCAGCCCGTGCCGGTTGAGCGTGGCGAACGGGATCCGGACGGGCGCCGACGGGTCCACCTGCCCGTCGACCATCACGGTGCCCAGCTCGAGGGCCGCGCCCTCGGTGGCGTACCCGGCGGCGATCTCCTGAGCGGCGCTCGACGTGTTCTCCCCCACGTCGGCGGAGCCTAGACCAGCGGTACGACAACCGGCGGGCCAGCGCTTACGCTGCGGGGCATGAACGACCGGTTGGTGTGGATCGACTGCGAGATGACCGGTCTCGACCTGCGGCGCGACGCGCTCATCGAGATCGCCGTGCTGGTCACGGACGGGAACCTGAAGGTGCTCGGCGAGGGCGTCGACCTGGTGATCCACGCCGACGACGAGACGCTGGGGCAGATGCCCGAGGTCGTCCGGGAGATGCACGCGCGGTCCGGTCTGACCGAGGAGGTGCGGGCGTCGACGATCACCCTCCGGGAGGCCGAGGAGGCCGTACTGGCCTACATCCGCGAGCACGTGCCCGATCCGGGCACCGCCCCGCTGGCCGGCAACTCGATCGCCACCGACCGCGGCTACCTGGCCCGGGACATGCCGGAGCTCGACGCCCACCTGCACTACCGGATGATCGACGTCAGCTCGCTCAAGGAGCTGGCCCGTCGCTGGTTCCCCCGGGTGTTCTACGCCAAGCCGGAGAAGGGCCTCGCCCACCGCGCGCTCGCGGACATCGAGGAGTCGATCCGCGAGCTCGAGTACTACCGGCGGACCCTGTTCGTGCAGCCCCCGGGCCCGACGTCCGACGAGGCCAGGGCCGCCGCGGCCGCGCTGGCACCCCCGCGGTGAACCCGCTCGACACGGCCTTGTAGAGTTCACGTCAGAACACCGGGGCGGCCCGGAGGTTCGATGGTGGGTGTAGCTCAGCTGGTAGAGCACCTGGTTGTGGTCCAGGAAGTCGCGGGTTCAAGTCCCGTCACTCACCCGGGGTCGCGGACCCCCTCGCACGACCTGCGGAGCGCGCCTGATAGCGTTTCGCCTGTCGCGCAAGGGACACCGGACGACCCGGTAGGACAATTGAACACATGCGCCGCTAGCTCAATCGGCAGAGCAGCTGACTCTTAATCAGCGGGTTGGGGGTTCGATTCCCTCGCGGCGCACTCACCTGCGGAAACGTAGCTTCCGGAGATCATCCGAGCAAGTGACACCCGCTGATTCCTCGTCAACGGGGCCGTCGTTCCCTGGGTCTCTCCGGTCTGCTCCGCCGATGGAGCCTCACTGTTGAGTTATCAACTAACACGACGAGGACGTCCCAGACGGCCTACGCGGCTCTAGCCCTAGCGGATACCCACGACCACGACAATCGGCGGTCAGTGAGCCAGACAGCGGCCCCTAACGGGCCGTCCCGCTCCGCTACCTCTAGCAACGCTTCCGCCTGGTGACGGACGACGCGCCACGTCTCGTTGGGGAGGCCAATCGTGTCGTCCCCACCCATGTCCTCCTGTGCGATCTCCTCGTCTGTCTGTTCGCCGACCCCGTACCGCTCCCGGGTCCCCTGGGACCACGTGAGGGTCCGGCGACGGTGGGCCGTCTGTTCGTACTCGGTCCACAGGTCGTAATCGTCCGCGTTCCCCGTAGCGAGGAAGTCCCTGAAGATCTGGAACGGGGTCCGGGAACCTCCCCGGCCCTGCTTCGTCGGCGACCCCGACACCTCGTGAGCGATCTTCGAGAGGTACACCCCGAGCGATCCCGATCCCCGGGCCACCACCCGAGCGTCAAGACCTCCCTTGTCGGCTACGGCCGTGAAGCCCCTCCGTGCCAGGGCACGTTCCCACCGCAGGAACCACCGCTCCGAGAGTTCGGTGACCATGTCCTGAGACATCGGCGAGTCGAAGAGGACGAGGATGTGCCGGTGCGGGTGCCACCCCGCATCCCCGTGAGTCACCTCGACGGCAGAGAGCCATCCGGTGATCCCGAACGTCTGCCACTCGTGGGCGTACGCCTTCCCCGACGACACCCGCGACCACGCGTAGGTCAGCGCGTCCCACACCTCACGAAGCCGGTGCCCCTTGTGATGGCGAAGGGTCAACGTCACGAGTGCTGCCGACCCACCAGCAGCGTGGACCTGGTCTACAACGTGGCCGATCTCCTCGGCCCTGCGAGCCCCCACCTTCGAAGCGCACACCGGGCACGTCATGACCCCGCACGACACCAGACCCGCGTAACCGGCGACCCGCTCACCAGGAGCCCCCGAGACACGCAGCACCGGACCACCGGCCTCCGTACGGGACACCCGGCCGCACTTCCGCACACCGGGAAGCGTCGACAGCTCCCAGAGGCGACGGCGCATCTGGTACTTCTCAGCCCGTCTACCAGCGGGGGAAGGGTTATCCACGTTCTTACCAAGCGGGGCCTTCGGCCCCGGGCCGCCCGCCCCTCCGGCCTCCGGCCTACGGGCGGCGGCCAGGCCAGGCCCGGTCACTGCACACCGCCCACGAGCCGGACGTAATCCGCGTACCCACCAGGGAGCCACGGGGTACGCAGACGGACCAGGGACCGGCCAGGAACGCTGAGGAGGCCGACACCGGGCAGGGCGCGGGAGTGCTCGGCGATCACGGCCGGATCGGCGTCGTGGAGCATCTTCACGGCATCCGGATCGGATCGGTAGGAAAGCCGGAACGAGCACTGGGCCCGTTCGAATCCACCGATCAGTGAGGCATCGGCACGTTGGGCGACCAACACAAGGCGAACACCCGCCTTCCGACCTTCACTGAGCAGTCGGGCCACCAGGGCGCGGATTCGCTTACCCATCTTCGAGTCCACCGAGTCCAGAAAACGGAGGAGCCCGGGATATTCCTCGATGACCACGACACGAAGCGGGTCGTCGTGGTTCAGCGGGAGTTCGTCCGAATCCTCGGGGATGCGTGAGGTCCGATCGTCCATGTCCGCTACAGCAGCGGTCAGGAACCGCTCTACATCATCCGGGCACGCCAACCCGAGCACTGAGTTCGGCCAGGGCCTCAGGAGAATCCCGCTAGGGTCGATCCCGTCAACCCGAATCGGATATCCGCCCCGCCTGTACCGGGCATAAGCGGAGAGCAGCGAATAGAGGAAGCTACTCTTACCGCTGCCCGTGGAGCCGACAACTACAGCGTGGCCAATGTCGGCAGGGTCGTCTACCACTAAGCGTTCCCCATCGTCGGAAGCTCCGATCAGAATCGGGCCACCGTTCACGAACGCGAGCGGTCCGCGCCCCAGGGGGTCGGAGGCCAATAGGCTGACGACGACTGAATCCCCGTTACCTATCGGCTCCACCCGCAACCCCCAGGCCCCGAGATAGGGAGCGATACGCGGGGCAAGAGTCCGCACATCGTTCGCAGTCATTCCAGGTTCGAGTCGCACTGAAAGAGTGCGCTTCGTCAGATCGACCATGACGACCTTCGGCGGGACCTCAGTCGTCCCCGAGACGGTTTCAACCTTCCTGACGAGACCAGCACCCCGGCACGCCCGATCCCACGCATCCGTCAGGGACTGAACCTCCATCTCGTCCAGGTCCACCGCAGTGAGCTGCCTACGACGCCACATCACGCGGCCTTCCTGCCGAACAACGGCACCACGTTGTCGGTCCTCGGGTACTCCCCTTGCGACAGCGGGACCTCTGCCGGGAGGTCCATCACGATCACCTGCTCGGCAGGGTCGTGACCGGCGGCCCACGGCACCGGACTGCGGTATAGCGTCACTCGGAGCCATCCGCGATCACGCGGGACGAGTAGAACGGCGATGTAGCCGCACAACATCGCGAGTAGAACGATGCTGATATGAACGGGTGCGAGCCACCAGACCCACACGGCGAAATCCCACAGCCGGGCGAGAATCCAGCCAATAACGGACATTGTTTCTCCTCTCAGGACATACGAAGGGACCGGCCCCGGGCACAATGGGGCCGGTCCCGAGGGGGAGCGGTCTAGTTGGCGGGTGGCATCGCGGTACACGATGCGAACGGACCCGAGGCGGTGTTACTCGCGACGACCTTTCCGTCCTGTAGGACTTCGCACGTCACCTTCCCGCCGTCCTGGTCCAGGATCGCCGAGACGTGCACGAAGTTGATGAGGGACGAGAAGGTCTCCCCGATCTCCCACGGGAGGGAGACGTCAGAGACCGACGCTGATCCGGTGTCCGTCTGGTAATCGATTCGGACGTCTGATCCCGACCCGGTGACGCGGTAGGTGTAGGTAACCGGCTTCCCAGCCTCGGTGATCGCCGAATCAACGGCGGCGGTGCACGCGCCGAAACCGACGATCGGTGCGACGACGATGACGAGGACCAGGACGATCCACGGCCACACGCGACGCTTCCGCTTCGGCTGGGGGTACCACCCGGGCGGGGGCTGATTCGGATTGTAGCTGTGCTGGCTCACATCGGTTTCCTTCCATATACGGTTCATCTACAGATTGCGGAGATAACCCGATTCGACACGGGCGGCTTCCCGATTCGCCCAACGCTCACAGTCGGCAGGATCGGGGCACGGGGACAGGTCGCACACCGGGCACAGATTGCGGTTGTAGGTCTCTTCCGCGTAATCGCGCTGATCGTCCATCACGCGGCCTTCGGAGCCTGGTTGGCTCCCTCCACACCGTCCGCACGAAGACTAGTAGCAGCACGGCCGGTCTGACTGTTTACGTAGACGTTCGCTCGAAGGTTCACGAACTTGACGGGCGCGAACTGTCGGGCGGTCGGCTCCTCGTGAGAGGCGACGGTCACCGCGACCACCTCCGCACGCATCGAATCGTCATCCGCCGAGAAGCAATCCATTGTCCAGAGCGGCGTACCGTTCTCGTCCTTAGCCTGATTACCGGACCGACGACGCTCGCCGTTCGTCAGCTCCACGTACTCAGCCTTCGGAATGACCTTGCCGCTGAAGATGAGGGTGGTCCGGTTGGTGTCCAGGTAGAGCCTCACTGTGGTTCCTCTCTCGGGTGTGTGTTGTTGTGCCTATCGGCTGTTAGCAAACCTTGTATTCGTGTTCAATTTCGACGGTGACCGACGATCGGGGTAGACCGTTCCGCTCGGCGAGGAGGTACGCACCTTCCCGGTACGAACGGGCGCGGCCGATGACTTCTCCCTCGGACTCCACGACATAGACGTCCCGGCGACCGGTGGCGCCGTACTTGTCCAGGACGATCTCTCCGCCGAAATCGAGTTCACCGCACGTCACAAGCGCCCGACCCGGCCGGACCACATCGACCAGGACCAGCACCATGCACAGGGCCAACTGACCCGGCAGCTCCGTACGCATCCCGCAACCTCCGCCACTCTCGCCAACCTCGCAACGGCGCCGAAGCTAGCAGAGGTCTCGCCAACCTCGCAAGCCTCGCAACGCAAGACCCGCCACTCCCGCAGATCTCGCAGGTCGGGCATGATGTCCGGGTGGATCGCAGCGGGCTTGTAACGACCGGGAAGGCAGCGGCAGCCGTCGGTGTCAGCCATCGGACCCTGCTGCACTGGGTCACTCAGGGGCGTATCAAGCCGACGTGGACGACCCCGAGCGGTCAACACAGGTGGTCCGTCGAGGACCTACAGCGGCAACTAGACGAGTTGCCTCACGACGACCGGACGTAGTTGTAGGAACCCCACAGGCCGGCCCTCGGGAGCTCAAATCACCGACCAGGGACAACGGTCTACCTCCGTTGTCGGGTTCGTACACCTTCCGCCCCGCTCCCCACAGGGCACGACACCGCCCGCCCGGCGTCCAGGGACCGCTACGCTCGGCTACGCCGCCCTGGACACCAGACGACCGGCGCCGAGGTCTACAGACACCGGGGCTCCGCAGGAGGATGGTCAGCCCCCACCAGAGAGGACCACGAGATGCCTGCTACCGCTGACGACCGGATCGCTGAGCCGATGGTGTGCGGCCGGTGCGGCGCCCGGGTCCTGATCGCCGTCGCTGACAGGTGCGCCGATTGCGTCGCGGACATGGGACTCCGCCACCCGGAGGAACACGCCGTGTGGCGTGAGGAAGTCAGGGAGCGGTACACCCGCCGGTAGGCGGGGCAAGGCGCGCCGCTGGTCAGCCCCCACGTCCCCCCGGACGCTTGACCAAGATCGCCACGCCCCGCCCCAACTGGGACATTACAACACTCGGGGTACATGTCACGCCCAACCGGTCTACTCGGTGGTAGCGGTTGACGGTGTGGATCACGTAGGTGACGCTGGCACCCGCAGCGGCCCCCCTCCGCTGTGCGGCACGCCCCACACACCCCCCGTGGGGCGTGCCACTTAAACCTCGGTGACCCGCGACAACGAACCGTCCGGCTGCACAATGAACGTCCCGTACGGGGTCCGATAAGCGAACGGCGAGCCCGCATCGAGGTGGTCCAGAATCGCCTGCCCGTCCGGCATCCCAAGGTCCCGGAACATCTCAGCGCGACGTCGAATGTCGTCAACCGCCGTGATCGGTGTGTCGAAGATGCTCATCGGACCTCCCGATCCTCCGGGAGAGCGGCCGCAACGGCGAGGAAGTCCACAAGCCGCGTTCCGAGAACGTCCATTACATCGCCCGCGGAAGGGCCGGCGAAGGTAAAGAGATCCCGGGCGTACTCCGCCCACGATTGATACGCCTGGTACTTCCGGGAGGTAGTCGGCGCAGACGCGTCCACGCGGACGATCGGATTTCGCAACCGGTCCGGTAGACCTTTCGGGACTCCCGCCGACTCCTCGATACCCTTAATCCGAATCGCCACGGTTCGCCCATCGAAGTTCCGCCAGACGCCGAAAGTATTCAGATTCACGCTCGGCGCGCTGAGCTGCCCGTTCCTCGTCATCCGGCAGTGATAGTTGCTTCATATACCGGGCATACGACTCCCCGGCCACGCGGATTTCAGCAATAAGGGGGTTAATCACGGGCTGCTTCATACTGCCCTTTACTGAGTACTCGGGATCTGCGTTGAAGACCGCTCGGAGGTTCGCAATCGTGTCAAGCTGCCGACACGCAAGCTCCAGAATCCGGTACTCATCCGGCCTGAGCCGCAATGCCTCGTCGCTAACAACCTCATCCCACAATGCCCCGCCGTCGGAGCCTAGATCGGTGGGTCTGTCCACTCGTAAACCTTTCCTTATGGCGCCGGAATGGCGCTCGGTATTAAAATCAGGGTCTCGCACGCTGGGCGGATGGCTCGGCAGCATTACGGGCCGATCAAGAGAGGGGCCCAGGGGGAACCTCCCCTGGGCCCATCGATCATCCGTTCTGCGGACGATCATATCCGGAATGAGAAGCAGAATGCAACCCTCGGAACGAAAGAATCTGCACGACTTTCCCGCTACGCCCACACTGCTGTATCCGGGTCGCCATCCTCGTTATCCGAATGCCCGTACGTAGCGACACCGCGAATAGCGGGACGAATAACGCCGATACCACTCGTCACGCCAAGCCACGCCCATTCCTCATCCGTAATGTGTAGACGACCCGAGGCCGTAGCAGGGTTACGCTCGTACGCGTAGTTCCCATCTGTCTCACTCACGTACCCTTCCGGGTTCCGGATAAGACGTAACAGAGCCTCGGCTTTAACGAGATTAACGATTGACTCATCCACGGATGAAACGTCCACACGGGTAGCAATCAGGGCTTCTATATCCTGAACCCTTGATTCGATAATCCTTGATTCGCTTGGGTCCAATTCCCTTCCTAGCCTAGCTTCAATCTCTGGTATCACTTGGCTCCTTCGTCGCGTGGTATTCGTCGATAGCATCGCCGAGATCGATTAGTGCACGCCATTGACGGTCTAGATGTTCAGGGACCGATTCGCCCCGCGCTTGGTACGCGTGAATCCTGTTGAGAACCTTTCGTTGGTGACCATTGAAAGTCGCACACATCCTTGAACACCATCCGGGCGTATTCGGGTGGACTCTTCGGCCACATCCCTCACGGCGACACCTTGGGATTGCTTGGTTCGGTTTCACATCAGTCCTGCTACGTAATCGTGTGAGTCAGGCCCGGAAAGGGGCCCATTCAAGGGCCCCTGACCAGGTATTTCTAATGGCGGAATACGGTCCCGAGGGTAGTTATACCGGGGTAGACCCCGAAACCCTCTGACCAGGCGTTTCTAATGAACGGAGATCCCGTGTCCGAGGACGGCCAGAACCCGGACCGGATCAGGCTCATACCCACGCCCAACGGCCTCGGCGTACTGAACGAGGTTGCGGGTGTACCTGACGAGATCCGGCTCGGTAGCGGCACGCTTAGCTAGCTTTAGGGCGAGGTCTACACGCGCCGTGCGGTCGTCCACGTTCGGACCGGACTTATCGACCCAGACGTAATCGGGGACGGGAACCGGGGTGAACTCCGGCGCATCTTGGGGCGCCCTCGGACGACACAGGTCGCAATACCGCTGCCTACCGGAACGGGGCGCGTAAACGTCCCCGCACTGATCGCATGTCTTCTCCCGATACTGCATTACTCATCATCACATTCTCTCCTCTCTGTAGTTGGATTACTTAGGCGAACGGGATATGCCGGGTATCGGCCTCGAACGGGGTCACAAGGTCCAGGCGGCCACCGCTACGCGGAATAGCGACGTGCGGCGCGAGAGCATGAAGCGAGAGATCACGATCGTTATGGGCGTAACCGACGATGAGCCTCACCGCTTCCTCCGCCTGGTCCTCGGACACGACCCCGAGCCGTGCGACGATGACGGAAGCTGAGCGCGGAGTCTTCCCGAACTCGTCCCGACCCGTGAGGAGACGTGCGAGACCCTGGTACGCGTTCCACAGCGCGTGCAGCGGAGCAACCGCCGTCTTCGCGTCCTGTAGCGCCACTGAGACGTCCGGCGAGACGTCCAGAGGGTTAACCCCGGTGAGATCCGGAATCCGCTCTACGGCCTCGGTGAAAGCCGGTGCGGCGGCGTTATACGTGGTGGTGATCTCCTCGAACAGTGTGAAGATGTGCGGGCGAATAGTCCCGGTCACCTGATCCTCACCGATGCGATTGAGAGTCCCGTAAATTCGAGTCTGGTCGACGTTGGCAACGGAGAGAGCGAGGACGAGATCGGCAACCGCCGAATCGTACTCATCCTGCGTAGTCGCAGCGGCTACCTTCGCCTCTGCCTCCCGGGTACCCGGAAGCGACGTCGGACGGAACTTCGCCCGGTTGAGAGCGTCGGTAACATCCTCGGGAACCGTGATACCGGCGGCGACGAGGTTAGCGACCACACTACGAATATCGTTAATAGCACTCATATCTATTCTCCCTTAGTTAACGTGGATAGTGAAAGCGGCGCCATTGCCCCGGCGGCGCTGACGGTCGAAAGCGTCGGAAAGGGCCTGGCGGAACTCATCCTCGGGGGACGGCGGGGGACCCTCACTCCCGAGGGCCTGTGTGTGATCGGTAGCGGGCACCCGCTCCGGTGCGGCACGCCCGCCGGACTCGAACGGGTCCGGGTGATCGTCTATCCACCCGAGCGACCGGGCCGCGTGAGTCGCCTGTTCGTTTAGCTGACGGGCGAAAGCCTCGGCGAACTCATCGCGAGGATTAGTCATTATCGGTCTCCCTTATAAGTGCGTCTAGGAACTCATTTAGTTCGCGTAGGTCTGGCAACGTCAGGAACCTGACGTATAACATAATCTCTAGTAATGTGGGGTCATCGCCCTGAACCTGTTTACGACCCATCCGCGAAATCCGGATAACCGGCGCGGACGTCCTCGGCGTCGACGTCCAGGTACGTGCACAGTCGGTCAAGGTTCTTCGGAGCCGGGCGGGAATCGCCACGGCACCACTTGTAGACGGTGCTCGCGCCCCAATTCAGTCGGCGGGCGATATCCGCCTCCGACTTACCGCTTCGCAGGATCGCCCTCCGGATACCCTGGGCTAGCAACTCGCGTTCGGTCATGGTGACCTCCTTTCGTAATCGTCATCAGACATAGTGTGGACACACGAATAGCCCCGGTGCCGTACTCACCGGGGAGATTGAGAGGGAGAAACCTCGAACCCCGGTCAGGCTGGGAGACCCTGACCGGGGACGAGGGAGCGCCTACAGAAGCGGCGCTCATGTTCACGAGAGAGGAGAACGCGAACGGACTGGAGAGGGATGCTCCCTTACCCCTCCACTTATTACCGGAGTTGCCTCATACGCAGATGACGAATGCTTTAAGCGGCTCTAGTCGTGTACGCGGACAACCGGTGAAGATCCCGAAATCACGGATATCCTCCATCGGCCACGCACGGGCGGGCTTCCACTTCCGCTCCGGAATATCGATGAACGTCATCAACGGAAACGGACGGGAGTCCCGGGCCTTGTATGTCGGCTTCACGTACGTATCCACGTGCGGAGCGTCCGACCCGACGACGTCACGCACGTTCGGCACCGTGCGCCCGACTCGCAGACCATCGCGAGGAACCGACGCGGAACGCCACCACTCATGATCCGGACCCGGCTCAGTGTCGTATGCGGTTGGCTGGGTCCATCCGTCAGTCGGAGGAACCGTCGAGGTCGCTGTGTACCCCAGACCACGGAGGATGTCGGACAGGCCGTGTAGCCGATCCCCTGGCGGATCACTCGGGGCGACGAGTTCCACGAGCGTAGAGAGCCGCTCAGCCCCCAATACCGTGCCCTCCTCCGGGACTACCTCGGAGTCGTCGAGCGCGAGGACGTCGCGGACGAGGGACGGGCGGAACCCGGTGTCGGACTCACCGGGGACACCCTCGGTTGGATCCTCGGGGTTACCAGGCTTGCGAGGTCGCTTCCCATCCGCCGAACGTTCCCTCCGGATCGCGGCGGCGACCTCACGGCGGGCGATCGGTGAGTCATCCGGCCTCACCTCCTCACCGAGGTCGACAGGCTCCGAGTCGTCCGACGGGATCGTGACCGGGTAAGCGGTGAGATCGGTAGACCTCGTGTACCGCTGTAGCCGGTTCTTCCTCACGCGCTTACACGACGGCGAACACGTGAGCTTCGACTTCGGACCTGTGAACGTGGTACCGCATTCCGTACAGACAAGGTCGGCCATCACACGACCCCGGACGACCACACGACGGACGGATTGTCCAGGTTCTCAACTCTCGTCCGTCTACGCACGCGGAGCCGGGTGTCACGCCCGGCGAGGATCGCACCGTGAGCGTGGACGAGTTCGATCTCGTCCCCGTGGTCGATCACCTGAATGATCGCCCGGGAACCGTCGGGCGTCTGTACGTTGTCGCCGAATCGGACGGATTCGGCACTGATAAGCTTCTCAATCGTCGTCATTTCTTCCTCCTCTATCGTTACGTCGGCAGGCTTAGATGCCTGCCCTATCGTCGCGGCCGACCGTGGCCGCTCTACGCATTCGTTCGTTATGTCGGATCGCCTCGAAAGCGATCCTCTACGTCCTGCGACCCTTCGAGGGGTCGCCCGTCGCTTCGCTCTCGGACATTCTGCGGCCCTGTAAGGGGCCGCCCCGTACGTTCGTCGCGTCCTCTCGGTGACCACCTCCCAGTGGTCACACGTCGTCCGCTCTACGTCGCTCGCTACGCGGAGGTACCTCCCAGTACCTCCTACTCGCTCTCACTCACCGGCGAGCCTCGGAGGGCTCGCACACGAAACGTTAAGTGGGGGGTGGTGTGAGGTACGAACACCTATAGGGGGGATCACCACCACCACCACTTCCCACCGCTCTAGACCCTGGTCCACACAGCGGCCTTCCCGTCGCCGTCCCTCCGCAGCATCGCGGATAGCGCGCCACGCATAAGCGAGTCACGACACGTCGCGTTAGATTTCCCGAACTTCTCTGCGAGAGCCCCGGCCGTCTCGTTCAACCCCTTGCCTTGGCAATCGTTGACGACGTAATCCGCCATCTCGGCGTTCTGATCCAGCGTCTCCGGTGCCCGTTTCTGTTTCGGCTTCTCCTCCTCGTCCTTCTTCACCCACGGTCCCCGAGATATCACCCGGTAATCCGGACCCGTCTTCGGCTCGGCGATAATCTCGATCGGCTGGTCCAACTTGTTCGATTGCACGATTAGCCCCGTGTTCCCCCCTCGAAACTGCTTCTTCGACGTCTGCCGAACCTGAATCCACACCCGGGATTTCTGCACGCTATTCGACATACCCATAGGCGGAGCCCCGTGGACAACGTTAGTCCGACCATGCTCCGATTCGTGGTGAATCACGACGACCGGGATACCTCGAAGGACCAGACGGTTTAGACCGTCATACACCGTAGAGATTGCGGGTGTGTCGTTAGAATCCCCGGTCGCTCCCATAAGGTTGTCCAGTACTGCGAAGTTTCGGCCAGAATCAATAAGGTGATCCGTTAAGGCGGTCCACTCCTCCGGACGCCTCGTGACCCCGATTGAGTACATCGGGATATCGAGATCTGCGTCCGTAGCTAGTGCCATCCGCTCGGCGTACTCCTCCTGTACCCCCGGATCGGTACACAGGATCACCGGGCGCCACTCCTTAAACGGGTCGGTCGGTTGCATCCCGAGGAACTCACGGTCCGCCAGGACGAGAGAAAGGAGCATAGAAGAGACGAGGTACGATTTACCGACGTTCGATCGCCCATAGATCATCGTCGCGGAACTACTTATTAGGTCCTCGAAGACCCACCGTTCAGTCTCCTGTGCTCGCGCCTTCGCCTCCGCGAAGGTCAGGACCGGGAACCGGGTTGCGATATCAATTGTCACTTCGCTCTCCTCATGCAGTAGTTCGAACAATATTTACGCGGCGCCCCGGTTCGCTTATTCATCGCCACCGGGGCGTCACAACGGTGGCAATAGCCGTTCGTCATTACCGGTCCCCGAGAAGGCTCACAGCGTCCTCGGCGAACCCACGAACGGATTGCACGTCATCCCACGGGACGAAGATGTCCGGGTGCTCGTCCTCGTGGATCGCGAAGCCGTCCACGATCACCGCCTCGACGGCGGGCACCTGAGGGACACCCTCCGGGGTCTCTACCGGGACCAGGACCAGCGTGTGCGAGTCGCACCCGTCGCAGTACCGGTGAAACCGGGCGTACAACGTCGCAGGGTCGATCGGGGCGTCGATTCCCACGAGATCGGCCAGTAGCCGTAGCGTGGAACCGTGGTCCACGAGGTGGGTCCCGCCCTCGGGGTCAACGACAATCATGGTTTCTTGCAACAACGTTTCCTCCCTAATGTGAACATGACGAAATGCCCTCCGGATTCGATCCCGAAGAGCTGCATAGGACGTGTCTCGGAGAAGCCGAGACGTAGAAGGCCCCCTGTCATGGGGGCGAATGAGACGGGTATACCTCACCCGTCAGATGTAGGCGACCGGGTGTCGGCACCGGTCGCGGGCGTGCACGGGCCGGGTGGCACCGGAGCCGTCACGCGGTGTTCTGTTCGTGGTGTCCGCCCCCGAGAGGGGCCGACTCGTCTACGTTCTCACGAGGTGGACCACAAAGGTAGACCACGGATCGTGACTATCCTCACGGGGGCTTGCCGGAATAGCCCGGGGCGTGTAGCGGCCTAGAACTCGTCGTCCGGTTCCGGGGCAGGGTCAGGCTTAGGCTTCCCCTGTTTCGCAGCCTGGTACGCCTGGTTGAACGGGGGTCGGTCGTCCGGCTGCTTACCTAGGTAAGCGCGCCACGCCTTCGCCATGAACGTCACGTGCGTATCACTACGACCGATCTCGGCGGCGAGTCCGCGAACCGTCTTCCCGCCCTCTGTGAGTTCGAGGTGGATAGCCTCCGCTGTCGCCCACCTATTGGACTCCCACTCCTCGGAAAGACGATCCGCCTCATGCTCTAGCCGGACAGTCATTGCGTCACGGATCAGGTGCGGATGGGCCATCAGGACCTGGTGAACCGACCAGGGGCATCCAAGACGTCTTGGAAGCGGCCATGCCGCCGCAACCTTTCGATAGACGTCAATGGATTCCCAGGCGCACCCGATTTCGTCCGCGTATCGGCGCAGGTTATCCATAGCGCCGTTGTTAGACGTGTCCGAACCCATCGGAGCAATCTCTAACGCGGCGTCACCTAGATCCCAATTCGACCGCATAGCACGATCGCCGATCTCGATTAACTCCGCCCATCTGTCCGTTCCGGGTTCTACGCGCGTCTCATCCTGCAACGTAGTCATTCGTCCTCCTTACAATGCTGACACCGGTTGTCGTGATGCAACGGGGAACGCTGGTCTGTACAGAATTGCTAGAACCGGTCCCCGAGCCCTTTCCTTCGGTGCGCCTCTCTAGCACGCTCCGTAGCGGCGCTAGCCCCGTACCTGTCCACCATCTGGCGTGACTTCCACCCGGCGAGACGCATAAGCGACTCCTCATCCCCGCCCGACGCCTTCCACCGGTGGGCGAACGTGTGTCGGAACCTATGGGCGTGTAGTCCTCGGATACCCGCCTGGTTCCCTCGCCGAGTGAGCATCAACCGTACTCCGTCCTCGGTGAATTCCCCTTTCTGAGAGAGCCACAACCGGGGCCGGTCCGCGTATTCGTGATTCCTGCGGACCCGTAGATACCTCCGCAACGCCTCGGTCGTCTTGTTCCCGAACACTGCGAGCCGCTTACGGCGACCCTTCCCAAGGACCGGAACGGCGGAGACGTCGAAATCTAATTCGTCCGTCCGTATCCCGGTGAGTTCTGACAACCGCATCCCGGTGTCCAGGAACATACGGATAATTGCGTGGTCTCGCCGATCCTCGAAAGATCGGCCCTCGGTGATCGCGAGCAACGCCTTCAGTTCCGGGTCGGCCAGAATCGGAACCGGCTTCTCCGGAACGTGCGGAGGTGACAACCGGTCGAAAGGTGATTTCGCGATGACTTCCTCTCTCACGAGGTACTTAAACCATTGCTGTAGCGACCGGTAGTGATGTGCGACCGTAGCCGCGCTAACCGGTTTCCACGTGTGCCGCTGCTGTGGGCGGTCGGCGAGGGCGACGAGGTACGCCTCAATCACCCGGTGTGTTATGTCCTCGGGAGCCGTAGACCTCCCGGTCTCCCGTAGCCATCTGACGAACGCCTCCCCCGCCTGGACGTACCCGGTAACCGTCCTCGGGGCACGGTTCCGGGCGACGAGGTGTAGCCGGAAGTCAATAAGGAGATCATCCAGACTGTCCACTTTAGTCCCAACGTCGGGCGCCGACCCGATAAGTCAGCGGGTTTTATAGCCGGATAAGCCATAAAACCGCTGGTCACCGACTCCAAGATCCACAAGATCTCTTAATCAGCGGGTTGGGGGTTCGATTCCCTCGCGGCGCACCATCGTTGCAGGTCAGACCGAGTGTCGGTCTGGCCTGTTACTTTTCCCGGAGATCCACTCAACGAAAACCCCATCCGGGAGGGGTACGCGATGGCTCGTCCTCCACTCGCGTTGGGCTCGCACGGCGAGATCCAGGTCACCCGCGACGGCAGCCGCTGGCTCGCCCGCTGTCGGGACCGCGACCTCGACGGCAGGACCCGCCAGCTGTCCCGCTGGGCGTCGACCAAGGCGGCAGCGCAGAAGTCGATCCAGGACGCGATCCGCGAGCGCAGCGGCGTCCCGCGGGCGATGGCGCTCGGCCAGCACTCGCGCTTCAACGAGGCCGCCGAGGTCTCGTGCCTCGTCAGGCAACGTTCGGTAGGTAATCAGGTCTGCGGATCTTGGACTCGGGGGCAAAGTGCCGTTTGGGTCGGGCGTGGCGGTTGGCCCAGCGGACGTAGCCGGCGATGGCGGCCTCCTGCGCGGCGTGGGAGGGGTAGTCGCTGCCGTCGAGGGTGAAGTAGCGCAGCGCGGTGAACTCCGACTCGATCCAGTTCAGCCAGGACGCGTTGGTCTGCCAGCGCACCCCTGCCTCTCGCAGCACCTGCCGGACGGTCTCGGTGCTGACCACGATCCGATGCGTCGTGGCGAGGTGGTCGACGAGCTTGGTCAGGCTCCAGGTGGTGAACGGCAGCCCTGCTTGCTGCGGTGGGGTGCGAGCGGCCCGGCAGATGACTTCGTGGACGTGGGGGCCGAACTTACGGGGTCGGCCCCCGCTCCATTTTGGGTCCAGAGCGGCGAACCCCTTGTCGTTGAACGCGTGGATCACCTCCCGTGCGTACTGCGGCTTCGCCGCGAACATCGCCGCGGCCTCGGTCGCGGTCCGGCCCTGCATCGAGGCGAGCACGATCCCCGCCCGACGCAACCGGACCCGGTCCCGCGCCGTCCTGGTGATCTTGACCAATCGCTGGGCTTCGTCCGGAGTCAGCTCCCGGACGAACACCTCGGGCTGGCGCGCCATATATCCACCTCCGGCGGACAGCCTCCTGCGCCGGACCGGGATGGATCAAGCCAGCTCGATTACCTCCCCGACCTTCCTGGACGAGGCACTAGAACGCCTCCTCGACTGACTCCCACCGGACTACTGGGAGACGCTCAAGAGGTGTACCCGCAGCGGCCCAGGCGGCGCGCAGTAGCCCCCACGCCAGCGAGACCGGCTTGCCACGCACACACAAAAGCGCTCTGCGTGGCCGCCGCCGCGCTGGCCGACCGCGACTGGGCCGTGCTGCGCCGCGGCATGCCCTACGTTATCTGCGACACCGACAGCACACCCGTCGACCGCCCGCCGCGAAGGCGAACATCGTCGTGCGGTGGACCGTCCCCACCGTCGTCCGAGCCCGCCGCTGCTGCAGCCGCCTAGTGGGGTAGGGCTGGCCGAGCAGTCCGGTCATCAAGGCACGCAGGCTCTTGTTGGTGATGCCGGTGACGGCGAGCAGGGAGACGTTCAGGGCGCCGTCCAGGGCTTGGACCTGCGGGTCGCCGAACCGTAGGGCTGGGGCCCGCCGCCCCTCCCGGGTGCGGGTGGGGTGCGATCCGCTCAAAGGGGCTCTTCCGGATTCAGAGTGCAGGCGCTCCGCAGTGCAGTAGCGACCGGATGCGGTAGTTGAGCAGGTTGCGGAAGCCCAGGGCGTTGCGGCGGAGTGCTTCGAGTCGGCCGTTGATGGCCTCGGTGGGCCCGTTCGAGGCGCGGTGGGTGAAGTAGGCGAGCACGTCGGCGCGGCGGCGGTGCAGGGTCCGGCCGAGGGTGGCGAGTTCGTCGAGTCCGGCCGGTAGCCCGCTGCGGAGCCGGTCGATCACGGCGGCGAGTAGTGCCTTGCCGCGACGGCGGTCCTCGGTGGCGTAGGCGGCGATGATCTGCTGATACGCCCACCAGGTGACCTCGACCGCGACGTGCTCGTCGGCGGCGAACACCGCCTCGAGCCGGGCGCGTTGGCGGTCGGTGAGCAGCCCGAGACGGGTGCGCAGGGTGCGCCGGACCCGGTAGAGCGGGTCACCGGAGCGGCCGCGATGCCCTTGGGTGTCCTGCTGGACGCGTTGGCGACACAGGTCGACCTTGTGTCACGCAGTCTTCAAGATTTCATTCGCCCGCCCCAACTCGGCATTCTCGGCACGCAGCCCCGCAATTCAGCCACTGCATCATCATCAGGCCCGGCCGAGGCCGCCCCAGAGCCGGAATCACACTCCTCGGCCTCGACCCAACTCCGGATCGTCGCCGGATTCACGTCCAACAGCTCACCGACGTGCCGGCGGGCGGCCAGCTTCGACTCGCCGTGATCACGCAGACGGTCCAGGTAGAGGCGGACCGCGCGGGCACGGGTCTCCTCATCGAACTTCCGAGGTGCTCCCACAGCTCCAGTCTCCTTGCTAGATCAGGAGCCTCTCCACCACCCAGGACGATTCAGGCTCTTGACCGTCTCCCGGGAGGTGCCGCACGGCACCGGGGTGGCATCGACCAGACACGGGTCGTCACACCAGGCCGGGCTCACCCGGGCCAGATGCGTGATCGCCTGCGCGAGCAGCGGTGCTGCCGTCTTGAGCCGCTGGTGGTAGCCGGGCTGGTTGGGCAGATACCGGAACAGGTGCCCGACCCGGCAGTAGGCGAACCGGACCCAGCGGTGCTCGTTGTCGATCCCGAGCAGGACCTGGGCCACAGCCAGGCAGACCAGTTCGGCATCGCTGAGTCGGGGCCGGCGTCCACGCCCTCGACGAGCCGGGACCACCTGGCCGTCGATCTCCACATACAGCTCGGACAGGAGGGCGTCCAGGCTGTTCGTCACAGTCGATCATGGACGCCCACCTCCCATCTCCAGGCTGACCGACACGCCACCTTCACGGAATCGATCATCTAGGCCGCCTCGCGCAGCAGCCCGGCGAGCTCGACGGGCATGGTGATCATGCAGTCGTGGCCGGTCGGCAGCTCCCGCACCCGCTCGCCTGCCGGGACGGGACGCCGGGTGATGCCCGCCGGCCGACCGGCGACGCAGTGGATGTGCGTGCGGGGGATCGTGCGCACAGCCGGGTCGTCCAATTTGACCGGCTCCTGAAGGCACCGCACCGGCTGGTCCGACAGGATCGAGCGCAACCAGGCGACGTCGTCGGGATCGGTGACCCCGAACAGGCCGAGGGGTGGCGGCTGCTCCGGCATCGGCGGAACCCGCCATCCGTCCACGGCGACGTCGATGAGCTGCTTGGTGATCGGCTGGACATCGACTGCGGTTTCGCCGTCTTCGGGGACCATCGCGTCGAGGAACACCAAATGCGCGATCCGCTCCGGGACCCGGTTGGCAACCCCCGATATGACCATCCCGGCGTAGCTGTGCCCGACGAGCACGACGTCGTCGAGACGCTCGTCTTCGATCAGGCCGGCGACGTCGCCAATGTGGGTGCCGAGCCCGACCTCGGGGCCCAGCAGGCGTGCCTTGTCGCCGTAGCCGGTCAGCGACGGCGCGAACACGCGGTGCCCGGCCGACTGCAGCAGCGGGACCACCCGGTCCCAGGTCCGCCCGTTGTGCCAGGCGCCGTGGACCAACAAAAATGTTGCCATGGCGGTGCGGTTCCTCCTCGTGCCTCAGTACCCTGTGGTAACCGAGACATCGTGATCCCCACGACGTGCACCGGGCAATACGGCACTTTCCGGTGCCCTAGTTCTCAGGAGGTAACCATGCAGGACCCGTGCCAAGCCCGCGAAGTCCTCGGGATCGTCGGGGACAAGTGGGCGCTGTTGATCGTGCGCAAGCTCGCGGACGGGCCGCGGCGCTTCACCGAGCTCAAGCGGGCCATCGACGGCATCAGCCAGCGCATGCTCACCGTGACGCTGCGCGACCTCGAACGCGACGGAATCCTGACGCGCACAGTCCACAACGTCATGCCACCGCACGTCAGCTACGAGCTGACCACGATGGGCCAGACCCTGAGCGAGGCCACCGCGCCGCTGCTCGACTGGAGTATCACGCACCTGCCGCACATCGACGCGGCCCGCGCGGCGTACGACAACCGCTAATACGGGCCGTGTGTACCAAGTGTGCTGTTCAGAGAGCTGGCAGGTGGCCGGGAGTGCAACCTACTCGACCGAGAAGTCGACCTTTGGGTACGGAACCTGTCCTGCTGATCGGGGTTGATCATCCTGACGAGCGGCTCTCGGACCGCGGGGCGAACAGCCGAGGCAGGCTGGGGTCCTCGAGCCGTCCGTCGGTGCCTCCGTGCTGCCGCCTTCGTCGTCACTCATCTGGCAGCGCGTTGACCAGGTCCGCGAAGACGCTGCGGATGTGCTCACGGCACGCCGCCTCGGCGGCAGCGGGATCCCGCTTCGTGATGGCGGTGACAATCTCCTCGTGCTGGCGGACCGAGGCGTCGAGTCGGCCGGGCACGGCGACCGTGAGGTTGCCCAGACGCTCGAGGTGGGCGTCGAGCTCGACGAGCATGCCGCCGATCCGGTGCCCGGCCGCCTGCCGGTAGAGGATGCGGTCGAAGCCGTCGAAGAGCGCCGGGAGGCCGTCGAGCTCGCCCGCGTCGAGCTGCGCGCGGCTCTGTCGCACGTTGGCCCTCAGGTCGGCCTCGTCCGCGTCGCTGATCTGCATGGCTGCCCGCCGCGCGCAGAAGCCCTCCAACAGCTCACGGAGCTCATAGATCTCGCGTATGTCCGCGTGCGTGTAGCCGCGAACGATCGCGCCCCGGTACGGGGCGACCGTGACCAGGCCCTCCTTCTCCAGCCGGACCAGCGCCTCGCGGATCGGGGTCTTGCTGACCCCCATCTGCTCAGCGAGCTGGCGCTCGCGGAGCTGGGTGCCCGGCTCGAGTTCCAGCTCGACGATCGCCCGGACCAGGCGGCGGTACACGACCTCCTTGATCTGGAGGTGGGTGTCCGCGCCGGGCTCCGGCAGGGTCAGGCCGGTGAAGTCCGGCGTCGACCTGCGGGTGGACGCCTTCGGCGCCGGGGGCGTGTCCACGCTCGGCCTCATGATCGTCTTGTCCTTCGCACTCCCCCGGCGGGTCGGGGTCTCCGGTGATCCTGGTGGTACAACCTTGCACTCTCCGTGCGCGGGGCGCGGTGACGAAAGAGCCACAGCCGTTAACTTTGTGATTCTCGCGGACGCGAAGCGGCCGGTGCAGGACCGAGGACGTCCTGGGCGTGGGCCGCGAAGCCGAGGACCCGGTCGTCGTGTGCCCACGGGCCCACAACCTGCAGCGCAGCCGGGAGGCCGTCGTCCGCGAATCCGCACGGCACGGTGACGGCGGGCTGGCCGGTGATGTTGAACGGGTACGTGTACGGAGTCCAGGTGATCCACGGGAGCGGCGCGTCCACCTCGCCGCCGTCGGGAACCTCCGCGTCCGCAGCGAACGCCGTCAGCGGCATCGTGGGCATGACGAGCAGGTCCCACTCGTCGAGCGTCTGCGCCATCGCAGCGTTGAACGCGCGCCGCGCGGTCAGCGCCTCGTAGTAGTCCGCCAGGCTGTAGGCCTCGGCCAGCGGGCCGAGCTGGACGAGCCCGGGGTCCATGATTGCGGCGTGCTGCCGTGCCAGGTCGCGAAATCCGAGGCCGCGTCCGGTCACCCACAGCGCCTCGAACACCGTGCGCGGCAGGGCCGCGAGCAGGGTGATCTCGTGGTACTCGGCGCCATCCGACGCGGCGAGCGCGGCGAGGGCGGGCTCGACGACCCGGGAGACCGAGTCGTCGGGAGCGATCCCGAAGGGTGCGCGGACCACACCGATCCGGAGCCGCCGCGCACGGTCGGGGGCCGGCGGCCGGGCCCAGTACGACTGGGGGTCGCGCGCGTCCGGGCCGCGGGTGAGGTCCAGGACTGCCCGGGCGTCGCGCACGTCGCGGGTGATCGGCCCGGCGTGGGAGAGGTTCTCGTTGACCGTGCCCGGCCAGACCGGGATCGCCCCCAGGGTCGGCTTGAGCCCGACCGCGCCGCAGAAGGCGGCGGGGATACGGACCGAGCCGCCCGCGTCGGTGCCGGTCGCAATCGGGACCGCGCCGCTGCCGACGGTCGCCCCCGAACCCGCGCTGGAGCCACCGGAGCTGCGGGTCGGGTCCCACGGGTTGCGGGTGATGCCGGTGCGCGGCGAGATCCCCGTGCCCTTCCACCCGAACTCCGGGGTGGTGGTGCGTCCGATGACCACGGTGCCCGCGTCGACGAGCCTTCCCACCATGGGCGATGATGCGGCGGCGGGCGTGTCCGGGCTGGTCCGGGAGCCCTTTCCGGCCGGGAGCCCCTCCTCCAGCATGTTGTCCTTCACGGCGATCGGGACCCCGTGCAGCGGACCGCGCACGCGGCCGGCCCGCACCTCGGCCTCGAGCTGCACCGCCGCGGCGCGGGCCCGCTCGGGGAGCAGGACGGCGTAGGCGTTGAGCACGGGCTCGACCTCCGCGACCAGGCCCAGGGCCAGCTCGGCCAGGTGCACCGGGGAGATCTCCCCGACGGCGACCCGGCGCCCGAGCTCCAGTCCAGACGCAGCCCGGTACTCCTCGGCGTCGAGCTCGATGTAGCGCGCCGCCGCGGTCACGCCTGCCCCGCAGGGGTCGACAGGTCCGCCCAAGCCGCGGCGAACCGCTCGCCCCAGTCCTCGGGGACCGACGTGCTGACCTTCACGAAGCGCTCGCCGAAGCGCGGAGACTGGTAGGTCCCGGGCCGGATGAACACGTCCCGCTCGAGCATGGCGGCGCACAGCGCGCCGGCAGACCAGCCGCTACCCGCGATGTCCACGGCGACGAAGTTCCCGTGCGAGGGGAACACCACGAGCTCGCCGAGCCCGCTGCGCTGCACGGCGAGCCGGACCGTCTCCTGGTTGGTCCGGTTGGCCGCGCGCACGCGGGCGAGCCACGGTTCCTTCACCGACAGCCCCGCCATCGCCGCGCGCTGGGCCTGGATGTTGGCGCCCAGTGGGTTCGACGGCACCTCTGTCAGCCGGCCGAGTAGCTCCGGCACCGCCACCACCGCGCCGAGCCGCAGCCCGGCCAGACCCAGCCACTTGGAGAACGAGTAGGTGGTGAACGTGCCCTCGGGGTAGAGCTCCGCCGCGAGCGTGTGTTCCCTGGCGAAGTGTCGGTAGGTGCAGTCGTGCACGACGAGGGAGCCCGTCTGGCGAGCGAGGTCGGTGATCGCGACGAGCTCGGCGCGGGTGTAGCGGCTGCCGAGCGGATTCAGCGGGTCGATCAGGTAGATCAGCGAGCGGGGCTCGATCACCTCGGCGATCTGCTGGGCGGTGACGCGGTAGCCCTGCTCGGCGGAGTAGAGGTCCAGGGTCGTGGCAGGCACGCCCTCCAGGCCCGCGAACCGGGCCGGCCATGGCCATCCCGGGTCGCTCGTGACCACCTGGGAGACCGACCCGGCCAGGCCGGTGCAGATGTGGTGGAGCCCGCCCACCGCGCCGTCGGTGATCCACGCGTCGGCCCTGGTCAGGCCGAGGTCCTCGACGATCTGCGTGCGCAGCCGCTCGAAGCCCAACGCCGGGGCGTAGAGCTGGAACTCACGGCGCCGGGTGCTCTCCTCCAGCGCGGCGAGCACCTCGGCGGGCGGTTTCAGGTGGGTGGTGTTCTGCCCCATCCACACCAGGTCCGGACGCTCCAGCAGGTGCTCGAAGGACGGGGCAGCCGTGGCCGGGGCGCTCACGTCAGCAGCGCCAGCGTCGCGAAGGCGGTGTAGACCTTGGTGGCCTCGACGATGTCCGCGACCGAGAGCCGCTCGTTCGGGCAGTACACCGGCTCGCCGCCCGGACCGAAGATCACCGTGGGAATCGTGTCGCCGAAGCTGGCGGTGTCGCCGAGCCAGCCCGCGGCCTGCAGGGTCGGCTCCGTACCGCGCACCTGCCGGACGGCGTCGACCATCGTCTCGACGACGAGGCTGTGCGGGTCCGCCACGTAACCGGACTTGACGTCGGCGAGCTCGACCCGCGCCGCGAAGCGCGGGTCGGCGGCCTTGACCGCGTCGAGGCAGCGGTCGAGCTCGGCACGCACCGTCTCCACCGACACCCCGGGCTGCGGGCGGCAGTCGAGCCGGATCACGCACTCGTCCGGGATCATCGACGGCCCGCCCGGCGGCAGACCGCCGTAGACCCGGCCGGGCGCCATGTAGGTCTCCTCGCCGAACAGGTCGCGGACCCACGGCTCGAGCTCGGGGGTGAGCCGGGACGCGTCGAGCTCCAGGATCGCCCTGGCCGCCAACATGTTCGCGTTGACCGCGAGCGGCTTGTGACAGGTGTGCGCCGACTTGCCCTGCGCGGTGATGTCGAAGTAGTAGCGGCCCCGGTGGCCGAGGTAGATCTCATTGTCCGACAGCTCCCCGAGCACGCACAGGTCGGCGGAGTACTCGTCGAAGTAGCGGATCGAGCCGAGCTGGTCGCCCATGTGGTCGCTGACGCCGGCGAACGCGAGCCTGCCCGACACCGGGACGCCCGAGGAGCGCACGGCCTCGGCGGCGACGATTTGGCAAACCAGCGCCGCCTTCATGTCCATGATCCCGTGACCGTAGACGTGCCCGTCCATCAGCTCGCCGGAGTAGGGCGTCGTGTCGGTCCAGCCGATGGACTCTGGCTTGGTGTCCATGTGTCCGGTCAGGACGACCCGGGGGCCCGTGCCGAAGTCGAGCTCGCCGATGGCGTTCGGCCGGTCGGGCAGCACGTCCTGCAGCCGGACGTCGGTGAAGCTCGAGTCCTTCATGACGTCGACCAGGTACTGAGCGAATGCGAGCTCGTCACCGAGCACGCTGGGGATCCGGCAGACGTCCTGGACCAGGGACACCACACGCGCCTCGTCGATGCTCGCGAGGGCCTGTTCGACCGCTGCTGACTTCTCCATTGCACTCCCACTTCGATTTGAGATCTCAAATCTGCGGGGTCGATCCACAGACTGTCAAGAGCGGGGACGTCACGTCACGGCACGTTAACCGAGGATGGTGTTGCGTGCTGGTTACGCATCCGTGCATGCCTTGACGGCCAGTGAGCCCCGAGGACACGATCCGTGGCACCAGATGCGATCTCAGGATCTCAGCCGCCGGCGGATCGGTCGCGAAGAAGGAGAGTCAGATGATCCGAGTGCCTTCGTGGCTGCGCAGCACCCGCGTGCTCGCCGCGCCCGTCCTCGGCGCCGCGCTCGTGCTGAGCGCCTGCTCCAGCGGCGGGTCGACGGCCGCGCCGGAGACCGGTGCCTCCGGGGCGCCGACGAAGGTCGGTGTCGTGCTTGCCGGCCCGCGCAACGACAAGGCCTTCTACCAGTCCTACCTCGACGGCGTGCAGGCCGTTGCGGACCGGGAGGGTATGACCGTCTCGGTCGTCGACAACGTCGGCTCCCCACAGGCCGCGATCGACGCCCTGACCAACCTGGCCGCCGACAACCAGCTGATCATCGCCGGTGGCAGCTCGCTGGTCTCCGCGGGCAACACCGTCGCCCCGCAGTTCCCCGACGTCACCTTCGTGATGTCCGGGGTGGTGCAGGCCGGGGTGCCGAACCTGCACACCTATGCGACCAGGCAGGGCGTTCCGGCCTACGTCGCCGGCGTCGTCGCGGCGCAGGAGAGCACGACGGGCACGGTCGGCTACGTCGGCGGCACCGACATTCCGCCGAACTCGCAGTCGTCGATCGACTTCGCCGCCGGCGCCAAGTCCGTCAAGCCGGACATCAACGTCGCTTCGGTGACCGTCGGGTCCCTGAGCGACGCGGCCAGGGCGAAGGAGGCCACCGCGGCCCAGATCGCGAACGGCGCCGACGTGATCTACGCCTTCCAGGACGCCGGCCTGCCCGGTGTGCTCGACGCGGTCACCGAGTCCGGCAAGGACGTCAAGGTCTTCAACCCGACGACCGACCGCTGCGAGGAGTCTCCCGCCTTGATCGGCTACGCGTTCCAGGACACCAAGATCATGGTCGGCCACGTGCTGGAGGACTACAAGGCGGGCTCGCTGCCGGCCGAGCCCCGCTTCTACGCCCTCGACGACCCCGCCGTGCAGGCTCTGAAGCTCTGCCCGTCGGCCTCGCACTACGAGTCCGTCGTCGCTGACACCACCGCCAAGCTGAACTCCGGGGCCATCACGCTGCCCCAGGGCGGCTGAGCGTGCCGGCCCCCTCCCGCACGTCCGACGGCGCCGCCCCCGCGGCGCTGTCGGCGCGTGCGGTGACCAAACGGTACGGCGCGCTGCTCGCGAACGACGGGATCGACCTCGACGTCCGCCCCGGGGAGATCCTCGCGCTGCTGGGGGAGAACGGGGCCGGCAAGTCGACCCTGGTCAAGATCCTCTCCGGGCTGGTGCGGCCGGACTCGGGTGAGGTGTCCGTCGCCGGCGCACCGCTGCCGGCCGGGGACCCGCAGGCCGCGCGCGCCGCCGGGATCGGCGTGGTCCACCAACACTTCATGCTGGTCCCGGACATGACCGCCACGGAGAACGTGGCGCTGGCCCAAGGCACGACCGGCCGGTACGACGCAGCCGCGATCCGGGCCCGGCTCGTCGAGATCGGCGAGCGACACGGCATGCCGGTCCGCCCGGACGTCCCGGTGGAGACCCTCCCGGTCGGCGAGCGGCAACGGATCGAGATCCTCAAGTGCCTGCTCGGCGACGCCCGGGTGCTGCTCCTCGACGAGCCCAGCGCCGTGCTCTCCCCCGCCGAGTGGGACCGCCTCGCCGAGGTCCTCGCCGAGCTGGCCGCAGCAGGCCTGGCCATCGTGCTGATCACCCACAAGCTGGGCGAGATCGCGGCCGTGGCCGATCGGTGCACCGTGGTGCGGGGCGGGCGGGTCGTCGACACCGTCGAGGTCGGTGCGACCCCGCCCGAGGAGCTCGCCGGGATGATGGTCGGCCGGGACGTCGTGCTGCGCACCGAGCGGCCGGTGGTCCCGCCGGGTCCCGTGGTGCTCGATGTCGACGGGCTCACCCTGGCCCGGTATCGCGGCGACCGCGACCTCGGGCCCGTCGACCTGCGGGTGCGGGGCGGCGAGGTGCTCGGGATCGCCGGTGTCGAGGGCAACGGGCAGAGCGAGCTCGCCGACCTCGTCGCGGGCGTGCGTACCGCCACGGCGGGCACGGTCACCATCACGGCCCGCACCGGCGGTGGCCCCGGTCGCACCGGGACGATCGCCGAGGACCGACACTCCGACGGGTTGGCGCTACCGCTGTCGGTGACCGACAACCTCATGATGCGGGCGATCGGCGAGCCCGCCTTCAGCCGCGCAGGCGTGCTGCGGCCGGGCCGCATCCGTCGGCACTGCGCCGACCTCGTCGCCCGCTTCGACGTCCGCACCGCCGGGCTGGACACCTCCGTCGCGAGCCTTTCCGGCGGCAACCAGCAGAAGATCGTCCTGGCCCGGGAGATGCACGGCGAGCCCGATCTGCTCGTCGCCGCTCAACCCACCCGTGGCCTCGACGTCGGCGCGATCGAGTTCGTGCACGCCCAGATCAACGCCCACAAGACCGCGGGCGGGGCGACCCTGCTCGTCTCCGCCGAGCTCGACGAGATCTTCGCCCTGTCCGACCGCATCGCGGTGATGTCGTCGGGCCGGGTCGTCGCGGTGCTCGACGCCGCGGACGCCACGCGCGACCGGATCGGCGAGCTGATGGCCGCCGGCGCAGAAGGAGCGACCCCATGAGACGGCTCGCCGTCGACCGGCGGGCTCTGCGCGGCGCTGCCGTCAGCCTGCTCGCCGTCGTCCTTGCGCTGGCGGTGTCCCTTCTGGTCATCGCCCTGAGCGGAGCCCCCGTGGGCGACGCCGCCCTCGCGATGTGGGACGGGGTCTTCGGCAGCCCGGCCCAGTTCGGCGCCACCCTGACCAAGTTCGTCCCCCTCGTCCTGGCCGCGGTCGGCTGGGTCGTCGCCTCCCGCGCCGGTCGGCTCAACGTGGGGCTGGAGGGGCAGATCCTCGCGGGCGGCACCACCGCGGCGGTGGTCGGACTCCACCTGTCGGGCCTACCGATGGCGGTGCACCTGCCGCTCGCGGTCCTCGCAGGCGCCGCCGGCGGCGCGGCACTCGGCGGCATCGCCGCCTGGCTGTGGGCTCGCCGCGGGGTCAACGACTTCATCGCCACGCTGCTCCTCACCCTGATCATGACCCAAGTCGTGTCCTGGCTGGCCAACGGCCCGATGGAGGAACCGACCGGCACGCTCGGCCAGAGCTCCCCGGTGGCCGACTCGGCGCGCTGGCCGGTCCTGTTGGCGCGCACCACACTGCGCTGGGACATCGTGCTGGTCGTGGTCGTGGTGCTGGCCGCCGCGTACGTGCTAGGCCGCACCGTCGTGGGCTACCGGCTGCGGCTGACCGGCGCAAACCCGTCCGCGGCCAAGGCCACGGGAACCCGGACCCGGCTGGTCGGGGTGGGTGCGCTGTGCACGTCGGCCGCCGTCGCCGGCGTCGCGGGCTCGTCGCTCGTGCTGGCCGCGCCCGCGGGCAACCTCGCCCCCGGCTTCTCGGCGAACTACGGCTTCGACGGCATCGTCGTGGCCCTGCTCGCCCGCAACAACCCGCTCGCCTGCATCCCGGCCGCGCTCCTGCTGGCCGCGCTGCGCCAGGGCGGCGGGCTGATGGAGGCCAGGGTCGGCATCTCCTCCGGCCTGGTCACCGCAACCCAGGCCGTGGTGATCCTGCTGGTCACCGGCTCCGCATGGCTGGTCGAGCGCCGCCGTTCCCGGCGGCCCGCAGCGACCGCGGCGGAGCAACCCGCACGCGTCGCCGAAGGAGCGCACTCGTGAACCCGTTCGACGTCGCCCTCTTCGCCGCCGCGATCCGGCTGTCGGTCCCGCTGCTGCTCGCCGCGCTCGGTGAACTGATCTCCGAACGCGCCGGCGTGATCAACATCGGGCTCGAGGGGATGATGCTGTTCGGCGCCTACGCCGGCTTCCTCGCCGCGTACGCCACCGGCAGCGTCGGGCTCGGGCTGCTCGCCGGAATCGGCCTCGGGCTGGTCCTCGGCGCGATCATGGCGTTCGTGTCGGTGACCCTGCGCGGTGACCAGATCGTGGTCGGCGTGGCGCTGAACCTGCTGGCCGCTGGACTCACCCTGTTCCTCTACCGCCTGCAGTTCGGTGGCACCCAGCCCACGACGGTGAAGATGGAGCCGTACGCGGTGCCGCTGCTGTCGGACATCCCCGGCATCGGACCGGTGCTGTTCCACCAGCTGCCGCTGGTCTACCTCGCCTACGTGCTCGGCCCCGTCGTCGCGTACCTGCTCTACCGGAGCAGACGGGGCCTGCGGCTGCGTTCCGCCGGGGAGAAGCCCGAGGTGCTGGACTCGACCGGTGTCGACGTTGCGCGGGTGCAGTGGAGCGCCGTCCTCGCCGCCGGCGCCCTCGCCGGGCTGGCCGGTGCGTTCCTGTCCGTGGGTCAGGTCGGGTTGTTCGCCGAGAACATGACCGCCGGACGCGGATTCCTCGCGCTCGCCGCCGTCGTCTTCGGGCAGTGGCGGCCCTACGGCGTAGTCGCGGCCTGCCTGGTCTTCGGCTTCACCGACGCGCTCCAGCTGCGCCTGCAGTCGATGGGCGCGGTGCCGCAGCAGGTGTGGATCGCGCTCGTCGCACTCGGCCTCGTGGTCGGCGCCGTAGGGGCGTGGCGGGCCCGGCGCTCGGGTTCGCCGCTGCGATGGGTGCTGCTCGGGGCGGTGCTGTGTGTCGTGGTGGGGACCTTGGGCGCTGCCCTCGTGCCCGGTTTCGCGCTGCCGTCGCAGTTCTGGTTGAGCCTGCCCTCCGTGCTCAGCCTGGTCGCGCTCGCCGCCTCGGCGCGGCGGGTCCGCGCCCCCGCCATGCTCGGGCGGGCGCTCCCCGTCCGAGGCTGAGCACACCCGAGACAATGGCCCCGCAGGCCGACTGGCTGCGGGGCCCTCGTTCGAGCGCCGAGATCAGAGATGGCCCTCGTCGCGCAGGCACTCCGCGAACGCGGCGACGGTCGCCAGCCTGCTGTCGGCGTCCCCGCCGAGCGGGAACACCGCCATGCTGTCGATGCCCAGCTTGTCCAGCGTGCGGATGTGCTCGCGGGCCGCGGCCCGGTTTCCGGACAGAGACATCCGGCGCACGAAATCGTCTGGCAGGAGCGCCGCAGCTCTCTCCGCCTCCTGGAACTCCCCGCCCGCGTACTGCGCACGGACCTGCTCGACCAGCTCCGGGGACAGGCCCGCGAGCCCGCAGTAGACCGGCGTTGTCATCGGGAACCACGCGGCGATCGTGCGGCCGGCGGCAAGGGCGACGTCCTCGTCCTCGTCGATTGCCCCATAGGCGAAGACCGTGATCTTCGGGCGCGAGTCCCGGCCCGCCATGTCCACGCCGCGGTCGATGTGCTCCAGGGCATAGGTCAGTCCGTCCGGGTGCAGGCCCGCCAGCAGGATGACGCCGTCGGCCACCCGCCCGGCCAACTCCAGAGTCTTCGGGCCGCTCGCCGAGATGTAGACGGGAATGTCCTGGCGAGCCGGAAAGCGCAGGTGCGCGTCGTCGAGGGTGAACCCGCGCGCGGTCATGTCGACGTGCTGGCCGGTCCACAGCCTGCGGGCGGCGGTGATGGCGTCCTCCAGCAGGGCGAGCCGCGCGGGCTTGAGGCCGAGGGCCTCCAGCGGCCGATCACCCGCGCCGATGCCGTAGACAGCGCGACCGCCGGAGATCTCGTCGATCGTCGAGATCCCGACGGCCGCCATGGCCGGGTGCCGCGTCACCGGGTTGGTGACCGCGGTGCCCAGCCGCAGGCGATGCGAGTTCGTCGCCGCGAGGGTGAGGTAGGAGTAGCAGTAGCGGGAGTGCAGGGACGAGTCGGTGAGCCAGAGGTCGGCGATGCCGACCTCCTCGACCCGCCGGACCATCGAGACGAACTGCTCGGGTGCGTAGACCGGCTGGAGCGCGACGCCGCCGTACATGTGGGGAACCTTCCGGAGTGTGGGTCAGACGACCGGCCAGGCCGGCGCCGGGTCGATGCCGATCTTCTTGAGGATTCGGCGGTCGGTGGCCTCGACCTCCTCGCGCAGTGCGTCCTCGTCGAACACGGTGCTCTTCTTGTTCTCCAGTACCACCTGTCCGCCGATGAGGACCGTGTCGACCGAGTGGCCGGTGACCCCGTAGGCGAGGTTGGCGATGGGGTTGTGCAGGGGGCGCCAGTCGTAGTCATTCGTGTCGAACACGACGAGGTCGGCCTGCTTGCCGACCTCCAGGGACCCGGTGACGTCGTCGAACCGCAGGGCCCGGGCACCGCCCAGGGTGCCCAGCTCCACGGCGGTCTCGGCGCTGACGGCCGTGGGATCCTCCCGGGCGTCTCGCGGCAGCAGCGCGGCGAGGTAGATGGCGCGGCAGATGTCCTGGTGGTTCGAGCAGTTCTCCGCGTCCGTGCCCAGTCCCATCGGGACGCCCGCGGCGATCAGCTCCGGCCACTTGCTGTGCTGGGTGGTCCCCTTGGCCAGCTTCAACGCCGTACTGGGGTTCCACGAGACGGTCGCGCCGGTGTCCGCGATGGCGGCCACGTCTTCCAGGTCGAGGCTCGTGACGTGGTTGAGCAGGGTGTACGGGTTCAGCGCCTTGATGCTCGCGGTGTGCTGGATCGGGCGCTCGCCGAAGACCTGCAGCTCGAGGGCCACCTCACGCTCGCTGGTCGACTTGTGCTGCACCGCGAGGGTCTGTGACTCCTCGGCCAGCCGAGCGGCGGCGACGGTCAGCTCGTCGGAGCAGGTGGTCACACCCTCGACGCACACGGCCGGGCGGATCCGCTCGTTGCCCAAGGCCTGTACGGTCTCCAGGCCGTGCTCGAGGCGCTTGATCGCGGCGGCGGTGTCGAGCGCCAGCCAGTCCGGCAGGCCGGCGTCCCCGCCGGAGCCGCGCTGGTCCCACGTCCACAGGCCTATGCGCGCGCGCATGCCGGACTCGGCGATGGCGGGAAGGACAGCGTCGATGTGGTTGCAGCCGGGCTCCTCGAACAGCGTGGTGCCGTTGCGGATCATTTCGGCCGTGGCGTGGCGCGCGTAGACGTTCATGTCCTCGGGCTCGAGCGACGAGAACGACGGGTAGATGAAGCGACGCAGGGACTCCAGCGTGGTGCCGCCCTCGGGCATCGCGCCCTTTGCGCAGCACAGCAGGTGCCGGTGGCCGTTGGCCATGCCGGGCAGCACGACGGCCTCCGGTCGGTCGATCCGCCGAGCGGGCCGGTAAGTCCGGTCCAGCTCCGCAGCCTTGCCGACGGCGACGATGACGCCGTCGGTCACCGCGACGGCACCGTCCCGGACGATCCGCCGCTCGGCGTCCACCGTGATCACCCACCCGGCCGTGACGAGCAGATCGCAGGACGCTGGGGACGCGGTGGGGTCTGTCATGAGATCTCCTGAGGCAGGAAGCACTTGAGATCGCAAAACTCCCTCAGGCCTCATGGGCGTGTCAAGAGCCCACCAGTGACGCCACTCCCCCCGCGTGTTACCAGTACGTTACTGCTGCTCAATGCGACTACACGACCCACCAGTTCGGTCTTGCCAACCATGAGATCTTGAGATCTCATTCCTGTGTGAAGCCTTCAACGCGTCCCCCAGGCGCAATCGCCACCCTCTACCACTGGGCCAACGGCCAGAAGGTCGATGGCAAGTCCGGCCGGTTCTCGGACGTGACGAACCCGGCCACCGGTGAGGTGACCGCGTCGTTGCCGTTGGCGTCGGAGGAGGAGGCCGCGGAGGTGATCGCGGCGGCGAAGGCGGCGTTCCCGGCGTGGCGGGACACCTCGTTGGCGAAGCGGACCCGGATCCTGTTCTCGTTCCGGGAGTTGCTCGATGCGCGGGCGTCGGAGTTGGCGGCGATCATCACCTCCGAGCACGGCAAGGTGCTCTCCGACGCCGCCGGTGAGGTGGCGCGTGGCCAGGAGGTCGTGGAGTTCGCCTGCGGCGCGCCGCACCTGCTGAAGGGCTCGGCGACCGAGAACGCCTCGACCAGCGTGGACGTGGCGTCGATCCGCCAGCCGCTGGGCGTCGTCGGGATCATCTCGCCGTTCAACTTCCCGGCCATGGTGCCGATGTGGTTCTTCCCGGTGGCAATCGCCGCGGGCAACACGGTGGTGGTCAAGCCCTCGGAGAAGGTGCCCACCGCGGCGCTGTGGATGGCCGAGCTGTGGAAGGAGGCGGGGCTGCCCGACGGCGTGTTCAACGTGCTCAACGGCGACAAGACCGCGGTGGATGCGCTGCTGACGTCGCCCGACGTGAAGTCGATCAGCTTCGTGGGCTCGACGCCGATCGCGCGCTACGTGTACGAGACGGGCACGGCGCACGGCAAGCGGGTGCAGGCGCTGGGTGGGGCGAAGAACCACATGGTGGTGCTGCCGGATGCGGACCTGGACCTGGCCGCGGACCAGGCGATCAACGCCGGGTTCGGCTCGGCCGGAGAGCGGTGCATGGCGATCTCCGCACTGGTCGCGGTGGGCGAGATCGCCGACACCCTGGTCGGGAAGATCCGCGAGCGGGCCGTGGCGCTGCGCACCGGGGACGGGACGCGGGACTGTGACATGGGCCCGCTGGTGACGTCGGCGGCCAAGGACCGAGTGTCCGGCTACATCGACGCCGGTGAGTCGGCCGGGGCGACGCTGGTGGTCGACGGGCGGCAGGGCCAGTTCGAAGCCGAGGGTGCGGGGTTCTTCGTGGGCCCGACGCTGTTCGACCACGTCACGTCCGACATGTCGATCTACACGGACGAGATCTTCGGCCCGGTGCTCTCGGTGATCCGCGTGGACACGTACGAGGAGGCCGTAGAGCTGATCAACGCGAACCCGTACGGGAACGGCACGGCGATCTTCACCAACGACGGGGGTGCGGCGCGGCGGTTCCAGAACGAGGTGGAGGTCGGGATGATCGGCATCAACGTGCCGGTGCCGGTGCCGATGGCCTACTACTCCTTCGGGGGCTGGAAGAACTCGCTGTTCGGCGACACCCACGCCCACGGTGTGGAGGGCTTCGGATTCTTCACCCGCGGCAAGGTCGTGACCACCCGCTGGCTCGACCCGGCCGCGCGGGAACAGCACGGCGGCATCAACCTGGGCTTCCCCCGGAACGTCTGAGAGCCCACCTGGGTCACCGTTTTGGTCACCGCTTACGACCGATCATGACCTCTGCGACTGAACATGAGCCAAGATCGTCGAGCAAACGAGGCCGCTCTCACCAGCACGAACGCTCATCGGAGCCCGCGTTGGAACACCCGACTCCCCTCCAGCGGGTTGAGGGTTCGATTCCCTCGCGGCGCATGCAAACTAGTAGGTCAGACCGGTTGTCGGTTTGGCCTGTTAGCTTTTTCCGGAGATCGAGTAGACGTTTATCCCAGGGTTAGGGCCGGGTTAGGGCGGCGCTCAATAGAATGGTTCAAGGGTCAGTGTCGACCCCCTGTCCAGGATCGCCTGTCCAGGTTTTCGCCACGGTCGAGGCGGTCTTCAACTTTTGTCGCATCATTGCATGGCTCATTCGCGAGCTATAGGAACGGCAGAGGGTGAGAATCCGTGGGGGTCTCGGATGCGATACACGGGAAATGGGCGTCCACCGTCACCACCTCGGCCCGCCGGCAAACCACCTCGGTCCTCCCGAATACCACCAAGCCGACCGCCGGTCACGAAGCGCTGACGGGCAGGCCCTGTTCGGGGCGATCATGGCCGGCGCGGCCGGCTACCTGCTCAAACGCGTGTGCGGGGCCGAAGTGATCGCCGCGGTGCGCACCGTCGCCGGCGGCGGCTCGCTGCTTGACCCGAAGGCGACCGGGCGGGTGCTCGACCGGCTCCGCGACGGACACGCCGACGCAGACCCGCGTTACGCGGCCCTGTCCGTGCACGAACGACGAGTCCTGACACTCCTCGCCGCGGGGCCGACCAACCTGCAGATCGGCGCGCAACTGCACCTGGCGGAGAAGTCGGTGAAGAACCACGTCTCGACAATGCTGCACAAACTCGGCCTCACCCGCCGGATCGAAGCCGCCGTCTACGCGATCGAGCATGGTCACCAGTCGTACTGACCAGCAGGAGAGCGCGGGGCGACCCGCCGGGCGCGGTCCTCGAACCCGCGCTGAGAGCACCCAGTCGTCCCTTCACGCAGGCACGTCGGCGTCGGGGGGTCTTGACCCCGGCTCGCGGACACGGGGTGGATGACGACGCCGGCATGGCGGTAGCTGTGTGGGTGCGTGTCCATGAACCGGGGTCAGGGCCCGACGGTACGGCTGCGTTGCGCGAACAGATCGCGCAAGCTCATCGACCCGGCTATGGGGAGTGGCTCATGGCGCGGCGGCGGTACTGATCGCCACGAAGTCACGCCGCCGCCTCGAGTACAGCCGCGCCGGTCTCGGTGAGCCGGACCGGGCCCGGCGTCGGACCGGCGACGATGAACCCGGCGGCGCGAAGGCGCGGCGCCACGAACTGGTCGCTGAGGCAACGGCCGTCGATCAGCAGGGCGTCGTCCGTGGCCGCGGAAGCCACGCACCGGCCCGCGGCGACTGCTCGGAGAACAGCGCGGTCCCGATGGCTGAGAACGGCGGGTGTCGTCGTGTGCATCGTCGATCACCTTCTGGATACCGATCCGATGCCGGAAAGACTCCACCCGGCGCGCACCGTGGGCCATCCCGCTGGCGCTACACCCGGATGGGCGCGGGCCTACGCTGCCGATGGGGGAAGACCCCCATCGATCCGCCACGATGCGACTCGCGTCGAAGGCGGCGACCGCCGGCAGGCGGCCACGGTCGATCACGGTCGCCGCATGCTGTCGCCCGTGGAGGGCTTCCCGACGAGAACGGCGCCGGGGCCGAGCTGAACCCGTGGCGATGGGGCGCGCCTCCTGGCGATCCGGAGGGGTGGACGGCACGGCGCGTGACCGGCGAGGGCCGAGCCGGCGGCGACGATCTCCCGGGCATGGGTGCCGGGCCAGCGCGTCGGGGTCGATAATCGCGGGATGATGCCGGCCACATCCGCTCGCAGCCTCACCGGCCCGGAGGGGCCGGGACGTCCATGACTGGCCTGCGGGCGGTCGTCGCCGACGACGACGTCCTACTTCGCGAAGGACTGGCGAGCCTGCTCGACCGCAACGGCTTCGACGTCGTGGGGCAGGCCGGCGATGCCCTACGGCTTCTCGAGCTGGTCCGGGAGACCACTCCTGACCTGGTGATCGTCGACATTCGAATGCCGCCGGGATACGCCACCGAAGGGCTGGACGCGGCCAAGGAGGTCCGCCGGGAGCTGCCGACGACGGGGATCCTCGTCCTGTCGGCACACGCCGAGGTCGACCATGCGATGGGGTTGCTCGCGAGCGGGCGGGGCATCGGCTACCTACTCAAGAGCCGGGTCAGCGATGTCGCGGAGTTCCTCGAGACGCTCGAACGGATCGCCAGGGGCGGTTCGGTCGTCGATCCGGCTCTGGTGCAGGAGTTGGTCACAGCGAGCAAGCGCAACGACCCGATCTCCGGAGTGAGTGAACGGGAACGCGATGTGCTGGCGCTGATGGCGGAGGGCCGGTCCAACGCGGGTATCGCGCGCCGGCTCTGGATCACCGAAGGTACCGTCGAGAAGCACGTGCGCAGCATTCTGATGAAGCTGGGCCTTCCAGACACCACGGATGACCACCGTCGCGTGCTCGCTGTGCTCACCTATCTCGACACGCGCTGATCGGCCTTGCGCTGCGGGTCGTGAGCGGACCGGTGACCAGCACGGTTGTCCCGGGTGCCGGGCGGGCTTGTGACCTCGGTGTGCCGCCGAGCGCCTCCAGCGGATCGCGCCGGCCGATGAGGCGGGCGCGCCCTGGGGACCGCCGCCACCTACCCCCGTCGCGCGCACCGCCATGTGCAGTGGCCGTCCCTCGCGCTGAGCAAGACGCTCACCTGCGCCGGCGTGCTTCGCCGGTTGGTTCAACGCCTCCGACGCGAGGTGGTATGCCGCCACCTCACCAGATCGACCACAGTCGAATCTGCGGCGCTACCCAGCCATCCGTCATGCTCATCCGCTCCGGCGCCGACGCTCGTGGCCGCAGGGATCAGCAGTCGTTGCCGCGGAGGAGATCGCAGACGGCGCTCGCGGAGAGGAGGTTCTTCGGCAGGAATCCGGCGGCAGGGCTCAGCGCGATCAGATCGGCGAAGTCCTCCGGGTCGCGGGTGGAGATCAGGACGACGCGCGGATGAAGATCGGGGAAGTCCTCGACGAAGCGGCGGGTGAGTTCGAAGCCGCTCTCGGTGCCGAGGCTGATGTCCACGAGTATCACGTCCGGGTGCAGCTCCTCGGCCTTGTCCAGGGCCTCCGCCTGGGTGGTGGCGGTGCCGACGACCTCCAGGCCGTCGCTGGTCAGCCGATCCCGGGCGACCGCGAGGAATCGTTCGTTGTCGTCCACGATCATCAAGCGCCCCACATGAAGCAGGGTCGCAGTCCTCGCGAGCTGCCCGCATTGCAGGTAGCGGGAAGGCGGGCGGGCAGCGCCGATCCCGGGCTACGGATGACACCGCTGCTGGGATGGCAGCAGCCTGGGCCTTCTGGTAGGTGTTCGGGGTCTGGTAGCGGCACCAGGAGTGCCGGGAGGAGTGCCGCCGGCGGGTCGTGTAGCGGGGTTGAGCCAGCGGAACAGCTCGCGGCGCCAGGACCCCCTCCGGCAGGATCCCCTCGATAGCGCCCTGCCCCGATCACCTTGCTCGGAACTTGTCGGGCCGTCGGCTCGGTCAGCCGGAGATCGCGCGGTCCGGGCCCGATGGGAGCTCGGCCCGCACGGTGGTGCCTGCGCCGGGCCCGGTGTGCACCCAGAGCCGGCCGCCGAGCGTCTCCACCCGATCCTTGAGCCCGACCAAGCCCGTTCCGCCGGCGAAGTCGGCGCCGCCACGGCCGTCGTCGCGTACCAGGACCCGCAGTCCGCCGCCGGGGTCGACGGTCTCGACCTCGACCTCGACGGTGGATGCCTGCGCGTGCTTGGCCGCGTTGGTCAGCGCCTCGCAGACGACGTAGTAGGCGGCGATCTCGATGGGCTCGGGCAGGCGCCGGTCGACCTGCACGTCCAGTTCGACCGGGACCGCGGAGCGGCGGGCCAGCCCCTTCAGCGCGGGGCGCAGTCCGCCTTCGGCGAGGATCGCCGGGTGGATGCCGCGGGCGAAGTCGCGCAGCTCGTCCAGGGCACCGGTCAGCCCGGCGGCCAGGTCGTCCAGCAGCGCGGCCAGCTCACCGGCCCCGGGCGGCACCGCCGCCTGCGCCGCGTGCGCCTGCAGGGCGAGCAAGACCAGCCGTTGCTGGGCGCCGTCGTGCAGGTCGCGCTCGAGGCGCCGGCGGGTCTGGTCGGCGGTGGCGACGATCCGCGCGCGTGACGCGGTGAGCTCGGCGTAGAGCTGGGCGTTGTCGAGGGAGACGGCGAGTTGGCCGGCGATGAGCTTGACAGCGTCGAGCCGTTCGGTGGTGAACGCGCCGCGGATGAGGCGGTTTTCCAGCAGCAGCACCCCCCGCAGGGTGCCACGGTTGAGGATGGGCAGGGCCAGCAGCGAGCAGCAGGCGACGTCGGTGAAGTAGGGGTCGCGGGCGAACCGGTCGTCGCGGGTGGCGTCGTCCACGACCAGCGGTTCACCCGTGCGCTGGGTGTAGCGCAGCACCGACAGCGGCACCGCGTGTTCGTGGCCGGTGCCGCCGGCCGGGACGGTGCCGCCGCCGGGTGCGGGCAGCAGCCAGTCGTGCCGGTCGTCGCCCCATAGCAGCAGGTGTACGCCGGTGGCGCCGGTCATCGCGCCGAGCACCTCGGCCACGCGGGCGTGCAGCCGGTCGATGCTGGTCTCGGAGCTCAGCGCCTGCGACGCGGAGAGGATGCCGAGCAGGTCGATGGTTCCTGTCGTGACCGTGGAGAAACGGGCCGGGGCACCGGGCTGGTCGCCGCCGGGCCCGGCGGTCGTATCGGGTTGTGGCCGCAGGGTGGGGTAGGCCCAGTCGAGTTGGTCGACTTTCGCGGTCGCGCCCCAGGTGAGGTACTGCTGGCGGGCTTGGGCGAGCAGGTCGTGGCCGGCGTGTTCGAGGCCGTGGGCGAGGTGGAAGCGGGCCGCGCGTTCGGCGATCAGGGCTTGATGCCAGGGGCGGCGGCGCCCGGCGGCCTCGCGCCGGGCGGCGTCGAAGGCGAGGGCGGCGGCGTGGAAGTCGCCGACGGCCCAGGCCCGTTCGGCCTCGACAAGCCGCAGCAGGTGCAGGAAGTTCTCCGGCGCGTCCGCGGCGCGGGCGCCCAGCCACTGCGTCACCTCGTCCAGTTCGGACAGCAGACTGCCGCGCTCGTCAGCGTCCGCGGTGCGGGCCTGCTCGGCGAGGGCGAGCCCGTGCAGCAGGTGGGCCACGGCGGTCGGGTAGAGGCCCAGGACGGCGGGTAGCAGCGGCATCGCCGCGGCGGTGTGCCGCGCCAGGGCGACCGCATCGCCGAAAACGACGGCCGCGATCGCGTGGCTGATATGCGCGAAGAGAAGCGCCATCGGGTTGTCGGCGTGCCGGTCGATGGTGGCCGTCTGACCGGCCGCGGCGGCGCGTTCGCCGCGCAGCACACCGGCCAACCGCCGGAAGGGGTCGAGCCACTGGCCGGTCTGTTCGCTGCCGGTGCGCCACGCGAAGGCCAGCCCCACCTCCACCTCGGCGACACAGACGTCCAGCGTTGGCGCGCAGTCCAGCAGGCCCGAAACGGTCAGGTGGTAGGTGTAGCTGGCGTAGGTCAGTTCGCCGCCCGCGATCAGCCCCTCCCGGGCCCGCCGAGCCGCGTGGACACCGTTTTCGATCGGTTCGAACCAGCAGGCCAGGATCGCGAACAGGGAGCGCGCCTGCGAGGTGTCGGGCTCGTAGCCGCGGGCCTCGCCCAGCGCCAGGATCCGCCGCACCGCCCGGTACCCGGCGGCGTAGTCGTCGCGCAGCGTCACAGCGGCGAAGGCCGCGATGCTGGCCGGGCCGACCAGGGTAGGGCCCGGGCCGTGCGCGATCCAGATCCGCAACGCTTCCAGGCTCAGCCAGGCGATCGTGGCGTGGTCGGGGACGAAGTAGGCCGCCGGCAGGACCGCGTTGAGCAGACGGCTCGCGGCGAGCAGCGCGGGCTCGGTGACGTCCGGCCGAGCCAGATCATCCGCAGCTTCGGTGTGGTCCAACCACCGGTACAGATAGCAGAACTGGCCGTCGAGCTCGGCCGCGAGCCGGTCCGCCGCCGGGACGGAGACGCCCAGCTCACGCAGCGACTCCAGGCCGAGCTCGATCGCCTCGGCAAAGCAGTTTCGGTGGGTCAGGCTGCGCACCTGTACCGCCGTCGCGGTCGCGCGCTCCACGGCGGTAGGGCACAGCCTTTCGATCGTGCGGTACTCCTCGTCCGCCTCGTCCAGGCGCCCCAGGCCGTACAGGGCGGCGTGCCGGGCGGTGTGCACCTCGATCAGCGTGGCGGTCTCACCCGGTTCGATCAGCCGCAATGCCGCGGCCAGCAGCGCGTTCTCCAGCGCGTGGTCCCCGATCAATACCGCCTGGGCGGCGGCGCGCCGCAGCAGCCCCACGACCCGACGCCGCTCCGCGGGGTCGTCGACCGTGTCGATCACCGGCAGGTACTGTTCGGCGGCGACGGCGAACAGGTCGGGCACCTCGGCCAGCCGTCGGGCCGTGGCCAGCTGCAGGGCGCGTCGCTGCCCCGGGTCGAGCCCGCGCAGGATCGCCTCGCGGATGCGGTCGTGGCGGAACCGCACCGCCTCGTGGGCGCCGGGCTCCATGACGAGAAGGCCTTCGTCGAGGGCGGGCGCCAGCATCGGTTGCAGCTCGGCCGCTGGGTCGCCGGTCGCGGTCTGCAGCAGGCTCAGCTCGGCCCGCCCTCCCAGACACGCCATCGTCTCCACCAGCTGCCGGGACCGCGGCGGCATGGCCTCGAGCGGGGTCGCCAGCAGCCCGGCGGCCTCGGGGCGACCCAGGCGAACACGCACGGCCGCCGTGTCCCACCGCCAGCCCGTGGCGGTCGCGGTGAGCACGCGGTCGCGGCGCAGCGCGTTGAGCAGCTCCACCGTCTCGTAGGGGTTGCCGGACGCGTGCGGGGAGATCGCCTCGACCAAGCCCGCCGCGGCGGCCCGGTCCACGTGCAGCATCTCGCCAACCATGGCGATGGTGTCGGATACCGGCAGGTTGACCAGGCGCAGGTGCTGCACCCCGGCCTGCTCCCGCCATCGGGACAGGGGTGCCGCCAGCGGATGTGCCGCATCCAGATCACCATCGCGATACGCGGCCACCAGCAACAAGCCGTCGATCGGCTCCTCGCCCAGCACCAGGTCGACGAGGCCGAGCAGGGTGCGCCCGGCCCACTGCAGGTCGTCGAGGAACATCACCACCGGTCGTGTCGGCGAGGCCACGGCACGCAACACGGCCGCATCCGTCCGCTGCGCCCGCACCTGCGCGGTCAGCGGATCTCCCGCATCGGGCGGCACCGCCAGCAGCGCCGCGTACTCCGGCACAACCGCAGTCAGCAGACCCGCGTTCGGGCCCACCGCGTTGAAGATCCGTTCGCGGACCTGCGCCAGCTCGTGCTCCGGCTCGGCCAACAGCAGCCGACCCAGCGCGCGGATCGCCTGATGGCCTGCGTCGAACTCCAGATCCCGCCGGTACTGGTCGAACTTGCCGGCCACGAACCAGCCGTCCCTGCCGGTCACCACCGGCCGCAGCTGATCGACCAAGGCGGTCTTGCCCACCCCCGGCGCCCCACTGACCAGTACCCCACGGCACTGGCCACGCAGTGCGTCCTCGAACGCCGCCTGCAGCGTCGCTGCCTCGACGTCGCGTCCCGCCAGCCGCGCCGGTGGCAGCAACCGCAGCGGAACATCGTGCTCACCGACCCGCAGCGCCGGCGCGCCGGGGCCTGTCCGGGCGTCCCGCACCCGCTCCAGGTCGTAGGCCACGCTGTCTGCGCTCTGGTACCGGTTGTCCGGTTCCTTCTCCAGCAGATGCATGATGATCTCGGACAGCGGCGGTGGTATTGCCGCGTTCACCTGGGCCGGCGGCACCGGCACCCGAGCCAGATGATCATGCGTGAGCCGCAGCGGGTCCCCGAAGCCGAACGGTGGCTCGCCGGTCGCCAGCTCGTACAGCGTTGCACCCAACCCGTAGAGATCGGCACGGTGATCCACCGATCGGCCGGTGCGCCCGGTCTGCTCCGGCGCCAGGTACTCCAACGTCCCCACGATCTCGGTGTGGTGGGTGAACTCCGGGCGGATCTCGGCGAAGGAGGTCGCCAAGGCGAAATCGACCAGGCACGGGACACCGTCGTCGGAGATCACGATGTTGGCCGGGGTGATGTCGCGATGCATCACACCCCGCCGGTGCATCCCCGCCACAGCCTGGGCCAACCCCACCGCCAGCCCGATCAGGACGTCGACCGGCAGCGGCCCGGCCAGCCCCTCCAGGCTGGTGCCACCATCCGCCAGCACGAGGGACCCCGGGCACCGGGGCGCCTCGAGCTGCGCCACCCCCACGACATCGCGCAGCCGCTCCAGCGTCGCCACCTCGTGCCGCAGCCGACGCTCGGCGTCGGGTCCCAGCGGCTCCTTCCGGATGACCGTGCGCCCGGTCAAGAACAGCCGACTTACGCGCGCGCGTTCGCTCTGGTGCAGGACTTCGGCCTGCGGATCTCGGCCCGGCAGCGCCCCATCTGCCTCCATCCGACACCTCCACGCACGGCCGGACCCGGCTCACACCCCGTGCCTACACCTGTTCGAGGGCGAAGGCGACTATCCGTCAGACCGAGACAGGGCACAACCCCGCTTCGCGGCACCGGCACGGGGGAGTTGCCGGCGGACGGGTTCTCCGGAGGGGGAGACCTCCATCGGCGCGGAGCCGCCCTCGGCGCTCGGGCTGCTCTCGACGAAAACGACGTCCGGGCGTAGCTCGTCGGCCTTTGCCAGCGCTCTGCCTGTGTCCTGGCCGTACCGACGTCGTCCAACCGTCGCGGCCGAGGTGGTCTCGCGCGACGTCGGCAAACCGCTCGTTGTCGTCCACGATCATGCACCGCACACCGGCTCAGGATGGCAGCCGAACAGCCCTCCGCACATTGCAGATAGCGGCAAGCCGAGGGGAGCCCCAGCCGGCATCGGAGATGGGCGGGAGCCGTAACGACACGCCGACCTCGGGCCGCCATTCTTGAGGTCGTGGACACCGCAGTGATCGGTAGCGCGATGACTGACTACGTGCGCACCGAGGGCACGACGAGGATACGTGCTGACTATGCGCCGCGCACATGGCCGCGTCGCTGGAACCCACAGGTCACCACATCGTCCGCTTCCCCACTCCGGGCCCGGTCGATCCGGGCGGCTGCGCCGCGGTCGCCCGGATCGCCGGTCCTCGCGGCCGCCCGCGAAAGGGCCCGAGGAGACCAGAGATCACCGACCCCCGCCGGGTGGCGTGACGCGACCCGCTGCCCGGCGGACCGACCAGCCGCGGTGGACAGACCGGGCGCGGTCCGTATCGAGCTGATCGGAGTTGTCATGCCAGTCTCAGCGGCGCTCCTCATGAGGATCGCCTCAGCCATTGCCCGCGCCGCGACGGTCACCAGTGTCAGCCCGCAGGTGGAAAGCCACGGGGTGCCGCGTTCCCCCCAGCGCGGCACCCCCTTCCCCCTGGCCTCCAGCATGCCCACGACGGTTGCGCCGCCTGGTGGGGCAACCGCTGGGCAGCATCGCCCCGGGCGCGCGGACGAGGCGCCGAGTCTCCCTGGTGAGAAGGGATCCCGATGATCAATGTCAAGCTCTCCACCCGGTCGCTCGCAGCGGCCAGGTCCGTCGACCCCTACGTGACCCCGGCCGCGGTGCACGCGGCCGTCGAGATCGCGGTCCTCGAACAACTCCGTGAGGTCGTGAGCTGGGACCCGGACGCGATCCAGGCCCGGATCGCCCGCATCGAGAAGGCCACCGGTGGCTCGTGATGACGCGTCCCGCACCGGGCCGACACCCCGGCCCGCTCCCTGACACCGCAGTTCCGGGACGCCCCCGCCGAGGCCACCGGCCTCCGGACGGCACCGTAAGCGACCTGCTCTGCGACTGGTGCGGATGGTCTCCGAAGGACTGCGCGTGCCAGCCCGACACCCCGGCGACCCGCGCCCCCGTCGAGGCCCGCCACGCCGCGGCGGTGCGGCTCGCCGCGGCCCGACCCACTGAGCCCACGTCGCTGCACCCCGGGCTCGGCCACTGGGTGGCCACACCCAAATGGCGCCGCACCCGCTGACCGCGCCCGCGCCACCCTTGATCGCCTCGTGCTGCTCGGTCCACGTCCGCGCCTCACAGGCCGAGTGCGGGCAGCACCAGATGCGCTTTCGGGACGCCGGGATCAAGCTGACCTCGGTGACTTCGACGATCCTCGGCAAGACCGGACGGGCGATGCACGTCGGTCTTGCGGCCGGGCACGATCTTCACACGTGGGGCTGCGTCCTCAGGGATGGTGTACGAGTCCCTCGCTGGTGAGCGGCGTGGCGTCGTGCCGTAAGACGGCCACCACGTGATCTTGACGAGTACCGACCAAGGATGTACTCCCAACCATCGGCGGATCTCGCGGCGCTCCACACGACGCCCGCGGCGAGGACCTGGTCGAGGGAGCGCCCTTTGGACGATGTTCGCCCCCAGCGTCTCGGTGTCAGCCTGCGGGACACCTGATCAGCTGCGCCAGGACCTTGGCGTCCGCCGGGTCCTTGAGATCCAGGACGGCACTGTCCGGGCTGACCGGCAGCCACGCCGGCCCGATCGGCTCGAGCACTACCTCCAGCCGGGTCCCCGGGCGGCGCCGGCCAGCGCGGCCCGGGACGGCTCGGCCACCGTCCGGCCGGTCCGGCGCCGGCACACCTGCTGGCCGGTCTCGTCGAGCACTGACCGTCGAGTGCGCCCCTCCTCGACCCGGCGAGGGGTGCGCGCGACGACCGGGCCTGCGCCAGCAGGAGCAGCGAGCGGCTCAGCCTCCTGTCACCACGGCCACCACTCAGGACTGTTGAACAGGTGCCTCTACCAATCGACCTGCTCTCCGCCCTTACCCCCCTTGACGTCGGTCGGACGGCCCCACCGTGAGCGGCGTCGGAACGCGCGGTCGCGCTCAACGGGATGCCTCCTCGGGCGGCGTCTGCTCACTCGTAGTGGTATCGGCACGCAGCGATCCGGACTTCGTCGTCCTCGACGCGATACACCAGGCGGTGCTCGTCGGTGATGCGCCGGGACCAGTAGCCGCGGAAACCGTGTTGCAGGGGTTCGGGCTTGCCGATGCCCTCGTTGCCGTTACGGATGATGTCCTGGATCAAGCTGTTGATGCGTTTGAGCACCTTGCGGTCCTGGGCCTGCCACCACAGGTAGTCCTCCCACGCCCTGGAGGCGAACACGATCTTCACGCCTCGTGCAGCTCCTGGACCTGCCCACCACCGCCCTCCAGCTCTTCGATCGACGCCAGGAGCCTGCGGGCGTTGATGGGCGAGCGCAGCAGGTAAGCAGTCTCCTTCAACGACTCGTAGTCATCGAGCGCCACCATTACCACCGGCTCGTGTCCGGCCCGGGTGATGATGACCTCCTCACGGTCGTCGGTCACCGAATTCAGGGTCTCCGCGTACCGGGCCCTGGACTCGGAGTACGACATGGTCCTCATAGCCACCTCCACACGACGTACGTAAAATTGTACGCGTTCCTAGCAGGCTGCGACCAGCGAGAACCCGCCCGCACAGGACGGCCAGGGGCACGACGCGGCGGTGGCGTTGACGCCTGCGGAGGCCTCAGTTGCTCCACGGAAACTCCCGAAAGGGAGTCACATGCTCACGCTCCTGCCCCGATCGGTCTCACCAGGGGCCGGCTGCCGGCTTCACGAGGGGCATGGTGCCTCCATCTGGCCGTTCCCTGAACACCGACACCTCTGCCAGCACTCATGGGCAGTCTGCAGGCCGCGATCTCGCTGGCCATGCCCGATGCCCGCTACGACCGCCCACGGGTCGGAGTGGGTGACGGAGGTGCGCCGAGAGCCGCGGAGGTCGACCAGCCTGCGACTCCTCGGCTTGTCAGCGCCGCGATCGCGAACTCGACGATGCTGTCGAACTCGGGCCTGCCGCTCGGCGAGGCATCTCCCGACACCATCTGCCACACGGCACCACGGACGCCTCCCGCTACGACTCCGGCCGGGCGATGCCGGCGTTGTGCTTATGTAGCACCCGTTCCGCGGCCCTGACGTCCCCGCTTGCGATCGCGTCCACGAGCTGCACGTGCACCCGGTACCGCTTCTGGTGGAAGCCTGCGAGCGGGCGCTCGGCCCGGTCGCTGGCGATCGCGATCGTGTGCTGCTCGATGAGGTTGAGCAGGCTGACGTAGAAGGCCTTGAGGATCGGCCGCGGGCTCACGTCCGCGATGACCGCGTGCAACTGCCAGTTGGCGTGCAGGAAAGCGATGCCGTCGTCGTCCCGCACCGCGGCCGCCATGTGGTCCAGCTGCTCGCGCATCAACGCGACGTGATGGCTGGAGTGGTGCTCGACGGCGTCCTGGATGAGCAGGGGGTCGAGGACGTCACGGATGTCCATGGCCTCGGTGACCGATGCGGCGTTCGTGTCGAGCTGCAGTACGGCGTGCCCGAGCTGGGCCATCGGGGACCGTTCGGCGACGAAGAGCCCCCCGTGCGGCCCGCGCCGGAGCTCGATCTGCCCCTGCGACTGCAGGATCCGCAGGGTCTCGTTGAAGGTGCCGACGGAGACCCCGGTCCGCTCCCGCAGCTCGTTCTTGGTGCCCAGACGCTCCCCGGGGCGCAGCTTGGCGATCACCTCGCTCAGCTGTGCGGCGACCTGGTCGGCCCGACTCGGCGCCGCGGCCGCGCGCCTGACCAGCGGGGCGAGATCGACGGCGACAGCCGACGCGCCACCGTCGACGGGCAAGCCGTCCGGACGAGATGTGGTCACCGAGGGTGCCTCCTGTCAGCGTCTCCGCGGCGTTGCGCCGCCCAATCACCATATTCACAATACTCAACCTTGACCGGCGAGCGGAAGTGATGCAGTCTTCCGAAGGCCGTATTCATCATGTTCATTGGAGAGCACATGACCGCCGCTGCCCCCGTCGGCACGAGCCCCGACGCCTCGGACGTCGGTGCCATCCCCGCCGACGTCGACGTCTCCACGCTCTCGCGCGACGAGCTGATCGCCCACAACCTCAAGGTGGTCGAGGCACACTTCCACAACGAGAACCCGGAGAGCATCGACAAGGCCATCGCCCTGTACGGCCCGGACATCGTGTGGGAGGCGCCCAACCGCGGTCAGGTCTACACCGACCCGGCCCAGGTGCGCGAGGCCTACATGGCGATCTTCCGGACGGTGCACTTCAACCGGGCGATCACGCTGCGCCGCTTCGCTACCGAGACCCACGTGTTCGACGACCAGCTGTGCGACCTCACCGTAGTCGGGGACGAGATGCCGAATCTCGGCTTTCCCCCGGGCGCCCGCATCAGCATGCGGCTCGTGCACTGCTTCGAGATGAAGGACGGCAAGATCGCCCGCGAGATCGCCTACGAGATGTCGCGCCCCTACGGCGGTCCTACGGACTTCGACTCGGTCCCCGCGGGCTCGCCGGTCGAGGAGTTCCCCGACGGACCCCACTTCGCGGACCTGCCTCCCATCCGCTTCGACGACAGGAAGTCCTGACATGCGACTCATCGGGTTCACTGCCGAGGACGGCGAACGCTGGATCGCCGCCCGGGACGGCGACAAGGCCCGCCCGCTGGCGCCCGCCGAGAAATTCTACGGGGACTCGCGCCGCTACCTCGACCATCCCTCCGAGGAGCTCGTCGACGTCGCGAGCCTGGACCTGGCGCCCGCCGTGCCGATCACGGCGCGGATCTTCTGTGTCGGGATCAACTACCGCAGCCACGCGGGCGAGTCCAAGGAGCTCGCGGGGCTGGACGAGCCCGCCCTCCCGATGATCTTCGGTCGCTGGCAGCAGACCCTGGTCGTCGAGGGCACCCCGGTGCCCGCCCCGCCGAACGAGGCCGGGCTGGACTGGGAGGTCGAGCTCGCCGCCGTCATCGGGTCATCGGTGTGGCGGGGCGACGAGGCGACCGCGCTGGAGCACGTGCTCGGCTACGCGGCGTTCAACGACCTCAGCGCCCGGCGCAAGCAGCTCGAGACCCCGCAGTTCACGATCGGCAAGAACGCCGATCTCTCGGGTCCCATCTCGGAGATCGTCACCGCCGACGAGGTCGGCGACATCAGCGGCGGGCTGCGGGTGACCACGCACGTCAACGGCGAGCTGATGCAGGACGGCAACACCCGCGACCTGATCCACACGCTCCCGCGGATCATCGCCTACATCACCGACACGCTCACCCTGCAGCCCGGCGACGTGATCGCCACCGGCACACCGGGTGGTGTGGGGGCCGGTCGGAAGCCGCCAATGTTCCTCACCGACGGCGACGAGGTCGTCGTCACTGTCGACCAGGTCGGGTCCGTGCGAACGCCGATCGTCGCCCCGCGCGACTGACCGCGCCCCCGCGATTCCCGCAGAGAGAGAGTGTCCCAATGACACCGGACCTGACCCACTTCATCGCAGGCAAGCGCGTCTCGGGGACGAGCGACCGGTTCTCCGACGTCTTCGACCCGAACGCCGGGACGGTCGCGACTCGGGTCCCCCTGGCCTCCACCGCAGAGGTCGACGCGGCGGTCGCCGACGCCGTGGCGGCCCAGCGCGAGTGGGCGAGGTGGAACCCGCAGCGCCGGGCCCGGGTCCTGCTCCGGTTCCTGCAGCTGGTGAACGAGGAGATCGACGCGTTGGCCGCACTGCTCGCGAGCGAGCACGGCAAGACCGTGCCGGACGCGCGCGGGGACATCCAGCGCGGACTCGAGGTCATCGAGTTCAGCGCCGGTGCCCCCCACCTCCTCAAGGGCGAGTACTCGACCGAGGCAGGGACCGGCATCGACGTCTACTCGATGCGCCAGCCGCTCGGCGTGGTCGCCGCGATCACCCCGTTCAACTTCCCCGCGATGATCCCGCTCTGGAAGGCCGGACCGGCCCTGGCCAGCGGGAACGCGGTGATCCTCAAGCCCAGCGAGCGGGATCCCAGCGTGCCGCTGCGGCTCGCGGAGCTGTTCGCCGAGGCCGGTTTGCCGCCGGGCGTGCTCAACGTGGTCAACGGTGACAAGGAGGCCGTCGACGCGATCCTGCACCACCCCGACATCCGGGCCGTCGGGTTCGTCGGATCGACCCCGATCGCCGAGTACGTCTACACCACGGCGACCGCGAACCGGAAGCGTGCGCAGTGCTTCGGCGGCGCCAAGAACCACGCGATAATCCTCCCCGACACCGATCTCGACCGCACCGTCGACGCCCTGATCGGCGCCGCGTTCGGCTCCGCGGGCGAGCGGTGCATGGCGATCTCGGTTGCGGTCCCGGTCGGCGAGGAGACCGCCGACCGGCTCGTCGAGAAGCTCGCCGAGCGGACCCGCGGCCTGCGCATCGGGGTGTCCTCCGACGAGTCGGCCGACCTCGGCCCACTGGTCACGGCGGCAGCGAAGAAACGCGTCGTCGACTACATCGACCTGGGCGTGCAGGAGGGTGCAGAGCTCGTCGTCGACGGGCGGGACTTCGTGCTCGACGGCCACGAGGAGGGCTACTTCCTCGGCGGTTCCCTCTTCGACCGGGTCACCCCCGACATGACGCTCTACCGCGAGGAGATCTTCGGGCCGGTCCTCGTCGTCGTCCGGGCGAAAGACTACGAGGAGGCGCTGCGCCTGCCGTCCGAGCACGAGTACGGTAACGGCGTCGCGATCTTCACCCGCGACGGTGACGCCGCCCGCGACTTCGCCGCCCGGGTCGACACCGGGATGGTCGGGGTCAACGTCCCGATCCCGGTGCCGCTCGCCTACTACACCTTCGGCGGCTGGAAGGCCTCCGGCTTCGGCGACCTCAACCAGCACGGCCCGGACGCCTTCCGCTTCTACACCAAGACCAAGACCGTCACGTCGCGCTGGCCGAGCGGGGTCAAGGACGACGCGAGCAGCTTCGTCATCCCCACGATGGCCTGACGGCCCCAGAAACGGAGAAGGACCATGCACGCTGCGGTGCTCCAGGCCCACGACCGGCCCGTCGTCCTCACCGACGTGCCCAAGCCCGTCCCGGGTGCGGGCGAGGTGCTCATCCGGGTCCGCGCCGTCGGCATCTGCGGCACGGACGTCAAGGTGACGACCGGGCTGATCCCGAACCTGCCGCTCCCGCTCATCCCCGGCCACGAGGTGGCGGGCGAGGTGCTGGAGGACGTCGGCGACCTGCGTGCCGGGCAGCGGGTCGCGGCCTACATCTTCCAGCCTTGCGGGGTCTGCCAGTGGTGTCGCCGTGGCCAGCAGACGATCTGCGCGACCTCGCCCCGGATCGGCTTCGAACGCGACGGCGGCCTCGCCGAGTACCTGGTGATGCGCCCGCAGGACCTGCTGCCCTTCTCCGACGAGCTCGACTTCGCCCAGGCCGCGGTCACCATGGACGCGGTCCTCACCCCATGGCATGCGCTCCGCACCCAGGGCGATGTGCAGGAGGGCGACACCGTCGTGATCGTCGGGGCAGGCGGGCTCGGCCTCCACGCGGTGCAGATCGCCAAGGCGCTGGGGGCGCGGGTGGCCGTGATCGACGTCGACGAGGGACGTCGGGAGTTCGCGGTGAAGCTCGGGGCCGAGCTGGCCGTCGGCCCCGAGGAGGCGCCCGAGCTGCGCGTCTGGACGGGCGAGGGCGCGGACGTCGTGCTCGAGGCGTCCGGCGCGCCCGCGGGCTTTGCGGTCGGGATGGACCTGGTCCGTCCCGGCGGGACGGTCGTGGTCTGCGGCTACAAGCCCGGGTCGGACCTGCCCGCCGACTCGATGCGGCTGGCGCTCTCCGAGATCACCGTCGTCGGCTCCCGGAGCGGGTCCCTCGCCGATGCACGGGACGCGCTGCGCGCCGTCGAGGAGGGCCGGATCGCGCCGCTGATCGCCGACACCGGGTCACTGGCCGACGTGCCTGACTTCCTCGAACGGACCAGGCGGGGCGGCGTGCTGGGACGCACCGTCGTCCGGCTCTGACCGGCCCCACCCATCCCGAGACCACCACAGCCGTACCGACCGAGAAGAGTGTGGGACAACGATGTCGAAACGCCTGGAAGGCCTGGTCGCCTTCGTGACCGGCGCAGGCCGAGGACAGGGACGCAGCCATGCCGTCCGGATGGCCCAGGAGGGCGCCGACGTCATCGCCGTGGACGTCTGCCGCAACATCGACGGCGTCACCTACGACATGGCCGACGAGGCCGACCTCAAAGAGACCGCCCGGCTGGTCGAGGCGACGGGACAGCGCGTCGTCGCGCGGGTCGCCGACGTCCGGAACATGGCGTCCCTCGCCGCCGCCGTCGACGAGGGGGTCGGCGAGCTCGGCAGGCTCGACATCGTCTGCGCCAATGCGGGCATCAACATCCCGTCGTCCGACGGCACCCTGAGCGAGGCGGACTGGCTGCAGGTCATCGACGTCAACCTCACCGGGGTGTGGCGCACGACCACGGTGTCCGTCCCGCACATCCTCGCCGGCGGCCGCGGCGGCTCGATCATCCTCACCAGCTCGGCCGCGGGTCTGCGCGGCTACGCCAACATCGTGCACTACACCGCCGCCAAGCACGGGGTGAACGGCCTGGTCAAGACCCTGGCGCTGGAGCTCGGCCCGCACCGGATCCGGGTCAACACGCTGAACCCGACCCAGGTCGACACCCCGATGATCATGAACGAGGCGAGCTACAAGCAGTTCTCGCCCGAGGCGCCGAACCCGAGCCGGGACACCTTCGCCCCGGTCTCCCAGTCGATGCACGTCCTCCCGGTCCCGTGGGTGGACCCGGTCGACGTCAGCAACGCCGCGGTCTTCCTCGCCTCTGAGGAGTCCCGCTACATCACCGGCATCGCCCTCCCCGTCGACGCAGGCGTCCTGCTCAAGTGAAGAAGGAAACCCCGATGACACTGAAGTCCGGACTCGGAGCCGCGCTGTGCTCCGTCGCCCTTCTCGCCCTCGCCGCCTGCGGGCAGGCGGGCGGTGACTCCGCCTCGTCCGACGTCGAGGGGACCGGCACCCTCGACGGCGGCGGCAAGCAGATCGTGCTGTTCTCGCCGTCGGCGGCCAACGTCTACAGCGGCAGCGTGATCAAGGCCGCCACGGAGACCGCCCAGAAGTACGACTACACCCTCAAGGTCTTCCAGAACGACTTCGACCAGTCGCAGCAGGACCAGCAGGTCCAGCAGTTCCTGGCCAGCGGGGAGAAGCCCGCGGCGATCATCTGGTGGCCGAGCAACGTCGACGCGAGCGTGAACTCGCTGCGCCAGCTGTCGCGGGTCGCGCCGGTCATCCAGATGAACCAGGCGGTCCCGGAGGAGGCGAAGCAGTACGTCAAGGCGTACGCGGGCGCCAACGACCTGGTCGTCTCGGGCACCGCGGGTCAGGAGGCGCTGAAGGCGCGCGACGAGGCCGTTGCGGCGGGCAAGCAGCTCGCAGACCCGAACGGCAACCTGATCGAGTTCCGCTTCGGCACCGGCTACAAGGGCGGAGACAACCGGCACCAGGGGTTCATGGACGCCACGAGCGCCAATCCCTTCACCGTGCTCACCGTCGAGGCCGCCACCGCCGGCTTCGACGCCCAGGACGGCTTCAACCACGCGTCGCAGATCGTCCCGAAGTTCAAGGCCCAGGGCATCGACTTCGTCTACGCCCAGAACCTCGACATGGCCTCCGGCGTCGTGAAGGCGCTGGAGCAGAACGGGCTGACCCCGGGCAAGGACGTCACTGTCGTCGCGGGGAACTGCTCCGGGAACCTCGAGCCGCTCGCGAACGGGAGCGTCTACGCGGCGGTCATGCAGCCGCCGCTCATGGAGGGCAAGCTCGCCGTCCGAACCACGGTGCAGTACCTCGCCACGGGATCGGTGACCGACGAGGAGGTCACCCTCCAGCCCGACGCGCAGGAGCCCGAGCTGACGGTCGCGCCCCCGCCGCGGGCGACGTACCTGCCCGCCGCGGCGCTCACCAAGGACACCATGAACAGCCTGACGGTCTGGGGTCTGTCCGGCCCCCAGTTGTGCAGCTGACCCGATGACCATGAAGACCGAAGAGACCGTCCTGTCCCTCCGGGGGATCACCAAGACCTACGGCGCCGTGCACGCGCTCACCGACGCGACGTTCGAGCTGCGGGCGGGCGAGGTGATGGCGCTGCTCGGCGAGAACGGCGCGGGCAAGTCGACCATGGTCAAGGTGCTGTCCGGCCTGGTCCAGCCCGACGCGGGCACGATCCAGATCGCGGGCGAGCAGCGCGAGCTGCGGTCCAGCGCGGACGCCCAGGCCGCAGGGATCGCGGTCGTGCAGCAGGAGTACAGCGCGGTCCCCGCGCTGACCGTGGCCGAGAACCTGGCGCTGGGTGACCGCACCCGATCCTGGTGGTGGTCCCGCCGGACCCTGCACGCGGGTGCCCGTGAGGTGCTCGACCGGGTCGGGCTCGACCACGTCGGCCCCGACCGCGTCGTCTCCACCCTCAGCGTGGCCGAGACCCAGCTCCTCGAGCTCGCCCGGATCCTGCTGCGGGACGCCCGGATCCTCATCCTCGACGAGCCGACGGCCGCCCTGTCGGACCGGGAGATCGCCCGGATCCTCGCGGTGATGCGCGATCTCGCCGACGAGGGCCGGAGCATCGTCTACGTCACCCACCGGCTCGACGAGGTGTTCCGCCTCGCCGACCGGGCGACCATCCTCAAGGACGGGCGCAGCCGACCACCGGTCCCGGTCGCCGACCTCACCCACGACTCCATCGTTTCCCTCATGCTCGGGCGGCGGCTGGCCAGCATGTTCCCAGACCGGACACCCGTCGACGACGCGGCACAGCCGCGAGTCGAGGTCCGGGGACTGCGCGCCGCCGGTCTGACCGCCCCGGTCGACCTGGCCATCCGGCCCGGGGAGATCGTCGGGCTGACCGGGCAGCTGGGCAGCGGCGCGAGCTCGCTCGTGCGGGCGCTGGCGGGTACCCTCCCCGTCGCCGAGGGCGAGGTTCTCCTCGACGCTGAGCCCGTCGACCTGCGCGGGAGGTCCCGCGGCATCCGGCAACGGATCGCCTACTGCTCGGACGACCGGAAGAAGGACGGGATGTTCCCCGGTCTGCCGGTCCTGGCGAACCTGTCCTCACCATGGCTGGCCGCGGTGTCGCGGGGGTCCTGGATCGACCGGCGCCGAGAGAAGGAGAAGGCCGCGGACATCGCCCGCGCGTTCTCCTTCGACACCCGGCGCCTCACCACCGAGATCGACACGCTTTCGGGCGGCAACCAGCAGAAGATCGTGCTCGGCCGGTGGGCCGGTGCGGAGCCCCGGCTGTTCCTCATCGAGGAGCCCACCCGTGGGGTCGACGTCGGGGCCCGTGCCGAGATCTACACGAAGCTGCGGATGCTCGCCGACCAGGGCGCGAGCATCGTCGTCTGCTCGTCGGACTCCACCGAGATCCTCGGCCTGTGCGACACGGTCCTCTCCTTCTACCGCGGCCGGGTCACCCGGCAGGCGGCCCACTCCGATTGGAACGAGGAGTCCTTGATGGCGGCCACCCTGCACGAGGGAAGGGAGCGGGCCGCATGAGCGACGTCGACCTCGCCCCACCCGCCCGGTCGACCCCGCCGGCGGCCGAGCCCGCGCGGCGGAGCCTCGGCTCCCGCACCGTCTCGGTCGGTCCCCTCCCCGCCGCCCTGCTCCTGCTGGTCCTGGTCGGTACCGCGACCACCAGCGGGTTCGCCACCGTCGACAACATCCGCGCGATCCTGACGGCGGCGTCGATCACCGGCATCGTCGCGGTCTGCATGACCTTCCTGACGCTCTCGGGGAACTTCGTCTCGCTCGGCGTCCAGCAGAACACGGTGCTGGCCGCGATCCTGTTCCTGTCCCTCACCGCCGCCGGGGCACCGCTCGTCCTGGCGGTCGGCGTCCCGCTTGTCGTGCTCGTCGTCATCGCCGTCGTGCAGGGCGTGGTGGTGGCCCGCGGGATGAACACGGTCATCACCACGCTCGCCGTCGGGGCCATCCTCTTCGGCGCGATGTCCTCGGTCACCGGTGGTCAGGTGATCACCACCGGTGGTCGGAGCGTCGGCGTCCTCGGGCAGAGCCTGCTCTTCGGCGTCCCGGTCGTGGTGTACGGCCTGGTCGTCGTGACGGCGGTGGCGTGGCTGATCGCCACCCGGACGTCCGTCGGCAGGCGGTGCCTGCTGCTCGGCGCCAGCCGCCCGACCGCCGTGCTCAGCGGCGTCAGCATCACGCGGACCACGGTCTTCGCGTTCGTCGTCCTCGCCGTGGGCGCGACGATCGCAGGGGTGCTCACCGCGGCCCAACTCGGTCAGGCCACGGCCAACGACCTCAGCACGCTGACGATCGACGTCGTCGCCGCGGTGCTCGTGGGCGGCACGGCGATGGCGGGCGGGTCCGGCTCGCCGGTCCGCTCGGCCGCGGGTGCCCTGCTCATCGCCCTGCTGAACAACCTCATGGTGCTCAACGGCTTCACCACCGGCTGGCGCCTCGCGGTGCAGGGCGCGCTCGTGGTCGTCGTCGTGCTCGCGGTGCAGCGGTTCTCGAGGGCGGCCCGATGACCCGCCTCGCCGTCTCGCTCCACCGCTACGGCGTCCAGGTGGCGATCCTGCTGGTCGTCCTCGTCGTCCTGACGACGACCAGCACCCAGTTCCGCGGACCGAGTGCCGCCTTCTCCACGCTGGAGGGGTTCGGGCTGCTCGGGATCGTCGCCCTGGGCGTGGCGGTGACCATGATCGCGGGCGAGCTCGACCTGTCCGCGGCGTCGATGACGACGCTCGGCTCGGTGATCGCGGTGCGCGCGTCGGACCTCGGTCTGCTGCCCGCGATCCTCGCGGCCGTCGCCGTCTGCCTGCTGATCGGGCTGGTCCACGGTCTGGTCATCGCCCGCACGGGGATCAACTCCCTGGTCCTGACCATCGGCTCGCTGGTCCTGCTCCAGGGGATCGCCTGGGTGGCGAGCGGGGAGGGCCCCGTCGTCGTCACGGACTACGCCGTGTCCGACCAGGTCCTGCTGCGCTGGTGGATCCTCTCCCCCTCGTCGGTGATCGCACTGGTCGTGTTCGTGGGCGTCGGGGTGTTCCTGGCCAAGACGCGCAACGGCCGGGAGATCTACGCGATCGGCGGGGGCCGGAAGGAGTCGTTGGCCGCGGGGGTGCCGCTGGCACGACCCCTGACCACGGCGTTCGCGATCTCGGGCGCCTGCGCCGGGCTCGCCGGGGCGCTGGCCGCCATGCGCAGCGGCAGCGCGACCCCCGACGCCTTCGAGACGCTGCTGCTGACCGGCGTCGCGGCCGCGCTCATCGGAGGCATCGCGCTGTCCGGCGGGTCCGGGACGGTGCTCAACGTCGCCATCGGCGTCGCGGTGCTCTCCCTGATCACCGCGGGGTTCTCCGCGCAGGGCGCCGCCACCTACGTGGTGCAGCTGTGGACCGGCGTCGTACTCATCGCCACCATCGCCATCCGCCTCGTACTCGGCCTCGTCCGCACCACCCACACGAAGACAGGAGACACGACATGACAGGGCAACTCGAGGGCAAGGTCGCGCTGGTCACCGGCGCCGGACGCGGGCAGGGGCGGGCCGAGGCGATCGCCCTCGCCCAGGACGGGGCGTCGGTGGTGTGCCTCGACGTCGGCGACGCGAGGATCGACTCGATCGACTACGAGCTGTCCTCCGAAGCGGACCTGCACGACACGGTCGCGCTCGCCCGGAAGACGGGCGGAGCCGCCGTCGCCGTCGTCGGCGACGTCCGGTCGCAGGCCGACCTCGACGGTGCCGTCGCCACCGCGCTCGCGGAGTTCGGCGGGCTGGACATCGTCGTCGCGAACGCCGGCATCTGGGGCCTGGCCAACCTCTGGGAGATCACCGAGGAGCAGTGGGCCGACACCCAGGACGTCGTCCTGGCCGGTGTGTGGCGCACGGTGAAGGCCGCCGTGCCGCACCTCATCGCGCAGCGCTCGGGCTCGATCGTCGTGACCTCGTCGGTCAACGGCGTGGAGGGCGGAACGCGGTTCGCGCACTACTCGGCGGCCAAGCACGGGGTGCTCGGGCTCATGCGCTCCGCCGCGCAGGAGCTCGCCCCGCACAACGTACGGGTCAACGCCGTCCTCCCCGGTTTCATGGACACGCGAATGAACATGTGGCAGGGCGCCTACGACATGATGGCCGGCCGCCCGGGCGGGACCCCGGAGGACCGGGTCGCCTCGGCCTACCACTGGAGCGCGCTCGCGGGCCGCGGCGCACTCCCGGCCGACGCCGTCAGCGACGCCGTCCGGTGGCTGGTGTCCGACGGCGCCCGACACGTGACCGGTGTCGCCCTGCCCGTCGACGGCGGCCACCTCGTGCTCCCCGGCTTCAACACCGACCCGCAGCACGAGTCCGACTGAGCGGGTGCGGCGCTGCCGCGGCGGCGCCGCACCTTCTCGGACAGTGAGGAGCAGTTCCATGACATCCGACACCGCCGCGATCATCACCGAGCTCGAGGACCGGCGCTTCGCCGCCGTCGAGCAGGGGGACTACGCCGCGTTCGCCGCGCTCGCGCACCCCGACCTCGTCTACGCCCACTCCAGCGGGGTCGTCGACACGCTCGACAGCTACCTGGCCAAGTGCGACAGCGGGTTCTACGTCTACCACCGGGTCGAGCACCCGATCGACCGGATCGTCGTCGCGCCGGGGACGGTGGTCGTGGTGGGCGAGATGCACGCGGACATCACCGCGGGCGGCGTGTCCAAGCACCTCGCCAACTGCTCCGTCGCCGTGTGGACGCAGACCGAGGACGGGTGGCGGCTGCTGTCCTTCCAGGGCACGCCGCTCCCCGCCTCCGCCCCGGCTCAGCCGCAGGCCGCGGCCACCTCGGCCGTGTCCCAGTAGAAGGGTCGGAAGTCGCGGATGAGGTCGTCCTGGATGCGGACGACGTGCACCATCGGCATGTCGACCTCCCGGCCCGTGGCGCGCGAGCGGGCGCGGAGCCGGAGCACGATGGCCACGGTGTCGTCCGTGGTCAGGAACTCGGTGTCGGTCACCTCGAGCGAGGACCAGGTCTCGCTCATGGCGGTGAAGAACCGCTCGACGCCCTCGTGCCCGGTCCAGTCCCCGCCGTAGGGCAGGCCCGCTGCCTGGTGCATGACCACGTCCGGGTGCAGGGTCGCGGCCATGCCGTCGAACGACGCGCCGCCCGCGGGCCCGCCCGCGGCGAGGTAGGCCATCTCGGCCTCGTAGAACCGGTTCAGTGCCGCCTGTGCGGCGGACGGGATCGTGTCCGGTGTCGCCATCGTCATGCTCCTTCGCCTCTCCTCATGGCCTGAATTCGCGTATTCATCATAGTCAATGTCCCAGCCCCGACGACAGGAGACCGATGACTCACCACGAGCTGATCCCGGCCTGCTGGACCACCGCGGGCGCGTGCGAGCCGCTGACCGACCGGGAGCTGAGCCCCCTCCCGATCCGGGGGCGGGTCGAGATCGCGGCCGCCGCGGGGTTCGCGGGGTTCGGCATCCGGCACGGCGACCTCCTCGCCGTCGAGCGCGACCTCGGATTCGCCGAGTTCCGCCGGATCCTCGACGACCACGACCTCCGCCACCTCGAGCTCGAGTTCCTGGAGGGCTGGTACGAGGAGGGGCCCGACCGCGCGGCGTCGGACCGCGCCCGCGCCGACCTCCTGCGGGCCGCGGGTGAGCTGGGCGTCCGCTGCATCAAGATCGGCGGTCGGCTCTCCGGTGGCACGTACGAGCCGGATCGGGTGGTCGCGGAGCTCGCACTGCTCGCCGAACAGGCCGACCGCGCCGGGACCACGGTCGGCCTCGAGCCGATGCCGTTCGCCGACATCCGCACCCCGCAGGACGCCCTGGACGTCGTCATCGGTGCGGGTCATCCGGCCGGCGGGATCTTCCTCGACGTCTGGCACGTCGGCCGGGCCGGTCTGGACATGGCGACCCTGGCCGACATCCCTGCCCACCACATCGCGGGCGTCGAGCTCGACGACGCAGACGCCGAGGTCCGCGGCTCGCTGCTCGAGGACACCCTGCACCACCGGCGGTTTCCTGGGGAGGGGGATCTCGACGTCGTCGGGTTCGTCAGCGCGGTCGCCGCGACCGGGTACGTCGGGCCGTGGGGTGTGGAGATGCTCTCGCGGGAGTTCCGCGCCCTCGATCCCGGCGAGGCGGCGCGCCGCGCGCATGACACCACCGCCAGCGCCCTCCGGGCCACCGCCCCATGAACGACTCGGGAAGGACAGCCATGACGGACTCACCTCTCGCGGGCAAGGTCGCGCTGGTCACCGGTGCGGCACGGGGCCAAGGTCGCTCCCACGCAGTACGGCTCGCCCAGGCCGGCGCCGACGTCGTCATCCTGGATATCGCCGCCCAGATCCCGAGCGTGCCGTACCCGATGGCCACGCCGGAAGACCTGCAACGGACCCAGGCACTCGTCGAGGCCGAGGACCGCCGCTGCGTCGTCGTCCAGGGGGACGTCCGCGACACCGCGGCCGTCGACCAGGCGGTCGAGGCGGCCCGCGACACGTACGGACGGCTCGACGTGGCCGTGGCGAACGCCGGGATCGTGCAGGTCGTGGACGCGCTCGAGACGACGGACGCCCAGTGGGCGGACATCGTCGCCGTCAACCTGACCGGGGTGTTCAACACGGTCCGGGCCGCGAGCCGCGTCATGGTCGAGCAGGGCCAGGGCGGCTCGATCGTCTGCACCGGATCGGTGTGCTCCCAGCGACCCCAGCCCGGCCTCACCGCGTACACCGCGTCGAAGCACGGGGTGCTCGGGCTCGTCCGGAGCTTCGCCCTCGAGCTGGCTCCGCGGAACATCCGGGTCAACGTCGTCGAACCCGGCAACGTCGACACTGACATGATCCACAACGACACGCTCTACAAGCGGGCCCGCCCCGACCTGGACCTCGCGACCCGTGAGGACGTCGCCGCGGCGTTCCAGGCCATGAACGTCATGCCCGTCCCGTGGGTGCAGCCGGTGGACATCAGCGAGGCAGTGGTGTGGCTGGCGTCCGACGCCTCGCGCTTCGTCACCGGCATCGAGCTGCCCGTCGACTCCGGGCTCCTGCTCGTCTGACCGTGAACCACGACCGAGAAAGGCCTAGGCCTATGGACGCAGAGATGCACCGAGACCCCAACCCGCAGACGATCGCCGTGCCTCCGGACGGCGGGGACCACCTCACGCTCGGCGCACTGCCCTTCCAGCTCATGGTGAACCAGGAGTGGGTCGGCGGGGCGTACACGCTGGCCAAGCAGCCCATCGCCCCCCGGCTGCTCGTCGCCCCGCACGTCCACCGACACCAGGACCAGGTCGCCTTCGTCACGCGCGGGACCGTGGGCTTCCGCGTCGGCGAGGAGGAGCACGTCGTCGAGGCAGGCGGTCTGTCCTTGCGCAATCGCGGCGAACCCCACGCCCTCTGGAACCCCACCGACGAACCCGCCGAGATCCTCGAGATCACCAGCCCGGGGGACTTCGAGCGGTACTTCCGCAGGATCGGGGCGCTGTCGGCCGCCGGAGAGGTCACTGCGGGTGCGGTTCAAGAGGTCGCCGACGAGTACGGCCTGAGCTTCTTCGACGACTGGAACAAGGACCTGATGCGCCGCTACGGGGTGTCTCTCACCGGTGGCTTTTGGGACTGAGGCCCGCCCCCGTGGGCCGAGTCCGGATCCCATGTCGAGGCGCGAGCCCCAAGACTGCGCATTCGTGCTCCAGTACCTCGCGATCCGGCACGCGTAGATCTTCCCGCTGTGACTGCCGCGGCGTGGCAGTCTTACCCACCCCGTCGGGCCTGCGCGCGTAACCAGGCGGAAGCCCGAGCGCCACCGCGGTCGCCTCCATTCGGCCTCGCGTCCGATGCACGCCGAGACTGAGGTGTCGTCAGGCGTTCTGGGGGAAGGCCACGGGCCCGGATAGCTCCTCGGCACCGTCCGCGATCACCGTTTTCGTCACCACTCAAGACTTCAGATGGGTAGGTTCCGGTAGCGATGTGCACCGTGTTCAGGTCGTAGAACTTCCCCGTCCCCCGGGAGGTCGTCACCACTCTGAGTCCGACAGCGGCCGAAGTGGTAGAAATCGTCACGCTCAAACCGACCGCACAGTGACCAGATCGCGCTGGTTGGCCGAAGTCAGTTGCGCAGTCGGTCGGGTGGAGGATCTGCCGTCAACAGGAATGGGATGCCGTCGCGGGACATCCAGGCCCGCTCGGCGCATCGAGTACGGAACTGTTGACAGAAAGGCTGCTGACGCCTACTGTGAATGGCGTCACCCGGAGGGTCTCCACCTTGAGAGTCGGTGGTATTCATGCAGAACCAGACCTATTTCGATGCAGTCGAAGTCCTCGACGCTGAATTAGCTGGCCTGGGGGCTTTGCTCCAAACGCTCGACGGAGAGCGAGCCTGGCTAACGCCGACCAACCTGGTACCGGAGGGCGAGGGTCTGCCGCCGTGGCGTGTGATCGATCTGATCGCTCACATTGATATCTCGATAGGACTGACGCACCAGTTGCTGGATTCACTGCAAGACGGACAGCCGGGCCGTGATCGCGCCAGCTTCTTCATCGCTAACCGAAGCGAGGTCGCTCCCGTCGTATATGACTATGCACGTGCCACGGCCAGGGATCACACTCCCGAAACTCTTCTTCCGCGGGTCCTGAATACGCTCGAGACGTCACTGAAGCGAATCCGCGAGTCGCAACCAGAGTTCGTGGGATCCGGATACTTCGCTCTGATGAGTCTGGAAGAGTGGGTGCCGACGAGAGTTGTTGAAGCGGTAGTGCACGGACTCGATATCACCGACGCGCTCGGAATGGAGCCGATCGCGACTCGGGGCGGCCTCGAAATGACGGCAGGTATTCTGGACGAGCTGCTCGCACGAAAGGCTGTCGCCGGACGACCTCGGGACCTGGGCGAAGATCTGGACTGGGTGCGTGCCGGCTCCGGTCGCGCTCCACACTCCGATCCGAGACTCCCGCTAATTGTCTGACTTGGCGCCCGAGATGGCAGGGCTGTACCGACTGCTGCTTAGCCAGCCATCCGTCGAGATCGCCGTTCGAAAGTGCGTCGATCGCCGCCGCGAGCCATTCCGGAAGTGTCGATTCCGCACTCGTGACGGCCGCGCTATTCGGCGGCAAGCGCTTCGATACGATCGCTGTGGAAGCGGATGGCCCGCGAGTGGTAGCGGATGAGCTCGTCCCGGGTGCGGCCCCCAGGACCCTCGACCGGTTCGTCCTCGCGCGACGCAAGACCGTACAGAACGAGATCGGTGAATCTCTCGGCGATCTCGTCCGGACTCAGCGCCCCGGACGAACGGTACCATTTCCACAACCAGTTGCACATGCCGTCGATGGCGAAAACGGTGAGGTTCTCGTCGCTGCTGACGAATTCACCGCTACGCATTCCTTCGCGAATGATCTCCTGAACCACGAGATCGCTTTCTCGCTTGAACTTCCGGAACTCGGCACGCACCTCGTCGGGCAGTTCGGACTCGGCGCTGAAGGACAGTCCGTACAGCTCGATGTTCCCGGTGATGCACTCGATGTGGTGCTGGACGTAGAGCCGCAGCCTCTCCCGTGTCGTTCCCGGTGCGGAGGTGACGGCGTCGAGCTTCTCGATGTCGCGCTTGAGCCAGTCGCCGAAGACATGGCGGAGGAGGTCGTCCCGGTTGCTGAAGTAGTGGTAGAGCGCTGCCTTGGTGAGCCCTACCTCGTCGGCGATCTCCTGCAGGGTGACGGCCCGGATGCCTTTCGCCTGGAACAGTCGTGTCGCGGTCCTGATGAGCTCTTCCTGCATGACGGCGCCCTTGGGCATGACGGTCCTCCTCTACCTGGTCAGCGCGGGACTTCGATGAACTCGAGCTGCACGCCTGCCATGTCCCGGGGATGGGTGAAGTTCACCGCGCCGTGGCCCTCGCCGCGAACCGGCTCGTCCAGGAGCGGGGCCAGCCCGTTCTCTCGCAGCTCACGCGTCGCCACGTCGACATCCTGCACGGCGACCGACACGAGGAAGACACCCTCCCCTCGCCGCTCCAGGAACCGGCTGACGGAGGTCCCTTCGTCGACACTGGTGATGAGGTTGAGCTGGAAGCCGCCGATGTCGAAGTTGGAACCCCGCAGGCCGGGGAAGGCGAAGCCGCTCTCGTCCACCGGCTTGGCCTCGATCCCGAAGATCTCCTCGTAGCGGCGGGTCCACTGGTCGAGGTCCTTCACCGCGATGTTGATCCCGTGGATTCCGTTGAACTGCATGCATCTCTCCGTTGTGTGTGGGGCGTCAGGTGACCGACATGCCGCCGTCGACGACGATCGTCTGGCCGGTGACGAAGCCGCCCGCGGGCGAGGCCAGCCACACGCCCACGCCGGCGATCTCCGTCGGGGATCCGAAGCGGCCCAGCAGCAGGCGGGGTGTGATGACCGTGTCCACGTAGTCGGCGCTGTACTGCTCGGTCATCTCCGTCTCGAAGAACCCGGGGGCGATGGCGTTGACCCGGATACCCTTTCGGGGACCCCACTGCTGGGCCAGGTCGCGGGTGAGGCCGAGCAGCCCGGCCTTGCTCGCGGTGTAGGCGGCTTGCGGCAGGCCTGCGGTGGTGAGGGCGAGGACGCTGGCGACGTTGACGATCGAACCGCCGGGCGGCATGACCTCCGCGCAGGCCTGGGCCATCCAGAACGCGCCGTGCAGGTTGACGTCGACGACCGCGCGGAACTCCTGCGGCGTCTCGCGCGTGGCGGGTACCGCGGTCCCGACGCCTGCGTTGTTCACGAGGATGTCGACACGGCCGAACCGGTCGTGTGCATGCCCGACGGCGGCCCGGCACTGGGCGGGGTCGCTGACGTCGGCCTTCACCGCGAGCGCCTGACCGCCCGCATCCTCGATGGCTGCGACCGTCTCGTCGAGCAGCGCGGCGCGCCTGGCCGCGACGACGACCTGCGCGCCGGCCGCAGCGAACGCTCGGGCGAACGCCACGCCCAGACCGGAGGACGCGCCGGTCACGAGGGCCACCCGACCGTCGAGCCGGAAGAGCGCCTCCGGACCGAGATCGGTCATCGCAGGTCCAGCAGGCGTTTGACCTTGCCTTCGCCGCCGAGTCCGGTGTGGGTGGCCAGTGACCCCGCGGGGACGATCTCCACGTCCACACCGACACCGAAGGCGGTGTGCAGCTTGGTGACCATGTCGGCCTGGAGCTCGGCCTCGTGCCCGCCGCGCGTCTCGATCTGCACGCGCATGCGCTCGCGGGAGGCGAGCCCCTCCCCCACGGTCTCCACGATGCAGAGGAACTCCCCGGTCGTGCGGGCGTCCCCAGCGACGACGTCCTGCGCCGAGCGGGGATAGACGCTGGTCGCCCGGAGCTTGACCATCTCGTCCGAGCGGCCGAGGAAGCCGGACAGCTTCGTTGTGCGAAGCCCGCACCCGCAGGTGTCGCGGGCGCTCGTGCGCATGAGGTCCTTGAGGTCGTAGCGGATGATCGGCGGGACGGAGCGGTGCAGGCTGGTGACGACGAGGTTCCCGGGCTCCCCCACGCCGAGGATCGCGCCCGTGTCGCGGTCGGCGATCTCCAGGTAGGCGGTGTCGTCGTTGACGTGCAGGCTGTCGTGGGCCCGGCACTCGAACCCGACCAGCCCGACCTCGTGGGTGCCGTAGTTGTCGAAGACCTCGCAGCCCCAGGCGTCGGAGAGCAGCTTGCGCAGGTGCCCCTCGACGTCCACCCCGAGGTAGGTGTGGATGAACTTCGTGGTCAGGTCCCGTCGCAGGTCGATGCCCTCGCGCGCCGCCGTCTCGGCGAGGATCTTCATGTACTCGCCGAACGCGACCCAGCCGGCGGTGCCCCACTCCCGGGCCAGCTCCAGCTGCCGCTTCGACGGTGTCACCACGCCGGAGCCGGTGGTGAGCGGGACCATTCCGCACCAGTGCATCGCCGCCGTCGACGAGCACCAGGCCGTGTTGGCCAGGCTGTTGGTCAGGGTGATCTGCAGGATGTCGCCCACCTCGCCGCCCTGGGCGTGGAAGGCGCGGGCGAACTGGATCGCCTGGCCCTCCCACGCCACCGGATCGAAGAGGGTCGGCCGCGGCAGCCCTGAGGTCCCGCCGCTGGACTGGATCTTCAGCGGTGTGGCCATCGCCTTCAGCGCGAAGTTCTGGTGCGCGCCGAACGGCGGCTCGGCCTCGATGCTCTCCTTGACGTCCTCGCTGGTGAACGTGGGGATCTTGGTGATGTCGTCCAGCCCGCGGACGTCTCCGGGCTCCAGCCCGGCCGCCCGCCACCGGTCGCGGTAGAAGGGCACGTCCCAGGCCTCGCGGACCCGCTCGCGGAACCTCTGGTCCTGCAGGGCGCGGAGCCCGTCGTCGGACAGGGCGGCCATCGCGGAGGTGAACGCGGGGGGCGGAGGGTAGTCCTCGACGAACCGCGGCCAGTCCACGCTGGACCAGTAGTAGGGGATGGTCATGTCTCCTCCTGGGTCACAGGCAGGCGGGGTCGAGGTCGAGGATCGTCCGGTCGAGGCCTGCCAGCAGGTCGAGCTTCGCCTGCGCCGCCGGCAGCTCGGAACGGTAGAAGTGGCGGGCGGCGGCGCGTTTGCCGTCGTAGAAGGCACCGGTCCTGCCGTCCGCGGCGATCACCAGGTCCAGCCACGTCCACGCGATCGCGATGTGCCCGAACGCCTCCAGGTAGGCCGACGCGTTGGCCAGACCCACCTCGGCGTGCTCCGGCTCCGTGAGCCGCGCCGTGACGCGTTCCAGTTCGTCGAGGAGGTGGGCCAGCGGGGCCGCGAGCTCGTCGAGCCCGTCCGCCCGTCCGAGGGTCGCGCGGACGGCGTCGGTGAAGGCGCGGAAAGCGGCCCCGTCCTGCAGGCGAACCTTGCGCCCCAACAGGTCCAGGGCCTGGATCCCGTGGGTGCCCTCGTGGATGGGGTTGAGCCGGTTGTCCCGGTAGTGCTGCTCGACGTCGAACTCCCGGCTGTAGCCGTAGCCGCCGTGCACCTGGATGGCCAGTGAGTTCGCCTCGACGCACCACTGCGAGGGCCAGCTCTTCGCGACGGGCGTGAGGATGTCCAGCAGCAGGCTCGTGTCCTCCCCCGTGCGCTGTCGGTCGACCAGGTGGGCGCACCGCAACACGAGCGCGAGCGCGCCCTCCACGAAGGACTTCTGCGTCACCAACATCCGCCGCACGTCCGGGTGCTCCACGATCGGGACGCCGCCCTGGACGCGGACCTTGGCGTACTCCAGCGACTTCTGGTACCCGGCCTGCCCCAACGCCGCGGCGACGAGCCCGACTCCGATCCGCGCCTCGTTCATCATGTGGAACATCTGGGCGAGTCCGCGCCCCTCCTCCCCGACCAGGTGACCGACCGCCCCGTCGAAGGCGAGCAGGGTGTTGGTCGTGCCGCGGGCACCCATCTTGTGGTTGAGCGACACGAGGGTGACGTCGTTGCGCCGCCCGTCGGCGAGGACCTTCGGCACCGCGACCAGCGACAGCCCCCGCACCCCGGGGCCCCCGGTCCTGGCCAGTACGAGGTGGAGGATGTTCCCGAGCTCGTGGTCCCCGGCGGAGATCCACATCTTGGTGCCGGTCACCCGGTACGTGCCGTCCTCCGCCCGCACGGCCCGCGTCGAGACGTCCGCGAGCGACGACCCGGCGTCCGGCTCGGACAGACACATCGTGCCGAAGAGGTCCCCGGCGAGCATCGGGCGCACCCACTGCTCGACCTGCTCTGTGCTCGCATGCGCGGTCAGCAGGTTCGCCGCGGCGATGGTGAGGAAGGCGTAACCCGTCGTCGCGGTGTTGGCCGCCTGGAACCACGCCATGCAGGCCTGGAACACGGTCAACGGGAGCTGCATCCCGCCGACGGCCTCGTCGAACTGCGCGGCGAGCAGGTCCGCCTTCGCGAAGGCGGACAGGGCGGCCCCGACCTCGTCGGGGAGGACGACCCGGCCGTCCGGCCCGACCCGGGGCTCCTGCTCGTCGCTGCGGCGGTTGTGCGGGGCGAACTTGTCGGCGGCAAGACTCTCGCTGAGCTCCAGCAGACCGGTGAAGGTCTCCCGGGAGTGTTCGGCGAAGTGCGGGTGTGCGGTCAGCGACTCGACATCGAGCCAGTCGAACAGGAGGAACTCCAGGTCGCGGCGCATCTCAGAGCCGCTCGAGGACCATGGCCATGCCCTGCCCGCCGCCGACGCACATCGTCTCCAGGCCGATCTGCTTGTCGTGGCGCTCCAGGTTGTTGAGCAGCGAGGCCGTGATCCGGGCCCCGGTCATGCCGAAGGGGTGGCCGAGCGCGATTGCGCCACCGGAGACGTTGAGCTTGTCCTCGTCGATGCCGAGCTCGCGTGCCGACCCGAGCACCTGGACGGCGAAGGCCTCGTTGATCTCGACGAGGTCGACGTCGTCGATGGTCATGCCCGCCAACGCGAGGGCCCGCCGGGACGCCTCGACGGGACCGAGGCCCATGATCTCCGGCGACAGCCCGGACACCCCGGTCGAGACGATCCGGGCGAGCGGCCGCAGGCCCAGGTCGCGGGCCCGCTCGGCCGACATGATCACCAGGGCGGCGGCGCCGTCGTTGAGCGGGCAGGCGTTGCCCGCGGTGACCGTGCCGTCGACCCGGAACACCGGCTTCAGCGCGGCGACCTTCTCCAGGGTGGTGCCCGCGCGTGGGCCGTCGTCGGTGCTGACGACGGTGCCGTCCGGCAGGGTGACCGGCGTGATCTCGCGCGCGAAGTGCCCCTCGGCAATGGCCTGCTCGGCCCGGTTCTGCGAGCGGACCGCCCAGCGGTCCTGCTCCTCGCGGATGATCCCGGTGGCGTGCGCGACGTTCTCGGCGGTCTGGCCCATCGCGATGTAGGCGTCCGGGAGCAGGCCGGTCCCCCGCGGGTCGGTCCACGGGTCGTTGGTCTCGGCGAGCTGGGCGGTCCGCTTCTGCGCGTCGTCGAACAGCGGGTTCTGCGTGTCCGGCAGCGAGTCCGACATGCCCTTGACGTAACGGGAGACCGTCTCGACCCCGGCCGACACGAAAGCGTGACCCTCTCCGGCCTTGATCGCGTGGAAGGCCATACGGGTGGTCTGCAGCGACGACGCGCAGTAGCGGGTGACCGTGGTGCCCGGCAGCTCGTCGTAGCCGAGCTGGACCGCGACGATGCGGGCCATGTTGAAGCCCTGCTCGCCGCCGGGGTTGCCGCAGCCGAGGATGAGGTCGTCGAGCTGCGTGGGATCGAGCTCGGGTACCGCGTCCAGCGCCGCGCGCACCATCTGGGCGGCCAGGTCGTCCGGGCGCATGTCCTTGAGCGAGCCCTTGCCCGCCCGGCCGATGGGCGAACGGGCGGTGGCGACGATGACGGCGTCGGTCATGTGATCAGCTCTCTGCTGGGGGCGTGACGGCGGGGACGAAGCGGTAGGCGTCGCCGTCCAGCACGATGCGGCCGGCGCTGCGCCCGCTGAAGTGGGTGCCGAAGACGAGCATGTCGGATCCGGCGACGGCCCGCAGGAAGCCCGTCCGGGTCTCGGCGGACAGCGCCCGGTCGGTGTCGCCGCGCGAGCTCCACGCCGGGTGCGCGATCTGGATCGGATGGTGGATGAAGTCGCCGGTCACCAGGCCGACCTGGCCCTGCGACTCGAGGGTGACGCTGTGGTGGCCGGTGGTGTGCCCGGGCGTCGCGGTGTAGCGCACACCGGGGGTGACCTCGTGGTTCGCGTCGACCAGGTCGACCAGGCCGGCGTCCACACACGGCTGGATGGACTCGGCGAACACCAGCCGGGTCTGGGAGTGGATGTCCGGGTTCGCGCCCTGGTAGACGACGGCGTGGGCGAGGTCGTCGGTCGCCGCCACGCCTTCGCGCAGGCCGGAGTGGTACTCGAACTCGTCCCGAACGTAGGTGTAGCGGGCGTTCGGGAAGGTCGGGCGCCACTTGTCCCCGTCGAGCACGGTGTTCCAGCCGACGTGGTCGAGGTGCAGGTGGGTGGCGAGAACGAAGTCGATGTCCTCCGGCTGGTAGCCGGCCGCCGCGAGGCGCTCCAGGAACGGGGTGTCCAGGCCGCCCCAGTTCGGGATCAGTGGGAGGTTCTTGTGATTGCCGCAGCACGCGTCGACCAAGACCCGGTGTGTCGGGGTCTCGACGACGTAGGCGTGCAGGCTCCACAGGGTCTGTCCGGCCTCGTTGGCGTAGTCCGGGTACAGCCACTCGACCGACCGCACCGCCTCGGGCGTGGCCTCCTCGATCAGCCCGTCGAGCTCCCCGGGCTCGACCGGCATCTCGACGATCTGGCTGACCTTGATGTCTCCCACCCGCCAGCTGGTCATCGTTGACTCCTCTCGGCTCATCAGACGGTCCGTCCCGCCATCTCGCCCTCGTAGATCGCCTCGTCGACCCTGCGCGGGGCCACGCAGTCGCCGATCTCGGTCACGGGGAAGCGCCCTGCCAGCGCCGTGGCCAGCGCACCCTCGGGCGCCCGCATCGCCACGGTCACGATCGAGTCGATCGGGACCACCTTCGTCCGCCCGTCCCAGATCCGGCCGACGACCGCACCCTCGGGGGTGACCTGGAAGACCGCGTGCTGAGGGGTCAGCTCCACACCCGCCGCGTGCAGCCGCGGGTAGAGGTGCGCGGTGTCGAGATACAGGACCGTGTTGTCCCCCAACGACATCCGGGTGGTGACGACCTCCACCTGCTTGCCTTCGGCGGCCAGCTTCTCGGCGAGCCCGAGCGCGAGGTAGTCGCCGGTGTCGTCGATGATCAGCACCCGCTCCCCCGCCCGCTGCGGCTCCGTGATCGCGGTGATCGGGTCCAGGACGGTCGTGTGCTCCAGCCCCGGGATGCCGCCGTGGTTGCCGACGGCGGCCAGGTAGCCGTCCGTCCTCCAGGAGGAGCCGGTCGCGACCACGACGTGATGCGGGTCCTCCGCCGCGATCGTGTCCACGGTCGCGACCGAGCCCAGCCGAATGTCGACCTTGAACTTGTCGAGCGTGCGCTCCATGTCAGAGACCATTGCCGCCCACCGGCCTCGGGTGGGGAGCTGGGCGGCGTAGCGGATCTGGCCGCCCAGCACGTCGTCCCGCTCGAACAGGACGACGCGGTGGCCGCGTGTGGCGGCGGTCTCCGCCGCGCGCATGCCGGCGGGTCCACCCCCGACGACGACGATCGTCCTCGGCTCGGTGACATGGTCCAGGGTGCCCAGCCCCAGCTCGGCCTCGCGGCCCGCTGACGGGTTCTGCGTGCAGGTCAGCGACCAGCCCTTGGCCATGCGGGAGAAGCAGCCCTGGTTGCCCGCCACGCAGTGCCGGATCTCGTCCTCGCGCCCGGTCTGCGCCTTGGTGATCAGGTGGGGGTCGGCGATGTGGGCGCGGGTCATCGCCACCAGGTCGGCGTCGCCCCGCTCGATGATCCCGTTCGCGGTGTCCAGGTCCGCGATCCCGTTGGCGGTGAGCACCGGCTTGTCGGTGATCCGCTTGGCGCGCACCGCCAGGTCGACCAGCGGGGTCCCGGGGATGCTCATCGGGGACACGGTCTGGTGGAATGTCAGAGCGGCTCCGCCGCTGACGCTGAAGTAGTCGAACAGGCCGGTCTCGTCCAGGGTCCGGAGGATGCGCTCGCCCTCGTCGGGCTCGATCCCGCCGGCCACGAACTCATTCAGCGACAGGCGGACGCCCACCGCGAACTCCCCCGCGGGCATCGCCTTCCGTACCGCCTGCGCACATTCGACGACGATCCGGCACCGGTTCTCGGTCGACCCGCCGTAGGCGTCGGTACGACGGTTGGTCAGCGGAGAGAGGAAGCTGCACAGCAGGTAGCCGTGGGCGGCGTGGACCTCGGCGCCGTCCAGGCCCGCGACGGCGGCGTTGCGCGCGCTGCGGCCGAACCCGGCGACCAGCTCGGCGATGTCCTCCTCCGTCATCGGCCGCGGGATCTCACCGAAGGTCGGCGACGGCAGGCCGGACGCACTCCACAGCGACCGCCAGTTGTCCAGGTGCATCGTGTTGTTGTCCTCGGCACCGAAGTGCGAGAGGTCGACGAACACCTTGGCGCCGTGCCTGTGCACGGCCTTCGCGAGCCGCTCGTAGACCGGGATGACGTCGGTGGGCCAGCTCTGCAGGGTGCGGAGCATCATCCCGCGGCTCGACGGGTGCACGACCTGGGCCTCGGTGAGGATCAGACCGGCACCGCCCTTCGCCCGCTCCTCGTAGTAGTCGACGCTCTGCTGGGTCATGAGGTTGTCGCGGCCGTAGGCCAGCGCGTGCGGGGTCACCACGACCCGGTTCTTGAGCGTGACGGGGCCGACCTGCAAGGGCTGCCAGAGAGAGTCGTACTCGCGCATCGTCGCGCTCCTCAGTGTCGAAGTGGTGGCTGAGGCACTGCCCGCCCAACCGTGAGGTTGGAAATTTGAACGAACAGTAACTCGCGGCAGGTTAGGGGTGCCCGACGGGCCTGTCAAGGATGGCCTCGGCGAACCGGCTGACCTGCACGGCGACGCAGACCGGCTTCTGCCCGGTGTCGCTCTCGAAGATCGTCTCTGTGAGCACGTGGGCGGTGTCGGCGCCGACCCGATCGACGGACTGGATCACCGCCCGCATCCTGACGCGCGACCCGACCGGTGACGGCGCGGGGAAGCGCACCTTCTCGTAGCCGTAGTTGAGAGTGTGGGCGAACCCGTCGAAGGACATCAGCTCGCCCAGCAGGGCCGGGCCGAGCGAGAGCGTGTACAGACCGTGCGCGATCGTCGAACCGAAGGGGCTCGCGGCGGCGCGTGCGAGGTCGACGTGGATCCACTGGTGGTCGTCGGTCACCCTCGCGAAGTCGTCGATCGCTCCCTGGGAGACCGTGCGCCACGGGGTCGGGCCGAGCTCGACGCCGACCAGGGCTCTGAGCTCGTCGACGGTGGTGGGTCGGAGCGGGCCCATCAGATCGCGATGCCTCCGTCGACCGGGAGGACGACGCCAGTGATGTAGGCGGCCTCGTCCGATGCCAGGAAGGCGACGGCGGCCGCCATCTCCGACGGGGCCCCGAAGCGGCGAAGGGGAATGGCCTCCTCGATGTCCCTGCGCCGCTCCGGCGGAATCGAGTCGATCATCCGGGTCTCCGCGTTCGGCGAGATCGCGTTCACGGTGACCCCGAATCGGGCGAGTTCCTTCGCGGCAGTCTTGGTGAACCCGATGATCCCCGCCTTGGCGGCGGCGTAGTTGGCCTGTCCGAGGTTCCCCCGGAGTCCGCTGTAGGAGGTGACGTTGATGATCCGTCCTCCGCCCTGGCGACGAAAGTGGGGCACCGCCGCCCGAGTCATGCGGAAGGTCCCACCGGCGTGCACCGCGAGGACCGCCTCCCACTCGTCGTCGGTGAGTTTCCACAGCATCCCGTCCCGCAGGATCCCGGCGTTGTTGACCACGACGTCCACCCGTCCGGTCTCGGTCACGACCCGCTCGTAGAGCTCCTCGACCTGAGCGGTGTCGGAGATGTCGGCGGCGACCCCGGTCGCGCCGATCTCCTTGGCGGTCTCGGTCACCGCGTCGGCGTCCGCGTCGACGCAGAACACCTCACCACCCGCCTCTCGGAAGCGTTCGGCGATGGCCCGGCCCACGCCACGGGCCGCGCCGGTGACGACGATCGTCCGGGCGATGTAGTCGAAGGTCAGGTTGGCCATGAAGTACTCCTGTTCGCGATGCGGCGGTCACGCGGTGTTGTTCGCGATGAGGCCCGCGGACACGTGCAGGACCTCGCCGGAAACCATGCGCGCGTCGTCCGAGAGCAGGTAGAGGTAGGCATTCGAGACGTCCTGCGCGGCGACGTGGGGGACGCCGAGCGGGTGCATCGCCGCCATCCGCTCGAGCATCTGCCCACGTGTGGGGTTCTCGAGGTCGGGACAGAACAGCTTGTACGCCTGCTCGTTGTTGTTCATCCAGGGTAGTTCACCCGGGTCGACGTTCGTCGGCGCGACGCAGTTCGCCCGGATCCCGTAGGCGCCGTACTCGGCCGCCACGGTCTTCATCAGCCCGATCACACCCCACTTCGACGCGCCGTAGTCCGCGATGTGCTGGTAGGCGAACCGGCCCGCGGTCGAGGCCGTGATGACGATCGCCCCCTTGCGTTGCGCGACCATGTGGGGCAGGACCGCACGACAGGCATGAAACGCCCCTGTCAGGTTCGTGTCGATCACCGCTCGCCAGTGTTCGGGATCGAGGTCGGCCACTTTGCCGAAGCCGAGAATGATCCCGGCGTTGCACAGCAGGTGGTCGATCCGGCCGAGCTCGTCGACCGTCTGCTGCGCGGCCTTCACCATCGCGTCGGCGTCGCGGACGTCGGCGACGATGCTCACGCACCGACGACCGAGATCAGAGACCATCCGGTGGGTCTGCGCCAGGTCCTCCCGGGACCCGCCCGGGTAGAACTGGCCCTCGACGTCGGCGACGCAGTTGTCCAGGAGCGCGACGTCCGCACCCTCGCGCGCCACGGCGACGGCGTGCGAACGCCCCTGCCCCTTCGCCCCACCGGTGATGAGGGCGACCGTTCCGTCCAACCTACCCATCGCGCATCACCTCGTCCCTCTCCTCGGCCCTCTCCTCGGCCCTCTCCTCGGAGAGGATCGGATGGAGCACGTGAATGTCCAGGTCACCGGCGAGCAGGGCCGCACTGTCCGCGAAGAACTCACGCATGTGAGGCTGCTCGAGGTGCGCCCGGACGGCGTTGCCGTCGCGGTAGACCTCGTAGAACGCCACGCTCCCGGGTCGCGACGGGGCCTCATGGACCTCATAGGCGAGGACTCCGGGCTCGGCACGGCTCGGGTCGCCCAGCGCGAGCATTCGCTCGCGCAGGTCCCGCTCGAGGCCAGGCTTGGGATCGGCGTAGCCGAAGAACGCGACGGGCCGGGTGCTCGCCAAGAGCTCGGCCGATACTGGTCCAGACATGGGACATCTCCGTCCGATGCGAAGTGCGGGTGAGGGACGTGCGAAGCCGCTACAGCAGCGGGTAGCCGGCCGTGATCTCGAGCTGGGCGCCGGTCACGTACCGGCCCCCCTCGCCCGCCAGGTAGACGACGGCGCGCGAGACGTCCTCGGGCGAGACCCAGGGTGTATCCAGCGCCGCCATCGACTTGAACGCCGGCTCGACCGCCTCCCGCGTGGGACCGTCGACCTCCGGCGCGAACAGCCCGTAGATCGCCGGGTTCTGGATCATCGCGGTATCGCAGTTCGTCGGGTGGACGACGTTGACCCTGACCTGGTACTTCGCCAGATCCTTCGCGAACGACTTGGTCAGACCGACGACGCCGTGCTTCGAGGCGATGTAGGCCGCCATGTTGTACGTCGGCGTGAGCGTGCTGGCCGATCCGACGAAGGTCATCGACCCGCCCCGGCCCCCCGCCACGATGTGCTTGGCCGCCGCCTGCGCGGAGAAGAACGCGCCGGAGAGGTTCGTCCCGATCACCGCGTTCCACGCCTCCGCCGAGACCAGCGGGGTCTCCGTCACCTCGCAGATGCCCGCGTTGAGCACCGCGACGTCCAGACGCCCCAGTTCGGCCACCGCCCGGTCCAGGCCCGCCGCGAGCGCAGCTGGATCCCGGACATCGCACTCCAGCCGCACGGCACGGCGGTCGGCCTTCTCGACGAGCGCCACCGTCTCGTCGAGATCCCCCGGCGTGGACATCTCGTAGGGGACGGTCGGGACCTGCTGACAGATGTCGAGCAGGATCACATCCGCGCCGGCCAGCGCGAGGTGGACCGCGTGCGAGCGACCCTGTCCACGGGCCGCGCCCGTGACGAAGGCGACCTTGCCCTCGAGACTCGCCATTTCAGTGACCTCCGTACGGACACCGCAACGTGTCCTCGTCGGGATGGGTACGTCCGAGACCACGTCCGTGCTGTCGGATCCCGAGAGGCGTCCGAGCATCACGCTCAACGGACGTAACCAGCTAGTTGGTAATCCAACTGCCTGTTCAAATTAGGTGTGCCTCGCGCTCCTGTCAACAGCCGCAAGCGGACGTCAGGCAGCGTCTTGACACCCCCGCGCCTCGCATCACGATGTCCAACCACACGTTCAGTAAGCCGACCATGTGGTCAGCGGGGTCGGTGCCCGCCGTCGAGTGGCTCGCGGGTACCTCCCTCGTCGAGCAGGGCCAGGCGGTGGCGCGCGCAATCTGCGGAGCACCCGCCACCGGCCGCGCGACCCCGTTCTTCTGGACGACCAGTTCGACCTCAAGATCCAGGTCTGGGGCTCGACGTCGTCCGCGGCCGACGTCGACGTCGTGCTCGAGGATCCCGGCGAGCCCGCGTACGTCGCGGTCTTCCACAACGGCGACGTGGCGTCCCCGACCGGTGTCCTCGCCTGGAACGCCGCGGGGCCGTCCAGACCCTACGAGAGGCGCTTGCCCGGGAGCGGTCAACCGCCCGACGACGGTGTCGCCGTAGGCCTCCGCGTCGAAGACGGGTGGCCGCCCGCCGCGTGAGCCTCGCTTGAGGCGGTTGCCGATCTGGTCGTCCGGTTCCGGGATCGTGGCCGTGATCCCACGTCCGCGCAGATGGGAGCGGATCGCGCGGCTGGAGAAGGCCTTGTCGCCCAGGACACGGCCCGGTCGGGTCCGCAGCCGTCCCGGTCCGCGGCGCGTCGGCCAGGCGGTCCTGGTACCACTCGAGCTGGACACGGGGGGCTCGGTCGAATGACAAGAAACGCCCGATCCGGCCGGCCCGGGAGGCGATCGGCCGTTACCGCGGCGGCCTGACCAGCAAGATCGTGCTGGCTCGGGCGATCAGCCGAACGTGTGACGTCATCCGCCAGCCGGGATCAGCGAACGGCTCGTTGACGGTGTTGCCTCGTCGGTGTGGGGAGCCCGTCTGGCGAGGCGGGGTCCGCGGCCGGTCAGGTGCGTGTCGTGGCCGGTCCGGTCGCGGACGTGCCGTTGGGTGTCGCGCCTAGACCACGTCGGGTCGACGTGCCTCGAGCTTCAGCTGTCGTCGTGCCTTGGGTAGATCCAGTGTCCGTCGAACTGTCCGCCGGTGAGAGCGTAGGTTCCCGGGCGGACCGTGTGGTCCCCGGTCATGGCGAGGTAGACCAGTGTCGCCGGCGGCCCCCTCCCACAGCCGGTCGCAGGCAGGGTACCTACCCTATGGGAGGCGCAGAAACACCGTCCGGTGCTGTCGTCACGTGGGGGTGAGTCTGCCGCGCAGGATCTGCAGGGGGATGGAGATCGGAACACGATCTCTTCGCCGTCGAGCGCATAGTGAACCGGGTGCGCGGCGGGCAGGCTGGTACCGAAGCCCCATGTGGCGGAGGCCACTGTCCCTTCTGGTCGGATCCGACCATGGTGCTGGTGGGCCTCGGGGTCATGCCAAACTGCGCGGTGCGTGAGCTCCCGCGGGCGGGGGAGGTGGTGGCCGCGGCGGATCGTCCGCCGTACGCGGGCCCACCTCCCGGTAGGCCTACCGGGCCAGCTGCTCCAGGAGTTGGGTGCGGCGGGTCCGGTAGCGCTCGAGCGAGGCGAGCTTGATGTCCTCGTAGCCCCGGACGACGTCGGGCAGGCCGGCGAGCTCGAGCACCGTGTCCCGGGTGGCCGGGGTCAGGGCCGCCATCGCGGTGGTCATGGAGTGGACGAAGTCGTCGATCAGCCGTCGCTCCTCGCGCCGCACCTCGTCGTAGCCGAAAGGGTCGAGCCGGGTTCCGCGCAGCGGGCGCATCGCGTACAAGGCGCGCAGCACCGGCTTGGCCCACCACGAGCGGAGCCGGATCTTGTTCTTCAGACCCATGGCTCGCAGGATCGGCGGATGGAGCAGGATCGAGTACCGGGCTCCTGCCCCGAACTCGTCCGCGAGGCGCCGTTCCTGTTCCGGGTCGAGGTGCAGCCGGGCCACCTCGTACTCGTCCTTGTAGGCCATGACCTTGTAGAGGTGTCGGGCGTAGGCCTCGGTGATCGCGGTGCTGTCGCCGAGCGCACTGGCCTCGGCGGCGCGGACGGTCTCGACCTCGCGGGCGTACCGCTCTGCCCATGCTGGGTTCTGGTAGTCGACGAGCTCGTCCACCCGGCGGCGGACCAGGGCACCCAGCTCGCATCCCGCCGGAACCTGCACGATCGCGGCGATCCGTGCCGTCCGGTCGCTCGTGACCCGTGCCGCGGCCGTGGCGGCCGTGGCGCCCGCCCCGCCGGTGACCACGTGGCGGCGGCCGAGCCGGAACGCCGCGAGGTTGCGCTCGACCTGGACACCGTTCAGGTCCAGTGCCCACTCGATGTCCTCGGGCGAGAGCGGGAGGACCCCTGACTGCACGGCTACGCCGAGCAGGAAGATGTTGTCGTACTGGTCCTCGTCCAGTGCGGCGGTACCGGTCGCCGTGTGCGCGTCGACGAAGACGTTCTCCGGGCGGGATCCGGCCCACTCGATCCGGTCGATCAGGTCGTCTGTCGCCGGGAAGAGGCTCGTCGTGTCAACGATCATCTGGCTGGTCGGGGTGACCGAGGTCGAGACGACGGCGTAGGTCCGGTCGGGCGCCATGACCGCGAGGTTGGTGTCGGTCGCCGCGACCAGGATGTCGCAGCCGAGATAGAGGTCGCAGCCGCCGGGCCCGATCTTGTTGGTCCCGACGATCTCCGAGGTTGACATGCGGACGTCGGACACGACGGCACCGCCCTTCTGGGCCAGGCCCAGTTGGTCGAGTCCCTTGACCTGGAGCCCGGCGTGGGAGGCGGCCGCGGCGAGGACCTGCGCCACCGTCACCACGCCGGTACCGCCGACGCCGGTGATGCGCATGGTGAAGTCGTCCGCGGTGACGAGCCGGACGGGGGTGGGCAGGTCATCGGCCTCCACCTGCTGGGGGAACGCCTTCCCGGGTCGCTTCGCCGCCTTGCGCGGGAGTACCTCGACGAACGAGGGGCAGTCACCCTTCAGGCACGAGAAGTCCAGGTTGCACGAGGCTTGGTGGATCATGGTCTTGCGGCCGAACTCGGTGTCGGTGGGGCGCACCGACAGACAGCCCGACTGGTCGCCGCAGTCGCCGCAGCCCTCGCAGACCCGCTCGTTGATGAAGATGCGCCGGTCCGGAGTCTCGACCAGGCCCCGCTTGCGCTTGCGCCGCAGCTCCGTGGCGCACTCCTGCTCGTGGACCAGCACGGTCACACCGGCGACTCGGGCGAGCTCCTCCTGCACGGAGATCAGCTCGTCCCGATGCCGGATGGTCACCTTCGCGGGGAGCCTGCGCCCGAACGCCCGCCTGCTCCGCTTCGGTTGGTCGCTGGTGATCACGATCCGGGCCACGCCCTCGGCCAACAGCTCGGCCACCATCTCCGGCACCGCCATCTTCCCGACGGCTTGCTGGCCGCCGGTCATCGCGACAGCGTCGTTGTAGAGCACCTTGTAGGTGATGTTCGTGCCGCTCGCGATCGCTGCCCGGATGGCGAGCGAACCCGAGTGGTGGTAGGTGCCGTCGCCGAGGTTCTGGAAGAGGTGCTCGCGCGTGACGAACGGGCTCATGCCGATCCAGGTGGCGCCCTCGCCCCCCATCTGGCTGTGCCCGATCGAGGTGCCGACGCGGTCCTCGGGCATGTAAGCGACCAGGGCGTGACACCCGATGCCCGCCCCGAGCAGCGAGCCGTCGGGCACCTTGGTCGAGTTGTTGTGCGGGCAGCCGGAGCAGAAGGCGGGGCGGCGGGGCAGGATCGGAAGTAGCGTCGGTACCCGGCGCGCGGACTGCTGCCGGTCGAGCCAGGCGCTGGCCGAGGCGGCGCCCAGACCTGCCCCGGCGTGGTCGCGGATTCGCGGCGCGAGCCGGGCCGCGATGTAGTCTGCCGGCAGGTCGCCGTCTGCCCGGAACAGCTCCCGGCCCTGCTCGTCCCGCTTCCCGACGACACGGGGGGCCCACGGCCGTCCGTACAGCAGGTCCTTCAGCGCGAGCTCGACGAACGCCTTCTTCTCCTCGACCACGACGATCTCGCTCAGGCCCTCGCTGAAGCGGTCGACCACGCCGGGCTCAAGAGGATGGATCATGCCGAGCTTGAGCACGCGGACACCGCTCTGGCCGAGCGTCGCCGCAGTAATTCCCATGTCCGACAGAGCCTGTCGCACGTCGAGGTAGGTCGCCCCGGCGCAGACGACACCGATCTCGGCGGCGTCGTCGCCGATGATCTGGTTGAGGTCGTTGGCGGCCGCGTAGCGTCGCGCGAGTTCCATGCGCTGGCGGACCTGAGTCGCCTCGAGCCTGCTCAGCGTCGGCTGCAGGAGGTTCCCGGTCGGCTCGTGGACGAATGGCACACCGTCGAAGGTCGTGTCCGGGACGACCGGCATGACCCGCGTCGAGCTGAGCCGGACGGTGCCTGCCCCGTCGACCACGTTCGTCGCCAGCTTCATCGCCACCCACAGCCCACACGTCCGCGACATCGCGATGCCGTGCAGACCAAGATCGAGGATGTCCTGGGGGTCAGCCGGGGACAGGCAGGGCATGCCGAGCTCCGCGATGGCCGGCTCGGAGCTGCTGGGGACGGTCGAGGACTTCGCGGTCGAGTCGTCACCGACCAGGGCCAGGACGCCGCCACGGTGGTGGGTGCCGCCCAGGTTGCCGTGCCGGATCGCGTCGGTGGCTCGATCCAGACCCGGCGCCTTGCCGTACCAGATCCCGACCACGCCGTCACCGATGCGATCCTCCGACGCAGATGCCAGCTGCGTTCCCTGGACGGCGTTCGCCGCCAGCTCCTCGTTCACACCGGGCTGGAAGACCACTCGGTGGGCGACGAGCCGCTTCACCTGCCGCGAGAGCTGCAGGTCCAGCCCGGCCAGGGGCGAGCCCTCGTAGCCCGAGACGAAGATCCCGATGTCGAGATCGCGCCGCTGGTCCAGCCGCCGCTGTTCCAGCGGCAGCCGGACCAGCGCCTGGATGCCGGACAGATGGACCTCGCCGTCGAGCAGGTCGAAGCGGTCGTCCAACGGGTTGCCGCCGGGGGCGGCGCCTGCGGGGCTCGCGGTGGGAGTCGTCATTGGGTCCTCGGGACGCTGGAGTCGGGGCTATCCCCATCCTGGCGCGGAGGGAGGCTAGCTTCCATAGGAGAAAACCAGGTCTTTCGCGGAACGGAGCTGGACATGGTTCGTGATAATCACGAGGACTGGGTGGCGGTGGAGCGGATCTGCCGGGGCATGGCGCTGGAGGTCTCGGCCATCGCGGGGACCGTCACCGAGTCCATCCGCCGCGCTCAACCCGTGTACTCCGTCGTCATCGAGGCCGAGCACCGCAGGGCCGTCGCGGTACAGATGGGCAACCGGCTGCAGGCGCTGGCCGAGCAACGCGGGCTGAGTCCGTTCGAGCTGGAGGCGGCCTCCGACCTCGCCGCCGAGCGGGCCGCCGAAGGCATACCCATCGACGCGCTCATCGCGGCCTACCAGGCGGCTGACGCCGAGATCTGGCGGATCGTCGTCGAGCGCTCGACTCCCGCGACGGCCCCGCTGCTGCCTCGCATCGGCACCCTGATGTTCGACGCGATCCGCGAGACCACGACGGTGATGGCCCGTGCGCACAGCCGGGTCGCCAGGGCCATCGACGGTGACCGGATCACCCTGGCCCACCAGTTCCTGGACTGCGTCGAGGACCCCGAGCAGCGGTCTGTCGCCTCGGTCATCGCGACCCGGCTCGGGCTCGATCCGGCCGGGTCGTTTCTGGGCATCGTCTGGCTGCCCGATCTCGCCGATCTCGAGCCCGCGACCGCGCGGACCGTCTCGGCACTGCCCGCGCATCTCGCCGCGGACGTCGTGAGCCGCGCGGTGGCGGGCGGTGGGCTGGAGATGGTCACCCAGACGCAGCGGTTCCCCGAGCTGGTCGCGCAGTGCCTCGCCGCGGGGTCGCTCTCGGGGCGGTGGGGGGTCGGGGTCGCGCGGGCGGGCCTGGCGGGTGCGAGCGCGAGCCTCGGCGACGCCCGCCTGGCGTTCGGCGCCACGTCCGCGCGGCACCCGATCCGCACGTTTGCCCGGGACTGGCACGAGGCCGTCGTGCTGGCCGAGCGGGCGCGGCTGGAGGTGCTCCTGGCCTCCGCGGTCGAGGTGGCCCGGAGCAACCCCCACCTGACCGAGACCGTGCTGGCCTTCGCAGCCGCCGACATGTCCGTCGCCGCGACCGCCCCCGCCGTGCAGGTGCACGCCAACAGCGTGACCTACCGACTGGAGCGGTGGGCGCGGCTGACGGGCCTGGACCCGCGGACGTTCGCCGGTCTGTCGCAGTCGGTCGTCGCGTGCCGGCTCGCCGGGTCGGACCACGAGCGGACCGGCGGGGAGCACCACGCCCGATAGCCCGGTTGCACCGAGCGTCGTCGGTCGCGAACCGGGCGTCGTCGGACCGGCGGTGCCGCAGTCCCCGTCAGTAGAAGATCGGCCCCAGCCGGCCGCCGCCTGCGGCGACGCCGTCGCCGTTGATCGACACACTCCACGGTGACGCCAGGAATGTCACGACGTGCGCGATCTCGGCCGGGCGCACGAGACGGCCGATGCTGACGTCGGCGGCGAAGGCTTCGGCTAACTCCGCCTCCGTCACTCCGCGCGCCTGCGCGCTGGCGCGGATCATGTCTTGCACCCCCTCGGTCTCGGTCAGTCCGGGATGCACGACCGTCACGTTGATCCCCTGGGGGCCGAACTCGTCGGCCAGGTTCTTCGTCAGGGCGGACACCGACACGTTGCGGATCGAGCCGAAGACGGAGCCGGTGCGGCGGAAGTTGAGCCCACTGATGTTGATCACGCGCCCCCAACCCCGCTCGACCATCTGGGGCGCAACCGCCCGCGCGCACCGGAGGTAGCCCAGGACCTTGGTCTCCACGGAGCGCGGCTCGTCGTCGTCGCGCGATCGCCAACCCCAGCCCCCGACTGCCGCCGGTCCCCAAGGCGCGCTTGCCTCGCAGCTTCAGATCCACTGATGTGGTCCTCTCTCGATCGGGCGGCCTTCCGGCTCACTCCCGGGTGGGGCCAGCGCCGCCGCCGCCTACACCCGTGACGTCGGAACCGTGCCGAAGATGGCGCCTCAGGTGTTCTGAAGCGCTCGAGCCGCGGCGGCCGAGTGGATCCGCTGCAACGCGAGTTCGCGGGCTGCGGCGCCGGTCGTCATCCGGTGTGCGGCCGCATGCGCGACAACTCGTTCCACGGTGTCGAAGATCCCTCCGACGCGTTGCCGGGTCTCCGCTGCGTCCTGACCGGCGATCTCGGCGGCCGCCTGGATGAGCCCGCCGGCACTGGCCAGGAAGTCGGGCACCCAGAGCGCTCCACGGTCGATGAGCCGCTGTTCCACATCCGGAGTGGAGAGCTGGTTGTTCGCGCCACCGCAGATCAGCCGAGCCGTGATGCGGTCGACGGCGTCGGCGTTGACCGTGCCGCCCAGAGCGCACGGCGCGTAGATGTCGAGTGCCGCGGAGGACACGTCGCGAACGAACCGGACAGTGGGCAACGCGGAACGGGCTCGCTCGACGGCCCGCTCGTCGATGTCGCCTGCGATCACCGTCGCGCCGGCGTCGACCAGAAGTGCGGCAAGACGGGAGCCGACCTTGCCGAGTCCTTCGACCCCGACGGTCCGGCCGACCAGCGAGCTGGTGCCCCACTGAGCCTGCGCACCGGCGCGCATCGCCTGCAGAACGCCGAGAGCGGTGTTGAGGCCACTGTCTCCGGAGCCGCCTGCCGAGACGGTGCGGAATGCCACGTAGCCGGTCGTCCGTCCGATGACGTCCATGTCATCGGAGTCGGTGCCCGCGTCGCCTGCCGTGATGTACCGGCCGCCGAGCTCGTCGACGAATCGGCCGAAAGCCTCGAAGAGACCAGGCGACTTGGCCGTACGGGGGTCCCCGATGATGACCGCTTTCCCGCCGCCGTGGTCGAGGCCCGCTCCGGCGGCCTTGAACGTCATCCCACGGGAAAGCCTCAGTACGTCGAGCAAGGCCGACGCGTCGTCGGCGTAGGGGTACATCCGGCAGCCGCCGACGGCGGGTCCGAGGGCGAGGGAGTGGATCGCGATGATGCACCGCAGGCCGCTGACGCGGTCGTGGCAGAACAGAACCCGCTCATGCGAAGAGTCCGCGAACTCGGGATTGTCGAACACACCGAATCGCCCCGGCATGGTGGTCGAAGTGGTCATGATGCTCCTGAAGGTGCTGCTCAGCAGGGGTCGCCCGGCGCAGCCAGGCCGGTGTCGGTGCCGTCGAGAACGTCCGGCAGCGGCGGTCCGGCACGCTGACCATCCGGTCCCGCCTGGACGTTCACCAGTGTCATCGAGGGTGGCCCCGCGGACCGGAGCAAGCACCGATTCGCCGCAGAAGACGCAGGAATCCAGCGCGCGAAGCGCGATCTGGTGTGGATGTGTGCGCGCCCGCGGCGCTCCTGCGACTGGTCACGCACCACCGTCAAATACCTCGAAAGTATGGATGACCGGTCGCGGCGGTATTGGACCGTGAGTCCGCTCACTCCTTACCTTTCCTCGCACGGCCATCGACGAAGTGGTCGGCAGCCGAGACGGGAGACGGCCTGTGGGGTTCGAACGATGTCCCGATCGGGCGGACGGCGGTGACGACCGGTGCACGACACCGCGAACTGGTGCCGACGGTGATAGCGCTGCGCAGTCGGCAGAGGCCGTCCCGACCGTCCGCCTGGAGGGGATCACGGTCCGGTACGGCGGCATCACCGCTCTCGACGGGGTCGACTTCCAGGTCGCCCGCGGCGAGGTACGCGCGCTGCTCGGTGAGAACGGCGCAGGCAAGAGCACTCTCGGCAAGGTCATCGCGGGGGCCGTCCGACCAAACGCCGGATCGGCCACTGTGGACGGACACCTGCTCGACTTCCGGCCCTCCTCGGCGATCCGTGCCGGGGTGCGCATCATCTCGCAGGAGATGTCGCTGTACCCGCCACTCAGCGTCGCGGAGAACCTCGTGACCGGAGGCTTCGGCCACCGTCGGAGGCTCGTGCGATGGCGACAGGCGCAGGCAACCGCGCAGGACCACCTTGACCAGCTCGGGCTGTCCATCGACGCGCGAAGGAAGGTCGGAGAGCTGTCGGTCGCCGAGCAGCAGATGATCGAGATCGCCCGAGCGCTGTTCTCCGGCGGCAAGATCGTCGTGCTCGACGAGCCCACGTCCGCCCTCGGCGTCGCCGAGGCGGATCGCCTCTTCGCGTTCATCCGCCGGATGTCCCGCAAGGGCACGTCCTTCGTCCTCATCACCCACTTTCTCGACGACGTCATGGCCCACACGGACAGCGCGACCGTGCTGCGCAACGGCTCGGTCGCCGGCGAGCGCCGGACGGCGAAGGTGACCAAGAACGACCTCGTCCGTCTCATGGTTGGCGCGGACAACCGCATCGCGAGCGTGGTGTCCGGGGCCGAGTTCAGGCTGCAACCGGTGCCGGAGTCTCGGCCGCGCCTGCGCATCGCCCGCGTCGCGGCCCCCTCGCGGATCACGGACATGAGCCTCGAGGTTCACCCCGGTGAGGTCGTCGGCTTGTTCGGGGACATCGGCTCCGGGAGTGTCGAGCTCGCCGAGGCGGCGTTCGGAGTGCGCCAGGCGCACTCCGGATCGGTCGAGGTCGACGGGGTGGCGGTCCGGTCTCCGGAGCACTCCGTCCGGACGCTGGAGTCGGCCTACATACCGCAGGACCGTCGGGAGGCACTCGCCTTCCCGCAGCACGCCGCGGCGAACGTGACGATCGCGCAGCTGCACCGGCTGCTCGGCCTCCGGCTCGCCCGGTCGAAGGAGTTCGCAATCACCAGCGAGCAGCTCGGCAGGCTGTCGGTCAAGAGCTGCGACCCACGCACCCTCCCCGGCACCCTCTCGGGGGGAAACCAGCAGAAGCTGCTGTTCGCCCGCTGTCTCGTGCGACCGCCACGACTGATGATCCTCGTCGAACCGACGCGCGGCATGGACGTTGGCGCCAAGGACGACGTCGTCAGGCTCATCCGCTCCTCGGCGGCCGAGCACGGCACCGCGGTCCTCGTCGTGTCCGCCGAGCCGGAGAGCATCCTCGCTGTCGCGGACCGGGTCTACGTCGCCCAGCAGGGCCGCATCCGCGCGCACCTGCACGACTGCCCGGCCAGCAGCTCGACGCTCATGACCGCAGCCCACCTCGGGGAAACGGAGATCTCGGCGTGACCACGACATCGATGCTCAACGAGTGGGCTCGGCGCAGTCTGCCGACGCTTGCGCCCCTGGCCGCGCTCGTGGCGGTCATCGTCGTCTTCTCCGCGATCGCACCGGAGACCTTCCCGACCCTCGCGAACGTGCGGAACATCGCCATCCAGTCCTCGGTGCTGGCGATCCTGGCGACCGGCTTGACGCTGGTCGTCGTGCTCGGCGAGATCGACCTGTCCTTCGCGGCCATCGCCTCCGTCAGCGGGCTGGTTGCCTCGCTCGTGGTGTCCCAGACACCGTTCCCGCTGCCCTTCCTCGGGCAGGTCATCGTCGGCGCAGGCAACGAAGTGTTCGCGGTGATCATCGCCATCGCTGTCGGCCTGATGTTCGGCCTGATCAACGGTCTCATCGTCGTGCGCGTCGGGGTACCCAGCTTCGTCGCGACACTGTCGATCCTTCTCGTCGCCCAAGGTCTCGCGTACTACTTCGCCCAGGGCAACTCCGTCGCGGCCACCACCTCGATCGGTCGCGGCATAGCCCAGGCCACGTGGGGCCCGGTCCCCGTCATCGCCGTGTTCGCGGGGGTGATCATGATCATCAGCTACCTGGTGCTCCGCCACACCCGAATCGGCCGGTACATCTACATGGCTGGTGCCAACCGGCAGGCCGCGGTCCTCAGCGGCGTCCCCGCCGGGCGCATTGTCGTCTACGTCTTCGTCGCAGCAGGGGTGCTGTTCGCGATTGGCGGGTTGGTCAACGTCGGCCGCCTCGGGTCAGCCCAGGCCGACACCGGCCTGAACAACCTGCTGCCCGTCTTCGCCATCGTCGTCCTCGGCGGCAACTCGCTCTTCGGCGGCGTCGGTGGCATCCGGCAGACGCTCGTGGGCGTGCTGCTCTACTCGATACTGCAGAACGGGCTCGACCAGAGCGACATGAACGTCTACATGAAGCCGCTGGTCGGCGGCATCATCCTCGTCCTGGCCGTCATCCTCAACGTCTACACCGGCAAGATCGCGACCGCTGCCGCCACGGCCGGACCCGGCCCCAAGGACGAGTCGCGAGACGACGCGCCGAGGACAAGCCTCGAGACCGTCGGGAACCCCTGAGACACCCCACCTGGCGACGACACGACAAAGGAGTAGCGATGTCGATCCCGATCCATCCCGAGGCACGCAAGATCCTGGAATCTCCGGTCAACGCCCACTTCGTGACGATCCGGAGCAACGGCAGGCCCCACGTCTCGTTCGTCTGGTTCGACCTCACGCCCGAGGGGACCATCACGATCGGTACCCCGCCGTGGCGGGTCAAGACGAAGAACGTCCTCCGGAATCCCTACGTCGTCCTCTCGATCATGGACGACATCAAGGCCGCGAACGGGCTGCACCGGCACCTCCTGGTCGAGGGCAACGCGACCGTCGACCACGACCCGGTCAAGGCCAAGCGGTTCATGGACGACCTCGCCTTGAAGTACACGGGCAAGTGGGGCCTCGACCTCGGCGAGGACGACTTCTGCACGATCAACATCGACGTCACGCGCGTCACGGGCCACGGCCCCTGGCACACCGGGCGGACAACGTCCTACGGGACGCCGGTCTGAGCGACCCCCGGAGTCGCCCACAGGCGGCCCCTTCTCCCTTCATCAGACCGCAGAGAGGAATCAGCAGACATGAAGACTGGACTCGACGGAAAGAACGTCGTGGTGACCGGTGCAGGTTCCGGCATCGGCCTCGCCACGGCGAAGGCCTTCCTCGCCGAGGGCGCCAACGTGGTGGGGGTCGACATGAACCCCGGCGAGATCGAGCCGCTGACGGGCAGCCGGCTCGTCTTCCTGAAGAAGGACCTCACCGGGGCCCGCGTCGGCGACGAAGTGCTCTCCGCGGCGGTCGAGGCGTTCGGCCCGCCCGCGGTGCTCGTCAACTGCGCCGGTATCGCTCCGGTCCGCGAGAGCGCCCTCGACGGTGCCGATGCGGACTGGATGCATTCCATCGACGTGAATTTCCTCAGCGTGGTCCGGATGTGCCGCGCGCTGATCCCCGCGATGGTCGACGCCGGGGGTGGTTCGGTCGTCAGCGTCGCCTCCGACGCGGCGCGCATGCCCGACCCGTTCTTCGCGGAGTACAACGTCACCAAGGCGTCGATCGTGATGTTCATGAAGACGCTGTCGATCGAGTTCGGGCCCAAGAACGTCCGGGTCAACACCGTGAGCCCCGGTCCCACCAGGACGCCCATGTGGGACCGGCCCGGCGGTTTCGCCGACTCCCTCGCCGAGCAGCTCGGGTTGTCGGCAGAGGAGGCCATCCGGCATTTCGCCACGACGATGCGGCGCCTCCCGCTGGCGCGCCTGGCCTCGGTCGACGAGGTCGCGGCGGTGAACGTGTTCCTGTCCAGTCCCCTTGCCAGCTTCGTCACCGGTGCCGAATACACGGTCAACGGCGGCAGCATCCCCACAGTCTGAGAGAAGGACGAAATGAGCGACGAAACAGCGGTTCCGACCTACGACGTCGACGAGTTCCAGGACGAGCTAAAGGCGGCCAAGGACAACCTGGCCGTCGGCAACGTCGTGTGGTTCGAGAACGAGTCGGTGCGGGTATGGGGCTCCACCATCGAACCAGGCACTCGCGTGCCCTTCCACAACCACACGATCGACTACTTCTGGGTGTGCGTGCGCGCCAGCTCGGCCTTCCAGCGGTTCGAGGACGGGACGGGCCGCTACATCGAGCCGACAGTCGGGCAGGTGTCGTTCCAGCGCTACGGCCCCGGCGAGAACCTGATCCACGACCTCGAGAACGTCGGCGACTCGCCGCTGGAGATCGTGACGGTCGAGCTCCTCGACGGCGGTCAGCGTCCCCACACCCATGCCCATTGACCCCGATGAGTCCGGGAGGACGAACATGACCGACACCCACACGGCCGTCGGCGTACCCACGGCCACCAACGTCGACCACGTCGCCTGGACCGTCCCCGACCTCGACGCGGCCGTCGCGTTCCTGGTCGACGTGCTGGGGGGCACCGAGCTGTTCCGCGCCGGGCCGTTCGGCGATCCGACCGGCGACTGGGTGAGCGACCACTTCGACGTACCCGCCCGGGCGACGGCGGTCCTCGCCATGGTCCGCCTCGGACCGACACAGGTCGTCGAGCTGCTGGAGTGGACCGACCCGGACCAGAGAACCACCTGGCCGCGCAACCACGACCGGGGCGCGACCCATCTCGCCATCCAGGTCGGCGACGTCGACGCCGCCCGCGATTACCTCGTCGCCCGCGGCTGCACGCCCTGCGGCGACCCCGTGCTGCTCGAGGACGTGCCGCATGCGGGCCTCACGATCCTCTACCTGCGGACGCCGATCGACCTCTACCTCGAACTCGTCCACCGGCCCGGCGGGGCACTGCCGTACGAGGCGTCCACGGACGCCCGCCTCCTACAGCCCGCCGCAGCGTGGACCAACTCCTGACCGACCGTTCCCTGCGACCCACGAGGAGATTCGCCATGACCTCCGTAGCCCGCGCCGACAGCGACACGACCGGCGTCGTCCCCCTCGAGCGCCAGCTCATCAAGGGCGCCCACATGATGATCATCGCCTATCGACCGGCCGACCCCGGGGCCGTCCGCGCAGCGCTGCCCGAGCAGCTGGAGCCACACGACGACGGGTGCGTGCTGCTGAACCTCTGGGTGGCCCCGCACCCGGGCACGTCCTCGGGCTTCGGCGAGTACTCGCCGCTGTCCTGCGGCTACCTTGCCGCCGAGGTGAACGGCTGGGACAGCACGATGCCCGGGGGCGGCGTGGCCCATGGGCGCTACTTCGCCCAGCACTGGCTGGGCCACGACGGGATGCGCGCCTACGCCGAGGCCTCGTGCGGCAACGTCGCCGACGTCGGCCACGTCACCTACACCGAGCCCGAGCCCGGGCGACTGGTGGCCGAACTCCATGTCGACGACACCGTGCGCATCCGGGTGCGCGCGTCGGTCGGCATGGACACCCTCGACACCGCCGGCGGCCACCTGAACTACTTCACGAGCCGCGCCGGCGACGGCGGCTCCGAGGTCGCGCGGATCCGAGTGCCTTTCGTCGCCGACCTCCTGGCGGCCCAGGTCGACAGCATCGAGTGGCTCTTCCCCAGCGACCACCCGGCGGCGCGGCTCGCTCCCGCCGATCCGCTCGACGTCCGGGACGTGCTCTACGGCTACGTGTCCTGGGTCCCCTTCACCGTGGCCGAAGTCCTCTGATGCCCAGCCGCCTGTCGGGGAAGGTCGCGCTGATCTCCGGTGTGGCGCGGGGGCAAGGACGATCGCACGCGGTCGCACTGGCAGCAGAGGGCGCCGACATCATCGGCTTCGACATCTGCGGTCCGGTGCAGGCCCAAGGTGCGCCGCCGGCCTCGGGTGCCGACCTCGCGGAGACCGTGAGACTCGTCGAGAAGCTCGACCGCCGCATCGTCACGGCGGAGCTGGACGTGCGCGACCACGATGCCGTCGAGCACTTTGTCGCCGAGGCCGCAGCCGAGCTGGGCGGCCTGGACATCGTCGTCGCGAACGCGGGGATCAACGGACCGGGCGTGACGGTCGCCGAGACCCGGCACGAGGACTGGCGATCGGTCATCGACACCAACCTCACCGGCACCTACAACACGGTCAAGGCGGCGCTGCCCCCACTCCTCGCCGGCAGCCGCGGCGGCTCGATCACCCTCGTCTCGTCGTCGCTCGCCCTGCGGCCCGGCCTGCACTTCGGTGCGTACACCACGACCAAGCACGGCATCGTGGGCCTGATGGAGACGCTCGCCCTGGAGCTGGGCGGCCAGTCCGTCCGGGTCAACTCGGTTCATCCCACCGGTGTCCGCACCGACCTGTTCCTCAACCCCGCCACCTACCGGCTGTTCCGACCAGACCTCGAACGGCCGACCCTCGACGACGCGATGCTCGCGTTCCACGACCTGAACGTCCTCCCGATCCCGTGGATCGAGGCCGACGACGTGTCGAACCTCGTCGTCTTCCTGGCCACGGACGAGGCCCGCTACATCACCGGCGCGTCGATCCCCGTCAACGCGGGCCACCACATCCACTGACCCCGACAAGGACTTTCCGATGACCCCACCAGCCGCCTCCCAGCGGCCCCCGGCGCCACCCCTGTCCCGGCGCTCAGTCGTCCGGGCAGGGGCCGCAGTGGCAGGCACGGGCCTCGTTGCGTCCCTGCTCGCCGCCTGTACCCAGGTCCAACCCGGCCCGACGGCCGGTGAAGGCGGGGGCGGCAAACCGGTCAAGATGCTCTCGACCTCGTACGGCAACGTCATTCCGTGGACCACGCAGGGGTACGCAGCACAGAAGTACTGGGCGCGCCAGTTCGGCGTCGAGCTCACCCAGCTCGACCCGGGCGGCGACCCGGCCAAACAGCTCAGCCAGCTCGAGGCCGCCCTGGCGCAGAAATGGGACGTCGCGATCATCAACGGCATCATCCAGGGCAACCTCGCGGCGCCTGCGCGCAAACTCGTCGACGCCGGCACGGCGGTGATCAGCTACCTGAACGACGTCGCCCTTCCCGACGACCCCGTGCCCGGCCTGCTGAGTACCGTCCAGGCCGACCACTACCAGCTCGCCTTCGACATGACGACGAAGCTCTGCAACGGCCTCGCGGGCAAGGGCAAGCTCATCGAGACGCAGGGCATCGCGGGCAGCAGCAACGTCGTCGACCGGCACCGCGGGTTCTCGGACGCGGTGAAGGCCTTTCCCGGTGTCGAGGTCGTCGCGTCGGACTACGGCAACTTCGTGACCGACAAGGCCCAGTCGCTGTGGGAGTCATACATGATCAAATACCCGGTCATCGACGGCGCGTTCCTGCACAACGAGGACATGACCTTCGGCGCCCTCAACGCGCTGACGGCGGCCGGTCGCGCAGGCAAGACCCTTCTGGCAGGCGTCGACGGCTCGATGCGTGGCTGTCAGGCGGTGCTCTCCGGACAGATCTTCGGCACCGTGCGGCACGCCGCGTCGCAGGTGTACGGCTGGCCAGTGATCCTCGGGGCGCTGCACGCCCGGGGAATGGTCCCGGAGGGTATTCCGGAGAAGGTCGTCGTCAGCTGTCCGGTCGTGGACAAGTCCAACGCCGACAGCGTCATCTTCCTCCAGAGCGAGAACGTCAATCTGGTCTGAATAGCTGCGTCGATCAAGGTTTTGAGGAGGGAAAACTGCGTAGGATCGGGTGGTGACTGACGACATCGACCGGCGGCTGATCGGCCTGCTGATCCGTGACGGCCGGACCAGCGCGAGCGCGCTGGCCGGCGCTGTCGGCCTTTCCCAGACCGCCGTCACTCGGCGGCTCAAGCGGCTGGAGGCGGTCGGGGTGATCACGGGATACACCGTCCGCGTCGACCATGCGCGCCTCGGCCTGCCCGTCGAAGCGTTGATCGAGCTGCGGTTCAGTGGTCGTACCCGTCCCCAGAGCATGGACGACACCGCCTCCGCGATGGAGGAGGTCGTCGCGGTCTTCACCGTGTCGGGCAACTACGACGCGCTGGTGTGGGTCCGCCTGCGCGACATCGGCCACCTCACGCAGGTCATCGACACGCTGCGCCAGACGCCAGGCGTCGTGGACACCCGCTCGCACGTCATCCTCGCCTCCCACGTCACGCAGGGGGTCGGATGAACAGGCGAGCCGGACAACCACCGCAGGCGGGAGAGGGCTGACCGTGGAGCTGCGCCATCTCCGATACTTCCTCGCGGTTGCCGAGGAGCTCAACTTCAGTCGGGCGGCTGCTCGCCTGCACATCGCGCAGCCACCCCTGAGCGTGCAGATCAGGTCCCTGGAGCGTTACCTCGGTGCCGCTCTGTTCCTGCGGCAGGGGCGCACTGTTCGGCTCACGAAGGAGGGCGAGGCGTTCCTCGTGGAGGCGCGCCGCATCCTCGATCTGGCCGACTCCGCCAAGCAGGTCGTGCACCGGGCGTCGGCGGGGCAGGCCGGGACACTGCACATCGCCGGCATCGCGCACGCGTTCTGGCAGATCCTGCCACTGACGGTCACCCGGTTCCGGACCACCAACCCCGACGTGACGATCGACCTCGCCGAGGTCGACACCGCCGAGGCGCTCGTGCGGCTGCGCGACCGCGTGGTCGACATCGCCCTCGTGCGGGCCGGGGCCGCCGACGACGACCTGGCGCTGCGCCCCCTCAAGAAGGAGCTGCTCGCCGCCGTCGTACCCGCGACGCATCCGCTAGCGACGCGCGCCCGGGTCGACATCGCCGAGCTCGCGGGCGAGCCGTTCGTCATGCCCAGCCGCAGCGTGTCGCCCTACTACCACGACCAGGTGGTGATGGCGTTGCTGAACGCGGGGATCCCCAGCAGGATCGCTTTCGAGGGCTCGACCATCCAGTCCCAGATCGGCTTCGTCGCCTGCGGTCTCGGGGTCACCCTCGCGCCGACCTCGGCCCGTATGCTCCGAACGCAAGGTGCGGTCTGGGTGCCGCTCGCCGAGTCGGTCCTGCTCACCGAGATCGCCGCCGTGTGGCTCCGCGACTCACCGTCAGCGCTCGTCCGAAGCTTCCTCCGCACCCTCGACGTCGTCTACGGCCCGGAGGACGCCCCGCCCCTGCCAGGCTCCGAGGAGAGCATCGATACCTAACGCGGGGAGTATCGAGTGGTCGCCTCGCAGGTATTGGACGGCGCCCACGACGCGTCCGACGATGTGGAGTAGCTAACGATCCGACGCACTTCGCGTCATGCACCGTCGACTTCAGGGGCCGCATTGACCACGCTCACGGACACCGACATCCTCGGCCAACTCGCTTCGTACGACACCTGCGCGATCTCGGACGCGCTCGACTTCCTCGACCGACCCGGCGCCGTCCACGGAGTCCGGCCGCTCTGGGACTGCGACAAGATCGTGGGCCGCGCCCGGACGGTCAGCGTCGTGCCGCGCGCGGAGTCCGAGACCGGGACGAGCCATCTCGCCACCGAGGCGATCGCGACGGCGGAGCCGGGCGACATCATGGTGATGGCCAACCACGGCCGCCTCGACGTCTCGTGCTGGGGCGACATCGTGACACACGCCGCCCGCCGACGCGGCATCTCCGGGGTAGTGATCGATGGGGCCTGCCGGGACATCGGCGCGAGCACGGCGCTCGGCTTCCCGGTCTACGGCCGCGCCGTCGTCCCGATCAGTGCCCGGGGACGCATCGTCCAGCAGTCATACAACGAGCCCGTCGACTTCGCCGGGGTGCGGGTCGCCGCCGGGGACTACATCCTCGCCGACGCCTGCGGTGTCACCTTCGTCCCGCCGGACCTCATCGTCGAGGTGCTCAGGTTGGGTGCGCTGATCGTCGAGCGGGAGCGCCAGATGATCGAAGCGGTGCAGGGCGGCGCATCAGTGGTCGACGTCATGCACGACTCCCAGTTCGCCGCGATCGTGAAATGAGCGCCACGATGACTGATGACACCCGCTCCGCCCTGGCCGTCCACGGAACCGCGACCCTCTCCGACGCTCTCGACAAGATCGGGGTGCTCGGATCGGCGCTCGGCATCGCTCCGCTCGACCCGTCCTCCCGGATCGTCGGCCGCGCATTCACCGTCCGGTACGTGCCCGTGGGGCACGGCACGTCGCACTCCGGCGACTGGCTCGACGACGTGGCGCTGGGCCAGGTCCCGGTGATCGACAACGGCGGCCGGGTCGACTGCACGGTCTGGGGCGACATCATGACCTCGATCGCCGCGGCCAAGGAGCTCCCCGGCACGGTGATCGACGGGGTCTGCCGCGACAGCGCGACGGCGCTGGACATCGGCTACCCCATCTTCAGCCGAGGTCGGTTCATGCGCACCGGGAAGGACCGCATCGAGCTGGCCGAGACCGGTGGGACCGTCAACGTCGGCGGGGTCCGGGTCCGCCACGGAGACTGGGTGGTCGGCGACGCCGACGGGCTGGTGGTCATCGCCGCAGAAGCGGTCGACGACGTCGTGGCAATCGCGCGCGAGATCGCCGAGCGGGAGGCGAGTCTGCTCCGCTTCGCGCTGCTGGAACACCATTCGCTGCGTGCCGCGCGCGAGAAGTTCCAATACCACACCCTGCAGCGACCGAGCTCATGACCGAAAACAACCCCTACGAGGCGTTCCGGGCCCTCGACGCAGCCACTGTCTACGAGGCGTCCGGTCTCGAGGCGGCCGTGGATCCCGCGATCCGGCCGGTCTGGGCCGGGGCCCGGGTGTGCGGTCCAGCGGTCACCGTTCTCGGCCATCCAGGAGACAACCTGGCTCTCCACGACGTCGTCGCCGCCGCGGGTCCGCACGCCGTCCTCGTCGCGGACGTCGGAGGCCACCTCGCGGGCTACTGGGGCGAGATCCTGTCGATCTCCGCACAGGCGCGGGGGATCCAGGGCCTGGTCATCGACGGCGGCGTCCGCGACGTCGCCGCGCTTGAGGCACTGCAGTTCCCCGTCTTCAGTCGCGGCATCGACATCCGGCGGACCGGCAAGTTCCATCCGGGGAAGGTCAACGTGCCGGTGGTGTTGGGTGACGTGCCGGTGCGGCCGGGCGACCTCGTCATCGGCGACCAGGACGGCCTCGCCGTCGTACCCGCGGCCGACACCCGTCGCGTCCTCGACGCGGCGCGCCGACGCGCGGCGCGCGAGCAGGCCGCCGTCGAACGGCTGCGAGCTGGTGAGACAACACTGACCGTCTTCGGCCTCGGTGTCGCGAAGTCCTAGCTGGCCGTGCGCCCAACATGGCCCGCTCGGCCGGTCTTCCTCCCGCGTCCTCCCGGGACAAGATGACGGTATGAAGAACGACAAGGACGAGGAGATGGCTATTTCGCTGTCGGGGAGGGCACTCACAGCCCCGCGGAGGTGACCGGTGAGCTGCGGGTCCGGTGAGGCAGCCACTGGGGTGGCGGACGTCCACAACCCAGCGATGATCTGGGCGGTGTCGTGGCTTCGGATGTGCGCCGGGGCCACGTCAGCGGAGGTGGTGTACAAGATCGCTCCGCGTGATCTTGTGTGGACTTTGGGCCTCAGGGCTTCGGTTGTCACGGTCGGCTCCGGGGTCGCGGGGTCGGGTTCGGCGGGGACGATGCGGATGCGGGATTTGGCCAGCAGTTCGAGGCTCATGTAGCGGCGGCCTTCGGTCCATTCGTCGCCCTGCTCGGCGAGCACGGCGCCGACCAGGCGGATCAGGGCGTCGCGGCTGACCGCTGCGGTCTGGCACAACCGCGCCACCGGGCAGCCTGTCACCCGGTCCTTGATCGCTTACGACCACTGACCGGGTTCGGACTTACTCGTCTAGGTGAAGTAGTGACCTTCGTTGAGGTCGGCGAGCAGGCTCGGCTGGGCCGGGAACCAACCTGTCGCTTCCCGAGTGATGGTGCTGGAGACGGGGCTGTCGGCTTTGAGGAACGGGGCGAGGAACCCGAAGTGGTCATCAACGAGACTCATCGGGACGGATCGGACCGGAAGGTCCAGATGGTGGCCGATGGCCTTGGCGATCTCGCGCAGAGCGATGCCTTCCTCGGCCACGGCGTGCAGATAGCCCGTCGGTGCCGATTCGACGGCGAGCCGGAAGAGCCGGGCCGCGTCGTGGACATGGACCGCGGACCAGCGCGCCGCCCCATCGCCGGGGTAGCCAGAGAACCCGGTGCGTCGAGCGGTCGCAACGAGGTGCGGGACGAAGCCGTTGTCGCCCTTGCCGTGCGTGGTCGGTGGCAGACGGACGACGAGCGGACGAACGCCTCGCTCGGCGAGCGTGAGCGCGGCGCGGTCACATGGCACTCGCAGGGCGATCAACGCACCCGGCGGCGGTTCGTCGCGCTCCGTGGCCGGGATCCCGTGCGTCGCCAACCCCACCGTCGCAGAGGCGATGGCGATCACGCCGTCGTCGCCCAGTCCCTCGCCGAGGGTCTTGATCGTGGTCACATCGGTGGTGACGGCATCCGCGATTCGCCCGGCGAGCGCCAGGTCGACGGGGAAGGCGAGGTGGATCACGGCGTCGGACTTGGCGGCGGCGTCGCGGAGCACATCGAGATCATCGATACCGCCGCGCACAGTCGCGGCTCCAGCGGCCTCGATCGCGGCCGCTGAAGTGTCGGAGCGGGCGAGGCCGGTGACGTGATGACCCGCGGACAGGAGCTCCGGGACGACAGCTGAGCCGACCCAGCCGGACGCTCCGGTGACGAGGACACGCATCGGAATTATCTACCTCCCGTGAGGATGACGTGCTGACTGACAAGGTGATCGGATCGCACGTCCGGCGGTCCCGGCCCGGCCGAGGCCGCGTGGGATCATCTCAGTTCTGGATGACCGGTAGGAGCAGGTGACTGTCGGCGGTCCCGCCGGTGTGAATGCGATGTCGGCCGCGATTGACGGACTGTTTGTGAGCCTGCGTCGCCGCGACGTCGTACTGGTGCAGGTCCTGCCCCTGGACGACGAGCCGCACCGACTCGCCGGCCTCGAACAGCGTCGACGACGGCCACAGTTCGATCTCGAGTGGCACACGCTCGCCGGGACGCAGCGGGATGCGCCGTTCGTGGCGCAGTCTTGGCTGCCACGGCGTCGAGTGCTGCTCGTCGAGCTCGCGATGGCTCGCACGCAGCCACCCAGCGCCACCTGGCCGTCGTCCATCATCGACCAGTACGGGAAATGTACCTCCGCGCCGTGTCGGTCGAGCTTCTGCAACGCCACGAAAAGGTCCATGTCGTCGGCCTCATCGGACTCGACCCACAGCCGCAGCTTCGCGTAGCCGGTGATCTCCGTGCGGGACCCGAACCGGAGGTCGAAGACGGCGCGCCCGTTCTCGGCGCTCGGGTCATAGTCGACCGAGGCTACGGTGGCCGGTGGTTCAGAAACTAGGCGCCCGTCCGCGGCGTCCAGGGCGTATCGCCGGTAGGAGGTGCGCGCGAGAGGCCATTCGTGCTCGGCACGCTCGACACCCCGGCCGGTGCGCTCGCGGATCTCGATGCGCACCCGCGGCCAGGATGTGACCTGGTCATCGGTGCCCTTGAGGAAGTGGTCGAAGAAGGCCTGCTGGCGTCGCAGACTCTCGGGTCGGTAGTAGTACTGCCACTTCTTGCGCCCGTGCACCTCGAGCCACTTGTGCTCGGAGCCGAGCTCACGCCACGCCTCGATGGTCCCGCGCGTGTGCAGCCCGTGATCGCCCCACCCCGCTACGCAGTACGCGGGCACATCGATCACCGAGAGGTCGTCGACCGACTTGCTCCGATTGTACTCGTCGAGCATCGGGTGGGCGTCGTGCATCGCCACCAGGTCCTCGACGCGCCCGGTCCCGCACCGGACAGACCACCGCATGAAGTTGACGAACTTGGTCTCGGGTATGCCGCCGTGCGCGAAGTACTCGCGGTAGACGTCGCTGAGTCCCTCCCACGGGTTGATCGCCGCCAGGTGTGGCGGCCGTGTCGCTGCGACGCGCCACTGCACGATCGCGAGATAGGAGACGCCGGACATGCCGACCCTGCCATTGCACCACGGCTGCTGTGCCGCCCATTCCACGAGGTCGTGCCCGTCCTCGCCCTCCTGCTCGCCGAAGACGACCAGGTCGCCCTCGGACATCCATGATCCGCGCGAGTCGGCGTTGACCACCGCGTAGCCCTGTCTCGCCCACCACAGGGGGTCCGGTCCCTCCCACACGGTGTGGCGGGACACCGCGCCGTCGGGCACGTCGGCCCCCGGGAACAGGTGCAGTCCCTTCGGCGCGTGCTTCCCGTAAGGGCTCAGCGTCAGGATCGCGGGCACCGCCGATGCGGCGGCCTGCGGCCGGAAGACGTCGACGAAGACCGTCACGCCGTCCCGCATCGTCACGGGGACGTCGTACTCGATGCGGACGCCGTCCTCGTCGAGTACGACACCGCTTCTGAGGCCGGGATGCCCGCCCTCGACCGGGTCCAGCGCCTTCACCCAAAGCGACTCCCGCCCGGCGGGGTCCACCGGGCGGGGGGGAAGCGACGACGTGCTCATGGCGAATCGGCTCCTGTGGTGCGGTGGTTCAGATGGGGTTGCGCCTGGCGGGGACCGGTCGCCGGGCCAAGGCCCGTCATGCGCGGAGGAGTCCGCCCTCGACCAACGAGACGGTGCCCGTGACGTAGTCGGCGGCCATCAGGTGCACATATGTCTCAGCGACCTCCTCCGCCTCCGCGACCCGGCCGACCAGCGTCTGCGAACCTGCGTTCGCGAACATCTCGTCCTGTGTCTCCTGCGGCATGCGGTCCCAGAGCGGCGTGCGCACAATGCCCGGAACCACGACATTGACCCGGATCGGGCCCAGCTCGGACGCCAGCGACTGACCGGCCGAGATGATGGCCCCGCCCACTGCGGCATTCAGCACCCGTCCGGGCCCCCCGAGGTAGGCGGCGGCTCCGCTGGTGAGCGTGACGGAACCGGTCGACTTCAGGGCTGGGAGTGCGGCGCGGACGGTGTCGAGCGCCCGAAACAGCCGAACGTCGAAGAACGTCTGCGCCTTCAACGGCGTGTACTCGGCGATGGGCGCACGAATGACGTCGTCGCCGGCGGTGTAGACAAGGTGGTCGATCTCGCCCGCCTCGGCGAAGAACGACTGCAAGGACTCCGGGTCGGTGACATCGACCTGCCGGCCCGCCCCACCGGTCAGCCCGGCGAGCGCCTTCTCGACCGACTCCGACGAGCGCGACCCTATGTAGACCTGGGCACCCCGCTTCGTCACCGCGCGAGCGACGGCCAGTCCGATGCCACTGGTGCCGCCGACGACGACGACTCGAGATTCTGAGGTGATGGACACGAATCTGCCTCTTTTCTGGTACGACCGACGGACCGTCGAGCGGACAAGCCACCCGACGGTCCGCCCGTTGGATTAGGCGCACCGGCCGCAGTCCGGCGCGAGACCGCGAGACCGTGCGGCGTCAGGTGCCCAGTTCTGCCTGGGCGAGACCGAAGAAGCGCTCGACCGCCGGCCAGTCCGCGCACAGTTCCCAGTGTTCGACGAGGACCCCGGGCCCCGGACCGAAGCGCCATACACCGCAGATCGGCACGTCGAGCTCGTCATCGCCCCGCTGGACCTGGAATCGAGCGAACGACGCCCCGAAGTGGTCGTTGGCGATGACGATCTCGACCGGCTCCGAGAGGGAGTTCCCCGATAGGCGCTTCATGTCCTCGACGCGCTTCGTGAAGTTCACCTTCCCGACGCAGTCTCCCTTACCCATGCCCGTTGTCCCCTGGGGGTGGACGACGATGTCGTCGGCGCACTGCTCGAGCATGAAATCGTAGTCCTGATAGGCGCGGCGCAGGAGGGCCGCGTTCGGGTGTTCGGCTGATGCTGTCATGGCCACCTCACTGTGGATGTGTACTCGGTCATTTCTTGCCGGGAGACGCACGTACGTCGTCGGGCCCGGAAGCTAGGCGGTATCGCCGTCGTGGAGCGGGTGGAAGAGGCTGGTCTCCATCAGCACGGCCGCTCCGAGCCCCTCGGGTGTCAGCCGCAGCGTCCCGCCGCTCTCCACGAGCCAGGCCATGAACCCGCCCTCGACGTTTTCCTCTGGACCCCGGTGAGCGACGGCCTTCGGGATCCAGACCGTGCTGCCGGGCTCGGTGAGACCCCCATAGGGGGCCGGCCCGCGGAAATAGAACAGGAGCTCGTCGTAATCGGCGTTGTGGTGCTGGGGTGGGCGCCCACCCGGCCGTGAACTCGCCGGATAGAGAAGGAGATCCTTGGTCGGCGTCTCAGCGAAGTGAGTCGGGGGCCCTCCGTGGGGCAGATAGGCCACAGCCTGGATGTCGGCCAGATTGATCTTCCAGACCGGCGCTTGGCCCGCGACCATCGACGTCATCGCCAACGGGTCCTGCTCCATTGTGAACCGCGTGATGCCGTCGGTTGCTCGGATCAACAGCGTCGTCTCACCGCTCGCCTGAGAGGTGCGAGTCGCGTCAGGCCGATGCACGTCCCTCGCGGTGTTAACCATCCCCCGCAGAGCCTCCGGGTTCAGGGCGATCGGCTCGGGAGTCTCTATGATCACCCGCAGCGTCGAGGGGGTCGTCGGTACCACGCGGTAGGACGCCGCCCGCGGCAGGAAGACGAAATCACCCGGTCGAACCTCGAGCGTCCCCCAGTCGGTGACGTACTCGAATTCTCCGTCCTGCACGAAATGCACCTCGTCGTACTCGGCGTTGCGCCATACGAACGGGGTCGGCTCGGATCGCGCCGAGACCGAGAAAGTGAGGTCGTTGCGCGAGTGCGCGAACACCGTTGGGAGCTCCGCAGGGTCCGATGCATCGACCGTCTTGATCGCGGTGATGTCGATTCGGTGGGGTGCGTGCGTCCCGACCACCTCGGTGTACTCGGTGATGGGATGCGGCCGCAGCGTGACCGCGGCGTCACCGAGGAACCCCTCTCTGGTCCAACTGTGCGGATAAACAGCGTCGTTCATACCATTCTCACTCCGTTTCGGACCCTTGTTCACGGTGCCTTCCACAGTTCGCCTGGCCGATTCACGTCACGGAGACGCGCCAAGAGCAGACGAGCGAAGTCGATCGCAGATCAATCTCTCGACCCCTCCGGGTAGTACCAGAAGCGGTGAACTGTCTCCACGGTCCCGTCCGCCGACGTGCGAGTCATCTCCTCGACTTCACGGAGGGCCGGGTCCACTGCCTTATAGCCGTCGATGAAGCCGTCGAAGAAGGCTGCCCGTACCGGAGACTGCGCCTTCCCCGTGGTACCGAATGAGTCGTCCGTGCGGGCCACCTCGACGAGCTCGTGGTCGTACCGGGCGAACAGGGCCGTTGTGTGCCGAGGGCCCGCTGACGCATGAGCCGTGTCCTGCCACATGGCCATGGACTCCGCGCCCCCGGACGACTCCAGCCCGGCGAGAAAAGTGCCGAGCCGGCGTTTCCCGTGGAGCAACCCCGCGGAGTACGAGACCCGGCAGGCGGTCTCGACATCCAGGGTCTCCTCGAGCGCACTCCACATCAGGTCGAAGCTGTGGGCCAGCTCGTTCTCGAGCGCCTGGACCCGCAGATGAGGGTTCTCGAGGAACTCGAGAGGCGTCGCGCGGTAGTGGGCGACCCGGGCAAGCTCGTGGGCTGCCGGCTGCCTATCGCGGTAACGCTCGAGCGCCGTGTTCGCCCTCTCCGCCCAGGACAGGGTGCGCAGACAGCGCGACGCCGTCAGGTCGGCGTCGCGGTTCACGTGTCCGAGTCTCTTCAGCGGCATCGTCGAGGTCCTTTCTCGAACCTGAGTGGAGGGGCGTGGACCTTCAGGCTGCACGCGAACGGCGGTCGGGCTGCCGTCCGCCGCGGTCCCGACCGCGTCTGCTCGGAACCGGTTCAAAACAACCGGACGCGTCCGACCTCAAATCAGTACGTACACGCAGCATCACTGAGGGAACCGTACGACCAGGACTGACGTAGGTCAATACTGTCGAGCGGTGGATCGGCGAGCAATGTGCTCCGCACACGGCCGACTATCAGTTGAACACTCAACTTATGACGCAGCAGCTGGCGGGACGCCGTCGGCGTAGGCTACAACACTCAGCTGATCGAGAAAGGCGACGCGAGCCGCCTCATCGGAAAGCGGTGTCAGCAGCCTGTGCTGCACGCGATCCACCGCCGGTCGGAGCTGAGCGAGCTCTGCTGCGACGCCGTCAGCCAGGCGCAGAAGGCGGCGGCGGGCATCGGCAGGATCTCGGGTGCGCGTGACCCAGCCTCGGCGCACCAACCGGGCCACGATGTCGGCCATGGTCGACGGGTCCAGCGACGCCAGGTCGGCGCCGGCGCTCTGCTCGATCCCCAGGGGGTGTGCCCACAGAGCGCTGAGAACCGCGTACTGCGACGAGGTGACCGTCCGCCCGACCTCTTCGACCCAAGCGACGGTGTGAACCTGCTGGGCACGTCGGATGAGGTGGCCGGGTGTCGTTCCCAGCGCCAGGACTTGCTCGACCGCCTCGCCCGACACCGGGGGGTGACCCGCGTAAGCGACCAGGCGAAGTCGATCCAGAAACTCCTTACTCGTCGCCGCCGGGAGCGGAGCCAGGAGTCGCTCCTGGACGATGACGACTCGACGAGTGACGTCCGCGAGCGCGGTCCGAGCCAGCGCGGTGAGGCGCAACGTTTTGCGGCGACCGTCGCTGGGATCCTTGGAGAGACGGAGCCAGCCCCCACCCTCGAGGCGGGCGACGACATCGGCGACGCTGGACTTGTCCAACGAGGCCCGCTCACCGACGGTCCGCTGATCCAATCCGCTCTCCGCACCGATCGCCGCGATCACAGCGTACTGCGGCCCGGTGAGGACGCCGTCGAACTCGTGCGACCACAACGTCGTGTGGCGCTGCTGGGCACGCCGCACGAGGTGGCCCGCAGCCTTCCGCAGCGCGAGGACCGGGGTTCCTTCCACGGAGTGACCCCCTCGTACCCTCACCTCGCCCACCCAAGCCTCCTGCCTCCTAGTCAGGTGTGAGCGGGATTGGGGGTGCACCGCCCCTCCCGCCGCAGCCGTCCATCCAGGCACATTTCCGGGGGCCCCGTCGGCGGTGCCCGCGATGCTAGTCCTGCGCTCCGGTCGCCGAGAAGATTAGCCGGTGAGTCAGGGTAACCCTCGGCGACTGCCTTGACGCACTGAACCGCACCCCATAGCGTGGCCGGTTGAAACGTATACGGAGTACCTAACCTTGCCGCGCCGGGTGAATCCCTGCAGACTCGCGCATCACAGCACGATCAACACGGCCACCCTGCCCGTCAAGGGCCGGATGCGTCTACGGAGGAATACATGTTGTCGATCGTCTCGAACCAGCTGGTGCGGTCCGCTCGCCGCAACGCCCGCTCCGACGTCCCCGGTGGCCGCCTCCGAGCGGGGTCGACGGCAGCGAGCGCCGGTAGCTCCGAGGCGGCATGAGCACCCGTCGCTTCTCCTCACCCGACCCCGAACTTGCCGAGCTCTACTCCGATCTCAGCCGGGAGCATCTCCAGCCGCTGTGGGAGCTCAAGGACCTGCTGACCCCGACACCGACCGTGCAGTCGGTACCCCATCGCTGGTCGGCAAAGCAGCTACGTGCCCTCGGTGAGCGGGCCGGTCGGCTCGTGGGGATTGACCGCGGCGGCGACCGGCGGGTGCTGGCGTGTGCGAACCCCGGCCTTGACGACGCGCCGTACGCGGTCGCCACTTTATGGGCCGCCGTCCAGTACCTCGGCCCCCGCGAGGTCGCCCCCGCCCACCGCCACACTCCCGCAGCACTGCGTTTCGTCCTCGAGGGCGCCGGAGTTTGGACGCTCGTCGACGGGGACCCGCTGTCGATGTCGGCCGGGGACCTCATCCTGACGCCGAGCTGGACCTTCCACGAGCACCACAACGACAGCGACAAGCCGATGCTGTGGATGGATGTGCTCGACCTCCCCGTCGTCGCCGCGCTCGAAGCCGTCTTCTTCGAGGAGGGGCCATCGAAGCAGGTCGACCGCCGCACCGACCCCGTCTCATATTCCGAGCGGACTTACGGGTCCACCGGGCTCCTCCCGCCGCCCGGAGCGCGCCGCGCGCCCGCGCACTCGCCGCTGCTGGCCTACCGATGGGCGGATACCGACCGGGCACTGGACCGACGTCTCGACGTGACCGGCGCGCCCGCAGCCACGATGACCTATGTCGACCCCACCCGCGGAGGCGATGTCATGCCGACCATGCGGTGCGAGGCCCACCGCGTCCGTGCCGGCCAGTCGTCCCCGCGGGTACGCCAGACTGGCTCGCGCGTACTGACCGTGTTCCGCGGCAGCGGGATCGCGAGCATCGGCAGCGAGCGCTTCGACGTCGCCGCGGGCGACATCGTCGCCATCCCGTCCTGGGTCCCGTGGCACCTCGAGGCCAACGAGCAGCTGGACGCGTTCTCCGCTAGCGACGTTCCAGTCCTCGACGCCCTTGGCCTGTACCGCGAGCAGGCGGAGCAGTGACCGACCACGGGCACCACGACGTGCGCACCCTCGTCGTCGGGGGCGGGATCGGTGGCCTCGCCACCGCGCTGGCGATCGCCCGTACCGGCCGGCCGGTTCACCTCGTCGAGCAGGCGCCTGCGTTCACCGAGGTCGGCGCCGGCCTGCAGCTCGGAGCCAACGCCACCCGAGTCATGGACCGCCTCGGCGTCCTCGGCGCAGTCGAGGCCGTCGCCGTCCACCCTGAGCGGGCTGTCATGTTTGACGCGCGCAACGGCGAGAAACTCACTGGCTTGACGCTGGGCTCGCTCTACCGGCAGCGCTACGGGTTCCCCTATCTGGTCATGCACCGCAGCGACCTCCTGCAGATACTCCTGGACGCCTGCCTCGCCGAACCGCTGATCACCCTCGAAAACAACCGCACGGTCATAGAGGTCGCGCCCACTGCGGACGACGTCCTACTGAAATGCGCGGATGGTACGACCTACCGGGCTGATGTAGTGCTTGGAGCGGACGGGCTGCATTCGCGGTTACGCCGTCTGTTCATCGACGACGAGCCTGTCAGCTCGGGTTACGTCGCCTACCGCGGCACCATGCCAATCGAGGACGCCACTACCCAGGTCGATGTCAATGATATCGTCCTGTGGGTCGGACCGCGCCTGCACCTGATGCAATACCCGGTGCGCGCCGGCGCGCTCTACAATCAGGTCGCGGTCTTCTACAGCAAGACCTTCGCGGCCGGTGTGCCCGACTCCGACCGCGCCACCCCCGACGAGCTCGACGAGGCCTACGCCGCTACCGTCGACCCGGTCCGCATCAGCGCCGCCTCGATCTCACGCACCCGACACTGGCCGCTATTCGATCGCGACCCGCTCGAACACTTCGCGCAGGGCCGCGTCGCCCTGCTCGGCGACGCCGCCCATCCAATGCTGCAGGTCCTCGGCCAGGGCGCATGCCAGGCACTTGAGGATGCCGTCTGCTTGGCCGGCGTCCTCGACGAGCACGTCGATAATCCGGTCAAGGCGCTGACAGCCTACGAGCAACTCCGGCTGCCCCGCGCAACAACCTGCCAAAGGCTCGCACGTCCATGGGCCGACATGTGGCACCTCGCCGACCCGGTCGGTCTCGCCCTGCGCGACCGCGCGTTCCGCTCCCGCGCCGACGACGACTACAGCGACGTCGACTGGCTCTATGCGGACCCCACTGGACAACCGGCTACGCCCACCACCTCACCGGAGACCACCCCGTGAAGCTCTGCACCGCCGTCGACGCGAGCAGCACTGTCCGGATCGGCGTCCTGCACGAAGGCGCGTCGCTCGACGTCACCGATCAGGTCCCCCCGGGGCTGGGCAGTCCGATGCGCCGGCTGCTGGCCTCGGGCCAGGACCTCACCACCCTGCGACTCGACGGGCCCCCGCTTGACACGTCCAGGTTGCTCGCACCGGTCCCCGACCCGTCGAAGATCGTCGCTGCGCCGGTCAACTACGTCGATCACCAGGTCGAGATGAGCCAGGCCAGCCACATCGACTCTCTCGGCGTGTTCCTCAAAGCCCCTAGCTCGCTGACCGGCGACCGGGGCCTCATCGAACTCCCGTACCACGACCGCCGCTTCGACCAGGAGGGCGAGCTCGCGGTGATCATCGGCCGACGGGCCTCCCACGTGCCGGCGGAGCGGGCCCGCGACCACATCGCCGGCTACACATGCCTGCTCGACATGACCATGCGTGGGGGGGAGGACCGCTCCGTGCGCAAGAGCTTCGACACCTTCACACCCTGTGGCCCACACCTGGTCACCCCGGACGAGGTCGGCGACCTCGACGAGCTCGAGCTCCACACTTGGGTGTCCGGGCAGCTGCGACAGCGCGCCGACATTGCCGACCTGATCTGGGGCGTTCCGGCACTGATCGAGTACGTGAGCTCGGTGATGGTCCTCGAGCCCGGCGACATCGTCTCCACCGGTACTCCAGCCGGGGTTGGCGAGGTCCACGATGGCGACGAGGTCACCGTCGAGATCACGAGTGTCGGCCGCCTGACCGCGACGGTCACGGACAGCGGGGCGGTCGCCTGCCCCACGCTCGGGAAGGACAGTGGACCGAAGCCGCCAGCCAGGCTCACGCCCGTGTCCGAACGTGACCGTAGCTGATGAACCCGCCGCCGATCCGACCCCGACCCAAGGAGCATCGTTGCGCGCGATGCTGGCTCTGCTACCCACTTCGCGCCTGCGGGCGCCTACTGCTTGGGGCCGCGTCATCGGGAGTCAGCCGGCACTCGCCGGTGATCCGCCGCACCGTCCAGGACCGGCTCTCTGGGCAGGTCCGCCGCCCGGACGGGGCCACGGCCGCCGCGGTCGCGGTGACCGTTCCGGGCGCGGCGCCCGGTCCATCGCCCGCGCCCGAGTAGTACTGCAACGGCGGCTCGGCGTGTCGTGAGAGCTGAGTCCGGTTCGGCGGTGGTGATCACCGCGTGGTTGATGTTGCCGGGTGGGTGGCCTCGTTGGACGCGGTGGTGGAGCTGATCGTGGGTCGTTTCCGCAGGGCGGAGCCGCGTCGCCGGGTCGGGACGTACCTGCGGGGGCTGCTGGCCGGGCTGGAGCGGAAAAACGGGTGGACGCTGACCGAGCATGCCGGAGCGGTGTCTCCGGACGGGATGCAGCGGCTGCTGCGCACCGCGGACTGGGATATCGACGGTGTCCGAGACGACCTGCGCGACTACGTCCTGGACAACCTTGGCGACCCCGCGTCGGGGGTGTTCATCGTCGACGAGACCGGGTTCGTGAACAAGGGTGTGCGTTCGGCGGGGGTGCAGCGTCAGTACACCGGCACCACCGGGAAGATCGACAACTGTCAGCTCGGGGTGTTTTTAGCCTACGCCTCGACCAAGGGGCGGGCGTTGCTCGACCGGGAGCTCTACCTGCCGACCTCGTGGACCGAGGACCGCGAGCGCTGCACGCGGGCCGATGTCCCCGACGACGTCGGGTTCTGCACGAAACCCCAGCTCGGGACGGCGATGCTGGCCCGCGCCCACGAGGCCGGGGCGCTCACCTCGGCGTCGTGGGTGACCGCGGACGAGGCCTACGGGCAGAACCCGACCTTCCGCACCTGGCTGGCCGACCACGAGATCCCCTTCGTGCTCGCCACCCGCAACGACGACACGCTGACCAGCCCGGACGGGCACCGCCACCAGGCGAAGGTGCTCGCCACCATCGCCGGCGCCCGGGACCCCGACACCGACCGGACCGGGTGAGAGCAGCGGGCGATCGGGCCGGGAACGCACGGGATGCGGGTCTACGACCCGACCGCGGTCGCCCTCGACACCACCGGGCTGCCGCCCGGTTGGGGGCACTGGCTGCTGGTGCGCCGCCAGACCGAGCCAGCCGAGGGCTAAACCGTTCGCGAGTTGGCGTTCTACCGCTGCGCCGCGCCCGCGAACACGCCACTGCGGGAGCTCGTTCGGGTCGCGGGGACGCGGTGGGCGATGGAGGAGTGCTTCCAGACCGCGAAGAACGAGGCCGGGCTCGACCACTACCAAGTCCGCTCCTACCGGGCCTGGTACGCGCATGTCACCCTGGCCATGCTGGCCGCGGCCCACCTCGCCGTCACCCGCGCGACCGAGCACACACGGGAGGCCGAAAAGAGGGGATCCGCAACCGGCCGGCGCCGGCTGATCCCACTGTCGGCCAACGAGATCCGCCGCCTGCTCGCCACCCTCGCCTTCGCCCCGCTGACCTGCATCGACCACGCCCTGCACTGGTCGAACTGGCGCCGCGAACGCCAACAACAGGCCCGCGACTGCCACCACCGGCGCCGCGACGAACGACCACCAGGCTGATCAACTGCCGTTGCAGCACTACGCCTAGCGGTGGATCGGTTCGCTCACGAGGATCGGAGGCCGGACAGCATCAGCTCGACGTGCCGCTTGATCGAGTCCGTTGTGGCCGCTTGCGGGGTGACCATGAGCTCCAGACCGACGCCGCGCAGCTGGCCCACCACGAGGACGGCCACCGTGTCGGGGTCGGCGTCGGCACGGATCGTGCCCTCATCGATGCCTTCCTGCACATCGCCCGCAACCTGTCCCCGAAACGTGTGGTCACGCTTCTCGAATATCGGGCGCAGCGTAGGCTCCGCGCCGGCCGCTTCTGCCCACATCAGCAGGGCTGCCTGCCAGGCCGGCGCGAAGTTGCTGAGCCCGTCGATGTACCAGAGGCAGCGGGCGACCAGTCGCTCGAACCCGGTGAGCCCGGCGTCCGGCATGCTGAACCGGGCCGCGGCCGCCTCGGGCAACGCGGCGATGAGCGCCTCGCGCGTCCCGAAATGATGGTTGACGATTCCGCGGCTGTAGCCGGATTCCTCGCCTACCGCCGCGATGCTCAGCTTCCGGGAGCCTTGCGCAGCGACCAGCCGTAGGGCCGCGTCCAGTACTCGCCGCTCGGCCTCTGCGCGGCGCTGCTGCTGAGTGCGGCGAGGTCCTGGGTCCGCGCTTCCGCCTTTCGGCATCGTCCGGCTTCTCCTCGCGCTCGCTGGACATGGCCTTCCTCGTCACGACGGGCGGCCGGTCGTCAATCCTTCTCGTTGCTTGTCACCACACAAGCATCTGCTCGACGGACCAACGGTCGCCGCCGGAAGACGGTGAGGATGGCATGACTTCCTCGTGCACGCGAGCACCTGGTCAGTTTCCCGCGGGGACGGTTGGCTGGAGCACAGATTCGATGAGTGCGTCCGTGCGATAGTGACTGCCGGCCTGATACTCGGGATCGCGAATCATGTCGGCGAAGTGCTGCCGGCTCGGATACCGGACCAACAGGACCATGTCCCAGGCTTGGCCATACTCGGCAACCAGAGCACGCTCGCCGGTTCCCGCGTAGAGGACGTCCGTCTGGTAGCGCGCGGAGATCCCCGTCTCGTTCAGGTACTGTGCGTATCTCCGGTAGCTCTCCCGACCCCCGTCGGGTCGGAACCGCAGCAGGTTGAGCATGACGACGGGCCCGCTCGGGTCCTCGGCCAGCAGCGCGTCTAGTTCCCGGTCCTCAATTTCGATCATCACAGCCCTGTCTTCTCTGTCAGCGGAACGTCCCAAGACAAGATACTTGATGGACAGCACGCAAGTTAAGCGGGCCTCCTCCGGCCGCGCGGCTCGGCGACGGGCCACCTACAGCCGTCACGCCAAGTTCGATACGGTGTCAACGCGGTGCTGCCGGGCCCGATCGACACCGGCATGATGGCCCGCATCGGGGAGGGCTCCGCGACCACGCCCGTCGGCGGGGGCACCCTGCTCGCCGCATGGGCACACCCGCCGAGGCCGCCGCAGTGATCACGTTCCTACTGAGGTGGTCTCAGCGAGGTTCGGTGGAGTTGACGGTCGATGAGGGTGAGTACGAGGCAGGCGCGGACCAGTGTGCCGATTCTGCTCGGGCTGATGGTGATGCGTTGCGGGCAGCGCCAGGTGCTGGTGAGCAGCGCGAAGCCGCGTTCGCCGAGGGCGCGAGTGGCCCGGTGCAGGGCGTTGAACGTCAGCTGTGAAGCGGCCTGGGTCCGTCGGAGGCGGGGTTCAGGCCACCTCGGGTGTCGAGGCAGCCTCGTTCACTGGTTGAGCAGCCCGTGGTACAGGGCCCGGAACGTGCTGGCGTGGAAGACCAGCGGTTCGATGTGCGGCTGCGCGTGCAGGTCATCGACGGTCAGGAGGACGATGCTGTGGTCCCCGGCGACGATCGTCTCGTGCACGGAACAGCGGAGCCAGGCCGTCGCCCCGGGGACGAGGACTGCTCCGTCGGGCGTGCTTTCGATTGCCAGCCCCGCGAACCGGTCGTCGTCCCGCGTGGCCAACCGGTGGGCGATCGCCCCCTGGTCCGCACCGAGGATGCTCACCCCCAGGCGGGCCGCCGTCGCCAGGGCCGGCCAGGTGGTCGAGGTTCGCTGCACGCAGAACGCGACCAGCGGCGGTGCGAGCGAGACAGGGACGAAGGTGCTCGCGGTCATCCCGACGGGTCGGCCGTCCACCTCCGCGCACACCGCGATGACCCCGGAAGGGAAGCACCCGAACGCGCGGCGCAGGGCCATGGCATCAAGAACCGGGTCCTGCCGATCGATCACGAGACCCTCCGCGCAGCGGCCGTCGCGCCACTGGCGACGAGAGACTGGAGGACCGGCGACCATCGCGTGACGAAGGTGTCAACTCCTGGATCGGTCTCGTAGGTCCGGTCGGACAGGTACAACCCCGGTGTCGGGCAGACCGCCCCAAGCTCGACGAGCACGGATTTGAGCAGCAGGTCGGGCGCCAGTCCGTGAGCGGGACCGGCGCCCAGCATCAGGGGGACCGCCACAACCCCGGCGAGTCCCTCCGCCGTCGCGAACCGGTCCAGGAACAGCTTGAGCAGCCCTGTGTACGTGCCCTTGAAGGTCGGGCACGAGACCACCACCAGGTCGCATCCAGCGACCTTTTCGACCGCGGCGCGCACGTCGGGGTCGTCCCGCTCCAGCAGGCCGCCACCGAGCTCCACGAGGTCGACCACAGCGTCCGGGGCGCGCCCTGCCAGCTTCCCGGCCAGAATGGAACCCGCGGCGAGCGTCCGGGACGCGGGCTTCGGATTGCCGACAACGACGCCGACCGTCACCTCCGGGCCGAGCGGCGGCACAGTCGTCGAAAGGTCTGGCGCGGTCATCCTCGGTCCTCCGGGCGTCGTCGTTGCGGGAAGAAGGGTGCGGGCGGCGGCACCTGGTGGCCGACCTCGGCCAACGCCTTGTCGAGGCGCGCCAGGATCTCGCCGAGGCCAGGCGTCGTGGTCGCGAAGTTCAGCCGCAGGAATCCGGCGCCAGCGCTGCCCGTCCGGGTGCCGTCGGTGAGATCGACCCGGGCCGTCTCCGTGACGACCCGATGGACGTCGTCCCGGCCAATCCTGCGGAGGTCGAGCCAGGCGAAGTAGGTCGCCTCCGGCGTCCGGTGGCTCACGGGCACCGGCAGACCGCCCACCCAGTGCGCGATCTGCTCCCGGTTCGTGCGGAGGGTCGCGAGGACGTCGGCGAGCCAACGGCCGCCTTCGGTGTAGGCAACGGTGTTCGCCACGATCCCGAGCGTGGAGGCGCCGGCTCGGGCCCGGTCGCGGAAACGGTCCCAGAGGGCACTCAGCCGCTCACTGGTGTGGATCACTTGAGCGCACTTGAGCCCGGGGAAGTTCCAGGCCTTCGAGGCCGAGGTCGCCGAGATCGTATGTCCGGCGGCGGCGGGAGAGACCGACGCGTACGGGGTGTGCACGGCCGGCCGGTAGGTCAGCGGAGCGTGGATCTCGTCGGCGAAGACGACACCGCCCTCCGCCTCGACCAGCTCGGCGACCGCTTCGAGCTCCGCTCGGTGCCAGCTTCGTCCGACGGGATTGGCGGGGTTGCAGAGGATCAGAAGCCGGCCACCCTGGTGGAAGGCCTCCCGCAGCGCCGCTGGATCGAACGTGTGCACGCCGTTGGGGTCCTCGCCGTAGGGCACCTCGATCACCCGGCGGCCGAGCGAGGCGGGGATCGTGAGGAAGGGCATGTATGCCGGGGTCGGGACGATGACGCCATCACCCACCGTGGTCGTCGCGGTGATCATCAGCTCGAGCGCGCGCAGTACATCCGCGACCGCGTCGACCTGGCCGGGCGAGATCGACCAGTGGTACTGCTCCTGCATCCAGTCGGAGCAGGCATGACGCAAACCCTCGTGCAGTGCCGGGGGGACGTACCCGAACAGCCCGGTGTTCACGACGTCGTGGAGCCGCTCGACGACAATGTCGGCCGTCGGGAAGTCCATCTCCCCCACGCTCGCCCCGATCCAGCCAGGTGGGACCTGCCACTTCATCCCGCCGGTCGAGGTGAGGGCCGGCAGGTCGAGACGTGTCGTCGATGTCGTCGGCGGGGAGCTCTGCTCAGCCATCCTCCGGCCCCTCCGATGCCGAGTTCAGGTAGTTGTAGACCGTGAAGCGGCTGACCCCGAGCGCCTCGGCCGCGAGATCCGCCGATTTCTGAAGCATGAAGAAGCCGTCTTCCTTGAGTTGCTTCACGGCCGCGACCTTGTGTTCCTTCCGCATCAGCTCGCGGGGGACTCCTGTCTGCTGCAGCGCCTTCGTGAGAAGGATGCTCGCGAGCTCTTCGACGCTCTGCGGAAAGCTTTCCGGGCTTGTCGCCGGCATTTTCCCACCGACCGCTTGGGGTGCGGATGAAGGCGATGCCAGCAGGAATTCCTGAACGAAGCGCTGCGCTGCCGACCAGAAGGTGAGGTCGATGTTGACGCAGAGGGCGTAACGAGCCTCATCGGACTCGTCCTTGACGATCACCGTGGACGAACGTAGCTCGCGCCCGTCCGGGAGGGTCGTGGTGTAACCGATCTGGGTGGCGAACGTCCCGGCGGCCGCCTGCGCGAGCAGCATGTCCGTCGCCGGGTCCCCGACCTTGCGGTCGGTGGCGTGCCCGTCGACGAAGATCACCGAGTTCGGCAGCTTCGCGAGATCGTGGATCACCACCTCGCTGCCCGGGGGCAGACTCAGCTGGAGGAGCTGGATGAGACCGTCCAGGTCGATCCGCGCAGATCGCACCGAGACGGCTTCCCGCCAGAACGCCGCGTCATTCATCAAGAGCTCCTCGTGGGTCAAACCTGCCGTCAGCCTGGCTCGCGGCAGACTCCGGCAACGGGAGTCCGGAATTCCTCTCCGTGTGGCCCAGGAGCGCCGAAACGATGCTGATCACGGCTAGGAGGACGCAGACGCAAGCGGCAAAGGCGACGACCACAACTACAGCCGGGACCCTATCGGTCGCGACGCCGGAAATCGATGTCGGCGCGACCATCCCGAGGTAGGCGCACGCCAGGAAGGCGGACGCGACGCTGCCACGGCTCTCGTCCCGGCCGAGCGAGTTCGACGTCGACGATCCGGCCATGAACACGCACCCCGCGCCGAGACCGCACACCGCCCCGACCGGTACGAGCGCCCACGAGGTCCGGCCGGCGACCGCGAGGGCGAGGCAGGCGATTCCCACGAGGAGCACCGCGCTGCCCACGACCAGGAGGGTCGTTGGCTCGACGCGCCGACCGAGCACGACCTGGCCCAGGGCAGCACAGGCGAAGACCACGAACAGCACTGTCCCGGGCATGAGCACGGCGTTGGACCCGAGATCACCCGCCAGGATGGCGGGCAGGGTGGCGGCGAAGAACGCGAAGACGGCGTTGGCGAGGAACCCGGCCGTGCCCGCCACGAGGAAGCTACCGCGCCGGGTGGGTGGTAGGCGCGGCCGGCGCACAACGGCTCGGCGGTCGACCTCGTTCCGGGAAGGCCCGCTCGCGGAGAACGTCGGGAGCAGGGCCACACAGGCTGTCAGCATCACCGCGGACACCAGGAAGGGCGCGACGAACGGATCGGCCCAGGCAACTGCCACGATCGCGCCGACCAACGCGCCGCTCCCGAGCCCGCCCAGGGTCGCGACAACCACCAAGGTGCTTCCCAGCGCGATGCCCCGGGTGCGGTCCCGCCGGCTCGCGAGATCGACTAGCCCGGCCGTCGCGGCCGGTGCCACCAGGCCGGTGCACAGGCCCTGCAGGAGGCGGGCGGCGAAGAGCTCCGCGAGATGCGTCGAGAAGGCCAGCCAGAGCGCGGAGACGATCCCGATCACCAGTGCTCCGGCGACCGTGGCCCGCCGGCCCACCACGTCAGAGATGCCCCCGAGCAGGAGCAGCGCGGCCAGCACGCCCACCGCAAACGTGGCGAACAGGAGGGTGATCGTGGACGCCCCAAACCCAAAGCGGTGGGCCAGCGGGTTCCACAGGGGCGTCGTTATCGTACCGTAGCCGCAGACGGTGAACAGGACGAGCCAGTTCCCGGTCAGGCGCAGGGAGGAGGACATGGCGGTGCCCCTCATCCCGAGTAGCCGTCCCTCCAGGTCAGCAGCCTCGCCTCGAGCCAGCGGACGACGCTGTCCGAAGCCTTGCCGACTGCGGCGAAGACAGCGACTCCCACCAGCACCGTCGAGGTGTCGAGCAGCGACCGGGCGTTCTGGATGAGGTAGCCGACGCCGCTCTCGGCGCCCATGAGTTCCGCGACGACCAGGCAGAGCCAGGCCAGGCCGACCGAGAGCCGCAGCCCCAGCAGGAGGTTCGGCATTGCGGATGGTATGACGAGCCTCCGCAGCTGCTGCACTTTCGAGAATTCGAGGACCTGGGTTACCTCGAAGAGCCGTGCGTCGACGCTGCGCACGCCGAGGAAGGCGTTGACGTACATCGGGAAGAAGGCTCCCGTCGCTATCAACAGCACCTTCGACAGCTCACCGAAGCCGAACCAGAGGATGAACAACGGCGTCACCGCCAGGAGCGGGACCGTGCGCAACATCTGGAGGGTCGGGTCGAGCAAGCGCTCCGCCCGGCGGGAGAAGCCGACGGTCAGCCCGATCACGAGGCCTGCGGAGGCCCCGAGCGCGAGCCCGACGGCGACCCGCACGAGGCTGACGAGGAAGTTGGGCCACAGCACCCCTGAGGCGGCGAGGTCGATCCCGGCCTCGAGCACCGTCACCGGGCTCGGGAACAGCTGGGTATCGATGAGCTCCTGGGAGGCGGCGAGCTGCCACACGGCGACGAGCAGCATCGGGAGCAGGATTCCCGTCAGGTTGAAGTGAGGGGTGGGCCACGAGCGCCGGGCCGAGGGCGTCCGACCGCTTGCGGCTCGCGGTCCTGCTCCGCTGGCACCGGGGTTGTCGCCGACGACGACCGACGTGTCACGGTCGTCGTTCGAGGAGGCCTGCCGGGCCTCGCCCTCCCGCTGGGCCGTGTGCGGGGACGTCGATCGGTTAGTCATCGTGATCCAAGCTGTCGAAGGTCCGCATCAACTCGCGGCGGATCCGGGCGTAGGCCTCGGAGAGGCGGTCGCGTGGACGCGGCAGATCGACGGGGATATCCGCCTCAACCCGTCCCGGACGTGGGCTCATCACGATGACCCGGTCGGCCAGCGTGACGGCTTCGTCGATGTCGTGGGTGACGAACAAGGCGATCATGCGACTCCGCTTCCAGATCAGCTCGAGGGCCGTCTGCATGTGGTTGCGCGTGAACGAGTCGAGCGCACCGAACGGCTCGTCGAGGAGCAGCATCTCCGGCTGGCGGAACAGCGCCCGGGCGATGGCGACCCGCTGGGCCATCCCGCCGGACAACTCCCTCGGCATGGCCTTCGCCGCCGCGGGGAGCCGAACGAGCTCCAGTAGCTCGTCGACGCGCGCCCGAACCGACGGCTCACGCAGGCTGTGATTCGCCGCGATGTTCTGCTCGACGGTGAGCCACGGGAACAGCCGGTGCTCCTGGTAGATGACGCCACGATCGGCGCCCGGTCCTCGGATGGGTGAGCCGGAGAACTCGATGTCGCCACTGTGCTGCACGTCGAGGCCGGCGATGAGCTTGAGCAGCGTGCTCTTGCCGCAGCCGCTGGGGCCGATCAGGGTCACGAACTCGCCGGGTTCGACCCTCAGGCTGACGTCGTTCAGGGCGACGGTGGTCGAGGTCATCCCGGAGAACGACCTGGACACATTCCGGACAAATAGGCCCCCGTCGGTCCGGACAGCCTCGGCCCGGCTGGATGCGGACGTTTCTGCAGTGGTCATTAGGCCGGCCCGAGACGGTCTTCGGCATAACGGTTCGGCACGAAGGGGAGCCCGAGGTGCTCGCGCAGCGTGCTGCCCTGGTAGCCGTCCTGGTAAAGGCCACGTCGACGCAGCTCAGGGACGATCAGCGTCACGAAGTCCTGGAGCCCTTCGGGCTGCAGCCAGTTGTGCACGAGGAAGCCGTCGGTGGCCTCGGCCTCCATCCAGGCCTCCATCGCGTCGACGACCTCTACCGGTGTTCCGAAGAAGTCTTCTTCCAGGTAGGCGGCCATGTGCGCCGTCTGGCGGAGCGTCAGCTGCCTTCGCGCGGCTTCTCTCTCGTACTTCTCGGCGAGACCGCGATGGAAATTCGTGGCCAGGTGGGAGATCTCGGGGAACGGGCCGTCCAGGTCGTACTTGCTGAGATCGGCGTGATTGTAGTAGCCGGCGAGGTTGTTCAGCGCGTCGTCGTCGTTGACGTAGGAGAGGACGGTCTGGTACTTGTCCTCGGCCTCGCCCCTCGATTTGCCGACGATGAATTGGGCACCCGTGAACACCTGAATGTGCTCCGGCTTGCGCCCGTGCGCGGCGGCCCGGTCCTTGAGGTCGCGGTAGGAGACGCGAGCCGACTCGATGTCGAACTCTCGAGCAAAGATGGCTTCCGCGTATCGCGCCGCGAAGTCGCGGCCGCTGGACGAGGTGCCGGCTTGGAACATCACCGGGTGCCCCTGCGGCGAGCGGATGAGATTCATCGGCCCTGTGACGGAGAAGTACTCGCCCTTGTGGTCGAGCGCATGGACCCGGTTCACGTCCAGGTAGGTGCGGGTCGTGACGTCACGAACCAGCGCGTCGTCCTCGAAGGAGTCCCACAGGCCGCGCACGACCTCCATGAACTCCGCGGCCTTGGCGTAGCGCTGGTCGTGGTCGATGAGCGCGTCGTCGCCGAAGTTCGCCGCTGCGCTCGCCAGCGCCGAGGTCACGGCGTTGAACCCGGCTCGCCCGCCGCTGAGCACGTCCAGGCTGCCGAGCTGGCGTGCCGCGGTATAGGGCGGGCTGAAGGTCGTGGAGATCGTGGCGACCAGGCCGATGCGTGAGGTCACTGCCGCGAGCGCGGACAGGGCCGTGATCGGCTCGAGCCTGTTGACGTAGTACGGCTTGGCCGTCAGGTCCATCGACACGTTGTCGGCCATGAAGGCAAAGGCGAAGTTCGCAGACTCGGCGAGCTCCACGAGCCGTTGTGCCGCCGCGAGGCTGGTGGCCGCGTCCCGGGGGGTGCCGGGGTGCATCCACGAGTGGTAGGCCGCTCCGGGTGTCTCCAGCAGCAGGCCGAGCTTGATAGGGCGGGTCATGTGCGGGTCCTCTTCCGTGCCGATCGGCTTGATCTGTCAGCGAGGGTCGAGCAGGACTTTCGGGCGGTCTTGGCTACTTCGCAGCCGCATTGACGGCGGTGTTGTCGACGAGATCGGACAACTCGGGCCGGGAGGTGATCTCGCCCTCGGACAGGAGCAGGTCGGCCACGCCCTGCAGGCGCTTGATCGTGTCGTCGGCGATCTCGGTCTGCACCGGTGAGCTAAGGGTGAAGAAGTGTTCGACGAGACCCGGGCTGACCTTCCGACCCTCCGCGATCTGCGCCGTGACGGTGGCGTGCTCAGTGGTCATGTCAGCGAGAACGGCCGCCCGAGTTGCCAGGTACTCCTGGACGAGGCCGGGGTTCTCGTCGAGGAAGGCGGTGCGGACGGCGACGAGTCCCGGCACGAGCCCTGCCGCCGCGCCCGTGGTGATCACGGTGGAATTGGCGTCGCTGACTGCATTGGGGGAAACCGATCCCGCCCAGACTGCCCACGCGTCGATCTGCCCGCTCAGGAACGCGTTCTGCGCCTCGTCCGGCTGGAGATTGACGATGCGGACGTCGTCCTTGGTCATGTTGGCCGCCGCCAGGCTTCGGAGGAGCAGCGCCCATCCGCTGCTGCCCTTGGCGGTGGCGACCGTCCGCCCACGGAGGTCCTCGACCGATCGGACGGGGCTGTTCTCCGGCACCAAGATTTGATCCCCGCCACCATTACTAGCCTGGCCGACCAGCGTGAACTTCACCCGGGACGCCGCGCCCGTGATCACTCCGACGTAGCCGAGCTCCACGATGTCCACACTGTTCGAGGCCAGCGCCTCGAGCATCTGCGGACTGGTGTTCAACTGCGCGTACTCGACCGCCACCCCCCGTTTCTGGAACGCCGATTCGAAGGCTTTGTCGAGTCGGCCGACGTAGGCCGGACTGGTCATCACCGTGGTGTCGATCCGGATGCTGGCCGCGTGGTCCTTCGCATCGCTCGGGGCGCTACCCGAGCATGCTGCAACGGCCATGACAACCGCTCCGGCGAGGAGCGCGACGATGGCCCTGACAAGGTGATGCATAAGAGTCCCTTGAGGTGGGGCGCCCGGGCGCCGGTCGAGGGGGATGAGGTGGTCCGTCGGTCACCACGCCGGGGATATCCGCCGCGCTGCTGATCCCTGTAACTCGATGGGGTGGCAAGCCGTCGCGGTGGGAGCATGCGGGAGGCTTCCACAGGTTGTCAATCTGGCGAACAGATCGTTTAACAGACCTGTTACGCCCGGTGTGGAGCTGTCATCTGGTGGCCTGATCTGGCGATGGCACGGAGCCAACTTGTCCGCCGCCGTGAGTGTGAGCGCCCGGCCACGCAGGGCGTTTTCCGGAAGCCGGCCGTCACTCGGCCCGCGGGCCTCAGGGCTGGGGAGACCTCTGTGACGCCCCCACCTCCGGGGTTCCTCCCCACGCCATTCCCGTCCGCTCCGCCCGGAACAGCTCCGTGCCTTGAGCGTCTCCCGGGCCCCCGTCCGCCCGGCGGCACGGAACGCCGCGGGCGGGTGAGCGCCCTGCTCACCGGGATCGACCCCGTGGCCGCGCACCTGGCCCGCGCCGCGCAGCTCGGCGAGTGGGTTGCCTGCACCGCGAAGCCAGCGATCTCGACGACGGCACCCGCCCGGCGTCCACCGCGTTGGGGGGATGTACCCGGCGGCGGAGCCACGTATCTCGAGCAGGTACAGATCTGGCCGGCTGAGGCTGCAGAGCGGACCGACGCCTTCGACAAGCGATCTACGCCAGGAAGCGATCGGCCGGGTCCAGACCCGACTGCGACAGCTCACCCTCGCGCCTTGCGCGGCGGACGTCTTCGCGGGCCCGCACCAGATCCCAGGCGGCTTCCTGCCCCACGCTGGGCACCGTGACCGGGCCAGGCCGCGACCCCAGCCAGCCCAGCAGCTCGCCGTGGTCCGGGGTCAACTGGCGCTCGAACACCTCGTCGACCCGGGCGAGCATCGTGGGCAGCAGGAACGCGACCCGTCGGGCTGCTCCGCACTGCTCGTGTTGCCGATGCCCGCAGGCTGCGATGAGCGACGTCGGTCGGACGATGGGAGGTCGCTCATGGGTAGTGTCCAGGCGCCGATCGTCGCCACCGCCGCCGCCATGCTGACCTGGCCCCACCGCAGTGGCGGTGAGGTCCACACCTTCGTCCGGCTCCGGACCATCCGGATCGACGGGGCACTGGCCCCCGCGGTGGTGGCCAGCGACCTTTCGCAACCTCGGCGCCGAGCCGAAGTCCTGGTTCTCGACCCGGGGACTGTGCCGGTCGGTTTCGTGGGGCTCAGCGTCGTGTCTGTGTGCTGTGGGGCGAGAGGCCGAGCAGTGGCAGCCACACCGCGTCGACGATCTCGACGATCGTCTCGTCGGGTACCGCACCCATGCTCATGAGCATGTCGTGGCGCACCAGGTCGAAGGGGAGGTTGACCACGCGTTCGGACCGCGGCATATCCGCTAGCTCGCCGCGTTCGACCGCGCGGTCGACGAACCTCGCAAAGGGGGGTGTCTCGTCTGCAGGGTGCAGGTGGTTGCGCAGACGGTTGAAGGTGGTGCCGGTTTCGCGGAAGTAGTCCGCAAGCTGGATGCGCAGGAGTATCAGCGCGCGAGCTCGCTCGGCGTTGACCGTGCGCAGCAGAGTGAGCGCGTCCTGCCGCAGGCTGCCAGTATTGGGGATGTTGAGCGGACGCCAGTTCCGGGCAAGTGTGGCGAGCAGCAGGTCCTCGCGCTGCGGCCAGCGCCGATAGAGGACCGGTTTGCTGGTTCCGGCGCGCGCCGCGATGGTCTCGAAAGTGAAGCCGTTGTAGCCCCGCTCGACCAGCACCTCCCAGGCGGCATCGATGATCGCGTTCTCCAGAGCGGCGCCCCTGCGCCGCGTAGGAGTGGTTGGAGTGCGTCGCTGGCTCACCACCACTACCCCCGGCGTTCTCTTCGAGGCCTACTTCCCGGCGATTAGAGCCGCTTGCGTACCTTAACCCGCCTGCGTATGCTGGAGAAAATAAGATACGCGACAGTATCTACGGGAGCTCCTCGCTCCCCCGCCACCGAGCCATGCGCTGACGCAAGGAGTGCACACATGTCCGTGGTCAACGCCGCGTTGATCGAGTCCTTCGACGAGCCGCCGCATTTTCGGTCCATTCCCGCGCCCGAGGCCGCGCCCGGCCAGGAGGTGGTGGACGTTCTCACCGTCGGCGTGCACCCCGCGACTCGGGGCATCGCCGCCGGTAAACACTACACAAGCCCCACGACGCTGCCCGCCCTGGCCGGCGCCGACGCCGTCGTCCGCAGGGCGGACGGCAGCCTCGCCTACGTGATGATGCTGGGCGAAGGTACGCTGGCCGAGCGCATCGTCATCGATCCGGCCGTCGCGATCCCGGTCCCGGACGGAGCCGATCCCGCGATCCTGGCCGCCACCATGAATCCCGCCCTGTCCTCCTGGGCTGCGCTGCGCACTCGTGTGCCCTTCCAGGCCGGGCAGTCGATCCTGGTGCACGGCGCGACCGGCAACGCCGGGTCGATGGCTGTCAAGGTCGCCAAGCACCTCGGCGCCGGGCGAGTGGTCGCCGCCGGACGCAATCGCTCCCGCCTCGACGCACTCACGGCCGAGGGCGCGGACGACATCGTTGCGCTCACCCACGACCAGGACGCCACTGCGGCTGCGCTCGGCGAGGCCGCCGCCAACGTCGACGTGGTCCTGGACTACGTGTGGGGGCCGCCCACGGAACTCGCCATGCGTGCCGTCCTCGGGGCACGTACCGAGCACACCCGCCTGCTCGACTGGGTGCAGATCGGCGGCATGGGCGGAGACGAGATCACCCTGTCCGGGCACACGTTGCGCTCCAACGCGTTCCGCGTCCTGGGCAGCGGCTTCGGCTCGGTCGACATGCCCGTCATACTGCGAGAGTTCACCGAGCTCGTTGCCGCGATCGCCGCAGGCGGCATGGCCGTGCGCCCGCACCCGTTCCCGCTGGAGAAGGTCGAGGCAGCCTGGTCCAACCAGGACGAACCCGGCGAACGCACCGTCATCGTCCTTTGACCCACGTGCCGCCTCCTGGAAGGTGACTGCCCGGCGATGCGCTGCGAACGCGCCGCTGGGACAACTCCCACGGAGGCCGTTTCCGTGAAGAACAGCTCCGCGCACCCAACCCGTGGTGACATCGATGATGCCGGCCGCCGCGTCCAGGTGCCGAGACCGAGAACAAGGCAGTGAGCCTTTGCCGTGCGCCCAGCAGACAGGAGGTTGACCATGTAGGTGGTTGAGCTGTTGTCGTCAGCTCGATGTCGCTTTGACGTTCCGACCTGGATGAGGACACCGGTCGGGCAGGGCTAGATGATCACTGGTCCTGGCTGGAGGCGTCGTGTCAGGCTCACTCGTGAGGTTCCTGCCGCTCTGTTCGGGGGCCGGCTCGTCGGGGGTCTGCGGCTCGGTACGGGTGTGGCTCGAGCGGCTCGGCACCGGCCGCAAGACCGCCGATGACGGCACCGCAGCCCCCAGCCCGCTCGCACCCCGCCCGCCGCGTCAGGCCCGCGCCGGCGGTGGGTCCAAGGTCGGCGAGCTGGTCGGCGGGTCGGAGACGCCCGAGCAGGCCTGGCCCCTGGAGGTCGAGAACGCCGCGCTGCGCCCGGAGCGCGCCAAGCTCGTCACCGAGCGGGAGATCGTGCGCCAGGTGGCCACGTATCTCACCGGGAGACGCAATGGTGAGCCGCTTCGGAGTTCGCCGCCGACCCCACCGGCACCTCCGCCCATTCCGGGTGGAGCGCGAAGCGGCTGTGCGCGCTGCTCGAGGTGCAGCATTCCTCGTTTCACGCCTGGCGTGCCGCCGCTCCGGCCCGGGCCGCACGCGCAGCAGCCGACGCGGCATTCGCCGAGCGGATCCGCGCAGTGCACGCCGAGAACACCACCTGCGGGCGGGCGAGGATCGCCGCCGAGCCGGGCGACGGCGCCCCGCCCGAGCAGCAGGTCAACCACGAGCGTTCGGCCGGGTCATGCGCGAGCACGGCATCTGTGGCTACCGCAGGCACCGCCGCGTGCGCACCGCCATGCCCGCCCGGCCAACCGTCGTGCCCGACCTGCTCGGGCGCGAGCTCACCGCGCACGCGCGCAACCGGGTCTACGTCGGCGACATCACCTACCTGCCCCTCGCCGACGGGAAAACCCGTTATCTGGCCACGGTGATCGACTGCTACTCGAGGCGCCTGGCCGGCCGGGCGATCGCCGACCATGCGCACCGAACGCCTGTCCTTTCCGGACACCGACAACCGGGCGGTGATCAGCTCAGCCAGCCCGTAGCGGGCCGCCAACCCCAGCACCGGAACCAGTCCGGCGCACGACACGACCCCCACTTCAGGCGCCACGAGTCATCCCTGAAGGGGCGGGGCCGGTCAACCCCCGTGTCTTGGTGTCGTCGATCTTCTTCTGTGTCTCGCCGAGTGTTGTGGGCGCGACGGCCTGGCGGCGGGGTCAAGGAGCGCCCGTGAGGGCGCCCGCGTAGCGGCCGCAGGTCCTTGAGGCCGTCGCCGGGGCGGCGCATGCTGTTCAGCTGGCGAGATCGCGCAAGGTGTCGGTGGCTCCTGCCCATCGAGGCGGGGGTGTGTGTGCTGCGCCGAAGCCGTGGTCCCGGCTTTGATGTGGACGAGCCCCAAAGGGGTCGTCGGTCATCCCTTCGCCGCGCCGGCTAGTCAACGCCGGGCGCCATGGTGCGCTGCGACAAGACAGGGTGGTGGGCGAGATCAATCAGACGGGACGATCACGCCGAGCCGGCTCGGGGATCATGACTCGTACGATCCGCGCCCACCCCGTTGTCGGGCCTGCTCACGCCGCACCGGCGGCGGGGTGCAGGCAGCGGATGTGGTGATCACGGAGCCCGTAGAACACCAGCGTGACCAGGTCCCGGGCGGCGGCGACGACCCCGATGTTGCGGCCCCGCCGGTCGGCGACCCGATCCCGGCGTTGCCCGAGGCAGGTGTGTGCCGGCACGCGTTGCACGGCCTCGACCGCGGCCCACCGCACCAGCCGGGAGCCCTGCTTGGTGATCCGACCCCGGCGCACGGTGGTGTCGGACTCCCGGTGGGTCGGGGTGAGCCCGGCCCACGAGGTCAACTGCTGGGGTCGGTGGAAGCGGCTGATGTCGCCGATCTCGGCGACGAACACCGCGGCCAGGACCGGCCCGACCCCGGGGATGGCCTGGATGGCCAGGTAGCCGGGGTCGGTGCGTAACCGGCCGGCGACCAGGCGGGCGTAGGTGTCGATCTCGAAGTCCAGCGCGGTGATCAACCGCAGCAGCGAGTCCACCCGCGCTCTCGACCCGACCGCCAGCGCGGTGGCGGCGAGGAGCTTGTGCCCGCCGGGGCTGAACAGATCACTCATCGGCACCGCCACCCCGGCGCCGGCCAGCACGGCGTGGACCTGGCACTTCAGGTTCGACCGGATCCCGACCAGCTTCGCCCGCTGCCGCACCCACCCACACAGTTCCCGCGCCGCGGGCGGGGCGATCCACGCCTCCGACAACCGCCCCATCCGCAGCAGGTCGGCCAGATCCGCGGCGTCGCGCTGATCGTTCTTCACCCGCCGAAGGGAGAACATCTTCACCCCCAGCGGGTGCGCCAGATGCACAGTCGCGCCCAGCTCGGCGAGGGTGTCCGCGGCCCAGTACCAACCGTAGGTGGCCTCCAGCACCACCTCCGGGTCCTCCCCGGCGCGGGCCATGACCTGCGCCAGGTACTCCGGGTCGTTGGAGATCCGCACCGTCTCCAGATGCTCCCCGGACTCGGTCATCCGCACCAGCACCGACCGGCGCCGGTGCCGATCCATCCCGACGATCTGCCGTCCCTCGTATGCTTCGCTCACCGGGGCCTCCCCACATCGTTGGCGTGAAGCGAAGCACCTCGAGCATGAGCCGAGGGCCACGAGGAGCGGGAGGCCCCGCCCCTTCATCACATCAGGACGTCAGGCGTTCTGCTTCGTCTCGGCGGTGTACTTGTCGGTGGCGGCCTGGATGGCGGCGCCGTTCTTTGCGTCGAGCTCGCCGTGCCGGCTGCGCGCCCACTTCTCGGCAGCGAGGAGGCGCCGCTGGGAGGGCTGGAATGCGGGAATGACGTAGCGGGCGAAGAGTTCGTAGTGACGCTGCGTGGCTTCCCAGTTCGCCCAGTCGTGCTGCATGAACATGTAGCAGCCGAAACCACCGTCGGACTGGTCCATCAGGCGCTGGATCTGCGCGATCGCCATCTCCGGGGTGCCGATCACGCCGAGGCCGGTCTCATTGATCCAGGCGACCCGCTCCTCGAAGGTCTCACCCTCCGCCCGAAAGGTGGGCAGGGCGAGAGTCTTCTGGGTGTAGTCACAGAAGGTGTCGAAGCCGTACCGGACGTCCTCGATGGCCTGTTCTTGGGTCTCGGCAATGTGCATCGGGCCGACGAGTCGCCACTTCGAGCGATCCGTCGGCTTGCCGGCCTTTGCCGCCTCGGCCTCGAGCACCTTCCAGTGATGACCAAGCATGTCGAAGCCCTCGCGGGTGGTTGCGCCGAGGGACAACATCGACAAGCCGTGCTTGCCCGCCAGCACCGGGCCGGCCGGGGAGATCGTCGCGGCGACAGCGATGTCGAACACCGGGTCCGAGTACGGTGCCAGTTGGGTCGCAGCCTCGACCAGGTTGTAGCGGTCGGTCTTGCGGGTGACCCGCTCCACGCCGTGAAGCAGCTGCAGGACCACCTCGAGGTCCTCGGCGAGTGCGGGACGCAGGTCCTTCGGCTCCAGCCCGATCATGGCCGAGTCGGTCGGCAGCGAGCCCGGGCCGACACCGAGCATCAGGCGACCCCGGAGCAGGTGGTCAACCAGGATCGCGCGGTCGGCGACCCAGAGAGGGTTGTGATAGGGCAGTGAGACGACGCCGGTGCCGAGCTTGATGTGCTTCGTCACCGCTCCGACGTGGGCGATGAACGTGAGCGGGTCCCCGATGATCTCCGTACCGGCACTGTGGTGCTCGCCGATCCACGCCTCGTCGTAGCCGAGGCGATCCATCAGCTGGATCGTCTCGATGTTGCGTTGAAACGAGCTCGTCGGGTTCTGCGTGGCGGGTGAATTAAACGGCGGCATGAAGATGCCGAACCGAAGCTTGTTCACGGGATTCGCCATGGCGTCCTCCTTGACAGTGAGGGAATCGATCTTCGTCTTCTCGCGTTGTAGCGCGCTGAGACCGAGTATGGGATCGGAAGCAGTCTCATGACCTGTTCAAGTCTTGAACAGATGCCGCGATCCGGTGTCGACCTGTCCAGAAGATGAACGGTCCGGGGTCAGCGCTGGCGCCGACACTTCTATTGGGTGCAGCAACGACGCGAGCACGTCGGAGGGGAGTCAGCATCGACATCTGCGGCGATGTCTCGACTGTGGCCTTGAGCAGTCGGCGAGTCGGACCGAGGAGCGTCGCGCAACAGCCTGGGCTCGTCAGGCGAAGGGAGCCGCACCGGGCAGGCCGATGCGGTAGCGGCGCAGCTTCTGGTAGAGCGTCGCGCGCGAGATCCCGAGCCGTGCCGCGACGGCTGACTTGTTGCCTCCGCACTCACCCAGGACCCCGGCGATGACCTCGGCCTCGGCCGCCTCGAGCGGGCTCAGGCCCGGGACGTCGCTCCTCGACGGCGCCGGGGTCTGGGCATCAGGGTGCAGTGTCAGGAGAACCCCGGCTACCTCGCCGAGAGGGTGGGCACGACCGCGTAAACCGGACTTCAGCACGAGGTCGGTGCCGGGGTCGGCTGCCCGGGCCAGTTCCCACACGGCGCGGTGGTCCAGTCCCCAGGCTCCGGCGACGTCGTCGGCGATCATCATGCGTTCGCTGACGACGAGAACCGGTGCGGTGCTCCGCCGCTGGCCGAGGACGAACGCGTCGAGCATGGCTCGCTCGTGGGCGGTCGCCGACTCCGTCAGCCTGCTTGCCACCCCGTCGGCGAGCGAACTGGTCATCGCCCGGAGGAAATGGTTCGCGTCCGGAACGAAGCACGTGACGTTCACGGCGCCCATCACGCGCCGGGTGATCGGGTGCGTCACAGGTGCGGCGACGCACGCCCAGCCGTGGAAGGCTTCGACATAGTGGTCCGCACCGACCACCTCGGCCAGCGTCCGACACTCCAGCGCAGTACCGATGCCGTTCGTCCCGACGCGTTCCTCGCCGAACGACGCGCCCTCCTGCATCCGCGCCTCGTCGAGTGCCTGTCCGATCGAGCGCTCTGACACCCACCGCCACAGCACGTTCCCCCGCGGGTCCGCCAGCGCGAGGCACGCAGGTCCCCCGGTCAACAGGTCCGCTGCCCGGAGCAGGACGGGCGAGGCCAGCCGGACGAAGTCCGAGTCGGTATCGACGTCGACGACGGGTACCTCGATACTCGCGGGATCGACGCCGCTCCAGCGGGACCGTCGCCACGACGTGAGCACCTGCTCGGAGACGCCGGTGGGATCGGCCCCCGCCTGGAAGGCCTCCCAGGCGCTACGCCCTCTAATCGGGCTCACCTCCTGCCCGCTCTTCAGTGAGTGGTCGGGTGGAGGGTACGGCGTGCCGCGAAAGCGCGGACTGTTCAACATCTGTACACCGGTTCAGCACCTGCGGAAAGTCGCGGTAGCCTCGGTGCGCGCCTCTCCCCACATACCGTCCACGCCCGCATCGCGATCAACGGGCCGCCTTGCCGCCGTGGTGCGGTGTCGAGCGTCCAGGTACTGCCGGTCTCGGTCCGGTGGGTGAAGACCGGGGCGCGCTTGCGGGCGTGCTGTAGCAGCCGCTCGTTGAACCCGTCTGCTTTCACCGCCCGGAGGATCTCCCCTGCGCCGGCTGAGCCGGCTCGCTTCTCGTCGGCGTGATCCGAACGAAGCGCCACCTGAGACCAGGCGACCGCGCGGAACGGGTTTCCGGAGCACGAATCCCTTCGTAGAGTTCGCGGACCACCAGGAACATCGCCACGGAGGTAGGGATGTCGGCGATCGTCCACCCCCTCGGCCGGGGTGTCGCGGGCCCAGCCGTGGTGGTCCAGCGGGGCCGGGATCGCGCGCAGCGCCGCGGACTCGGCGGCGAGGTCGTCGGCCAGGGCGGCCATCGAGACGGGCATGCCTACCTCCCCTTCCACACCGGCGTCCGCTTGTCGCGGAACGCGGCGGGCCCCTCCTGGGCGTCCTCCGACCGGTAGACCGGCGCCCAGATCTCCTCCGCCCGGTCGTAGGCCTCCGCCCGGGTGCACTCCGCGGAGAGGTACGCCGTACGCTTCGCCGCCCGCACGGACAGCGGCGCGTTGGCCGCGATCCGCCGGGCGAGCTCCTGGGTGCGCGCCCGCAACTCTGCTCCCGACACGACCTGGTTGACCAGGCCGATCTCGCGGGCCCGGGCGGCGTCGAGCGGGTCGCCGGTCAGCAGGATCTCCAGCGCGATCCGCGGCGGGACCAGCCAGGACAGCGGCGCGGCCCAGGGCGAGCCGCGCCCCACCTTGACCTCGGTGACGGCGAACCGCGCGTGCTCGGCGGCCACGACCAGGTCGCACTGCTGGGCCAGCAGGAACCCGCCGGCGTAGGCCACCCCGTTGACCGCGGCGATCGTCGGCTTGGGGACCTCGATGTTGCGCCCGAACTGCGGCAGGAAGTCCGGCAGCGGGATCTCGAGGGAGGTCTCCGCCATCTCCTTGAGGTCGCCGCCGGCGCAGAAGGCCTTGTCGCCGGCACTGGTCAGCACCAACACCGCCGCGGTGTCGTCGGCGACGAACCGGCGCGTGCCCGCCCACAGCCCGTCGCGGACGTCCTTGCTCAGCGCGTTACGCGCCTCGGGCCGGTCGATGGTCGGCCAGGCGATCCCGTCGACGACCTCGTAGCTCACCACGTCGGTCAGGGTCTCGGTCACGGGAACATCCTCCGCGGCTCGGGCCGGTTCAGCTTGCCTCGAGGTGCCAGTACCCCGGCGTGCCGGCGTGGCCCTGCACATCGGCGATCCCCCGGCCGATGCCCTTCGGGCCGACGTGACCAGGATGGTCATGGGGCAGGCCTCCTTCGCTAGTCGATGACGCGGTCCGCGCGCAGCGCGGCGGCCGCGTCCGGTCCGATGTCCAGCAGCTCACCGAGCACGAGCCCGGTGTCGGCGCCCAACGTCGGTGCGGGACCCGGGGCCCGGAACGAGTGGCCGTCGACCTTCCACGGCACGGTCACGAGCATCTGCTCGCCGAGCCAGCGGTGTTCGGTCACGGTGCCGACCTCGCGTGCCGACGCACGCGGGCCGAGCAACGCTGTCTCGTACCCGACGACCGCGCCGGCAGGGACGCCGGCGGCCGTCAGCTCCGCGGCGGCCTCGGCGTCCGATCGGGCGGCCGCCCAGGCCGCCAGCGCGTCGGAGAGGTCCGCGGGCGCCCCGACGAGGTCCGCCGTCACGAGCTCACCGAGCACCGCCCGCTCTCGCTCGGTGCGCACCGCCACCGACACCCAGGTGTCCGGCTCTCGGCAGGCGAAGGTGCCGTACGGGTCGAAGACCTGGTGGGTGTTCGCCGGAACGGGCGCGACGCCGTCGGTCTCCCACTGCAGCACCGGCCCGGGTAGCACGCTCAGCAGGGCCTCGACCTGGGAGAGGTCCACGTAGCAGCCGCGACCGGTGCGTTGCCGGCGCACCAGCGCCGCGAACAGGGCCGCCAGCGCGTGCCCGGCGCCGATGGGGTCGCCGAGCGCGGGGTTGAAGGTGCCGATCAGATCGTCGGCGGCGTAGCCGACCAGGGAGTCGAGCCCGGCGAGCCCGGACATCACGGGCGCGTAGCCGCGGATGCCGCTCAGCGGCCCGGTCTGCCCCAGCATCGACATGGAGACCATCACCAGGCCCGGGTTGGCCGCGGACAGCGCCGCGTAGTCCAAGCCCTTGCGGCCCAGTGCTCCCGGTCGCATGTTCTCGACCACGACGTCCGCCTCGGCGGCGAGCCGGCCGATCAGCGTGGCGCCCTCGGGCTTGGTCAGGTCGATCGCGATGCTGCGCTTGCCCCGGTTCACCTGGTTGAAGTAGGGGGTGACCTCGAGCTCTGGGCCCTCGACGGGCTTTCCCCGGCGCAGGGCGCGCCCGCGCAGGCGGGCCGGGTCCGCCCGGTCCCGGTGCTCGACCTTGATCACCTCTGCGCCGAGGTCGCGCAGGGCGGCGGTGACCATGGGGCCCGACCACACCCAGGACAGGTCGAGCACCCGGAGCCCGGTCAGGGGCTGCTTGGAGTCGCCCCCCCAGCGGGCCAGTTCGAAGTCCTGGGGGGCGCGTCCGACGACGGCCCGTACAACTGGAAGGGACTGCCCGCCCGCCGTCGACCACGGCCGTCGCGGGCGAAGAAGTCGCGATGGGCGAACTGCTCCTCGCCCAGCGCCTCCCCCAACGACGACACAGGCGCGACGGGGAAGCCGTGCTCGCGTCCCGCGGAGAAGACCTCCGCCCGGGTGTGTGCGCCGGTCCAGGCCATGACGTGCCGGTCGGCCTCGTCGGCGTGCAGCCGTGCGACGACCCGGGAGTCGTCGAAGCCGGGTCGGGTGCTCCACTGCGGGTGGCCGAGGGCGGACAGCAGCCCCCGGTACTCACGCTGGGTCCGGCACATGATCGACACCCAGCCGTCGCGACAGGGGAACATGGCGGCGGGGTAGGAGCCACCCGACATCGTCGCCCGCGCCCCGTCACGGCGCCAGGGCCGCTCGTAGGGCAGGACGTCCGCGGAGCAGACATCCCAGCGCCGGCCGGGGTCGGCGATGCCACGGCGGAGCAGGACCGCCAGGGCGGCGACGGCGGCGGCCTCGGTGCCGGTCAGGTACTCCGGCAGGTCGTAGGGCAGGGTGAGCGGAGGTTCGCCCGGATGCCCCAAGCCCCACGACATGCCAGACGCGGCGGTGGCGACGATCGAGGCGCACGGCTCGTCTGTCCCCTCCTCCAGCCCGTCGCGCAGGCCCGCCACATCCACGAGCGGCGTGTCGGGCGGGCAGGCGGCGAGCAGGTCGGTGGTCAGCGCGGCGACCGCGCCGTCCGCGGCGTCGTCCCCACTGGAGTCGGCGACGACCACGTCGCAGCGCATGAGCACCTTGCGAACGGACACGGGGCCATCGGCAGCCAACGCGCGTTTGCCCTCGTGCAGGACCTCCCCCAGGTCGGGCCGCAGGTGGGCGGGGACGTCCGCGACCAGCGGCAGATCCACCCGGACGACGGAGGCGCCGAGCAGGCGCAGGACACGGCCGCAGTATGCCCCGGAGGGCCCGCCGGAGACCTCGAGCACCTCGACACCGGCGAGGGGCTGGTCGTCGGCTGCGAGTCGACTAGGCATGTCGGATCCGCTCAGTAGCTGCGCGGCAGCCCGAGGCTGCGCTCCGCGATGTGGTTCAGGACCGTCTGGTTGTTCACCAGCGCGATGCGCTGCACTGAACGCGATGGTCGTGGCCATGCGACGACGGCCGTGAGAAGGTCGTCGGGCGGTACCGATCTGGTGGTTTCCGTGGTCATTCCTATCCTTCATTGGAGAGGAGGGCATCGACGTCGACGGCCCGCACACTGCAGACCCGGTACCGGCGGCAGCATCGTCTCCACGAGGAGGCACGAAGGGGCGGGCGGCAGGAACCGGTGGTGCTGGTCAGCGGAGGATCGGCAGCAGCCAGTTGAGTGAGACCTGGCGGTGTTCCCGCCAGAGCTCTGCAAGCCGTGCGCCGTCACCGGCACGTAGTGCGTCGATCATGGGGTCATGGTGCTCGGCCAGCGCGGCGCCGTCGGCGAGGACGCTGAGCGACAACGCGCGGTAGGCCGCGGACATCCGCCAGATCCTGAGGATCTCGGCCACCAGGAGCCGCTGCGGCGACAGATCGAGCACACCGAGGTGAAACAGCTCGTTGCACCGGACCATGACATCGAGGTCGGAACCCGCATGACGGACCCCCTCGTTCATCTCCACGAGGTACGCGAGCTCCTCGTCGGTCGGCGTCGAGAGCTTGGTGAGGACGGCCGTCTCCAACAGGTCGCGGGCGAGGTAGAGCTGAGTCATCTCGTCCGCACCGATCTGCGTGACGAAGTAACCGCGGTTGCGCTCGTACTCGACAACCCCCTCCACCTTCAGGACCTGTAGCGCCTCCCGGATCGGCCCCCGACTGACACCGATCTGCTGAGCGAGGTCCTCCTGGCGCAACTGCTGTCCGGGGACGAGTCGACGAGTCATGATCATATCGCGGATGGCCGCGGCGGCGCGCTGCACGGCACCGTCGCCCGGCGGCCGCTCCGCGCCGCCACCCCGAGCGACTCCGCTCACGAGGGCGATCGTAGAGGCCAGGCTCGTCCGCCGAGGCGCCGTTCCCCGTGTCGACACCCCGCGCTCACCTCCCGCCGGTCCTGCTGAGCAGCGCGGACGGAACGTCGACCAACCGGGAGGCGAGGTACTCCCCCAGCCCCTTGGCCTGCGCGTCGATCCGCGTGCAGGACGACACGCCCAGCTCGAGAAACCCGTAGAGCAAGAAATTCAGGGCGTTGAGGTTCGGGAACTCGTGGCGCTCGACCCGCAGTCCGGCGGCCTCCGGGACCAGCTCCACGAACCGCTCGACACTCAGGGTGTCCCGCAGCCAGGCGAACGCCTCCGGACTGCGCGTCCATGCGCACACGTTCGCCGTGCCGCCCTTGTCGCCCGACCGAGTGCCGACGAGCTCGCCGAGCGGGACGCGCCGGGTGGGCCCCTCCGGCACCGCGCGCAGGGCCTCTGCCGCGGAGCCGGCCGCTCGCCGCGCGGGCGCGGCGGGGTCCCAGGTTCCCCACGCCACCTCGACCGGCTCGGAGCCGTCCACCCTGACCTGCGTGTCCACGTGCTTCTTCTCGACCAGGCACGGCCACTGCACACCGAACAGGCGCTCCCTCTGCGGCGGCCCGGTGAGGTAGAAGCCAGGCACGTGATTGGTCCCGAGCTGGACGATGCGGTCTGCGAATCGTGAACGGCCGACCTTGGACCGGTCGCTGTCCCGCGCCGTGATGACCACCCACGTCGATTCCTGCGCCTGGTCGCCGTCGACCTCCGTGACGGGTCCGATCACGGTCCACCGGAAGGCGTCGAACTCCTCGGGGGCGCCCACCACCCGCTCCACGGAGCTCCGCAGCCAGGCCAGCTTCTCGGCCACATGCCGCCCCGTCAGGCCCACGGTCACGGTGTTGCGGTAGCCGCCCTCGAAGGTCAACGACATCTTGGTCAACTCGTTCGGTGCCCGCCCGCGGACACCGGACACTCGCACCAGATCCGTGCCCGCGTCGGCCAGCCGCACCGACGTGAGGTCGACCGTCACGTCCGGGTTGAGGTACTCGGGCCCGCCCACCTCGTACAGCAGCTGCGCGGTCACGGTGTCCCGGGTGACGAGACCGCCGGTGTCTGCGGCCTTGCCGATCACACACGAGCCGTCCGCCTCGATGGTCGCGATCGGCATCCCGGGCAGCCCGAGATCGCCGCGGTCTCCGTGCTCGTGGAAGAAGGCGAAGTTGCCGCCGGTGACCTGCCCGCCGCACTCGATGAGGTGACCCGCGACGACGGCGCCGGCCAGCTCGTCCCAGTCGTCCCTGCGCCAGCCGTGGTGCCACGCCGCCGGTCCGACGACGAGCGAGGCGTCGGTCATCCGGGGACAGATCACGATGTCCGCACCCGCCTCCAGAGCCGCGACGATCGGCCACGCCCCCAAGTAAGCGTTCGCGGTGAGGATCTCGTGGTCGGCGAGGACCAGGTCCTCGCCCGTGTCGAGGTTGCGCAACCGCGCTTCCGGCCCGAGCAGCGAGGTGAGGTCCTCGCGCAGGTCGTCCCCGGTCACTGTGGCGATCCGTAGCTCGACACCGGCCCGTGCACAGGCGGCGCGCACCGCCTCGGCGCAGCCCTCCGGGTCCAGGCCGCCCGCATTGGTCACGACCTTCACCTCGTCCGCGGCGATCTGCGGGAGCTGGGATTCGAGCTGCTCGACGAAGGCGGCGGCGTAGCCTGGGCCGCCGCGGAGCTGGTTCTTCCGCAGTACGAGCATCGTCAGCTCGGCCAGGTAGTCGCCGGTGAGGACGTCGACACCGGTGGCCAGCAGCTCCGCCATCGCATCCGGCCGGTCGCCGAAGTACGCAGAGAACTGCCCGACCCGCACCGAGCGATTGGCTGCGATATTGGTACCCATTTGGCGAATGGTGACATCCGAAGCTCGGGAGGAGGACTGGCAGAACCGAGAGTCCTGCGCGACCGCCCCGGCCATGACGATGGAGGGGAACGACAGAGGTGTCGAAAGGAGCGCGATGAGGACGCAGGGCGCGGTCATCACCAAGGCCCCGGGCGAGTACGAGGTCGTCGACCTGGAACTCGAGGACCCCCGGCCCGACGAGCTCCAGGTCCAGCTCGTCGCAGCAGGCCTCTGCCACTCCGACGACCACTACGCCACCGGTGACCTCCACCTCGGGACCTACCCGACCGCCGGCGGCCACGAGGGCGCGGGCATCGTGACGAAGGTCGGCCCCAATGCCAAGGGGATCAAGGAAGGCGACCACGTCGTCTTCTCGTTCATCCCGGCCTGCGGCCACTGCCGCTGGTGCACGCGGGGCATGCAGAACCTCTGCGACCACGGCGCGTCGATCATGGCCGGTCCCCGCTGGACGGACGGATCCTATCGACTGCACCTGCCCGACGGGACGAACGTCGGCCAGGTCAGCGGTATCTCCACCTTCGTGCGGCACACCACGGCCTCGCTGGAGTCCGCCGTCAAGATCGACGACGACATCCCGCTCGACCTCGCCTGCCTCACCGGTTGCGGCGTCGGAACGGGGTGGGGGTCCGCGGTGAACTCGGCCGAGGTCCGCCCCGGCCAGACCGTCGTGGTCATGGGCATCGGCGGGATCGGCATCAACGCAGTGCAGGGCGCCCGGCACGCCGGCGCGTCGAACATCATTGCCGTCGACCCGGTGGCGTTCAAGCGGGAGAAGGCCGAACAGCTGGGGGCGACCCGCACCTGCTCGAGCATCGATGAGGCCGGCGAGCTCGCCCGTCAGCTCACCAACGGGCAGGGTGCGGACGCCGCGATCGTGACGATCGGCGTGCTGACCGGCGAGGCCATCGCCCAGGCGTTCGCGACGGTGCGGAAGGCCGGGATCACCGTCGTCACGGCCGTGGGGAACCACGAAGCGATCGGCATCCCGTTGCCGCTCAACGAGCTGACGCTCTACCAGAAGCGCCTTCAGGGGGCGCTGTACGGCGGCTGCGGACCGAACTGGGACATCAAGGCTCAGCTGCAGCTCTACCGCGAGGGCGTGCTGAAGCTCGACGAGCTGCTGACGAACCGCTACAAGCTCGAGGACATCACGAAGGGCTACGACGACCTGCGGGACGGCAAGAACATCCGCGGGATCATCGACTACACACTCTGAACGCGACGGGGGCGTGGCCGCCGGCCACGCCCCCGTCCTCGTCAGCGCATCGACCACACGGGGTCGCGCTTCTCCCGGAAGGCCGCGACGCCCTCCTTGATGTCCTGGGTGCTGAAGGCCAGGGCGAGCCGGGAGCGCAGCGAGTCGAGCGCCTCCGGCAGGGCGAGGTCCCGGGTCGCGGCGATCGCGTCCTTGCCCAGTCGCATGAGCAGCGGCGACTTCGCGGCGACCTTGCGGGCCCACTCCTGGACCGTGTCCGCGAAATGCTCCGGCTCGGCGACGGCGTTGACGAAGCCGAGACGCAGCGCCTCGTCCGCGTCGACCAGCCGTGGGATCACCAAGACCGGTAACAGCCAAGCCCGCCGGCTGTTGGGCGTGCAAGTGGGGCAGCACGTCGTCTCCATGCCAGGACTCGCCAAGCTGTCGCTGATCGCGGCTGGTGTTGCTGGTGCGCGTGTCGGCGAGATCGAGGCGGCCTGGCAGTGTTCTCGCCGCCGTTGCGGCCCGGGGATCCGGGCCGAGCTTGGACGGGCCACCACCTGGGCCTGCCTGGATGCCCGCATCAAGCGTTCCAGCCCTGCCGCTGGGTTCGGGCATTCCGGGTTCGGGCTGGCCGTGAGGATCGCGATGTACGACGCGCTGGCCTGTGGCTCGTGTTCGTTCTTTCGGTGCACGCCTGGACGGCCGGTCGAAAGTGGCGCGAATTTTTCAGGCGATGTGATTGACGTATTTGTGGTGGAGATAACTGTCGAGGCCCTCCGAGCCGCCCTCATACCCGTGGCCGCTGTCTTTGAGGCCGCCGAAGGGGGCTTCGATGCTGGACACGGAGAAGGAGTTGACTCCGATGCCCCCGGCCCGCAGCTCTTCGCTCATCACCTGTGCGTTTGCAGCGGACCGGGTGAATACGTAGGCCGCGAGCCCGACGTCGAGCCGGTGGCTTTGCTCAAGAGCGTCGTCGATTTCGCCAAATCGGTTGACCATAGCGATCGGCCCGAAGGGCTCTTCGTTCATTGCGCGGGCCGAGGTGGGTGTGTCGGCGAGCACGGTGGGTTGAAAGAAGTTTCCGGTTTCGCCGATACGATGACCCCCGGTAACCAGTTTCGCTCCTTGCGACACGGCATCGTCGACGAGCTCTCCGATAGCTTGCAGGCGGCGGCGGTTGGCCAGCGGACCCATCTGTACGTTGGCGGCGAGACCATCAGCGACCGTGATGCCACTCAACGCGAGGGCGAATCGTGACACGAACTCGTCGAAGATCGACTCGTGAACAATGAAGCGGGTCGGTGAGGTGCATACCTGGCCGGCATTGCGTGTCTTTCCGGCCACACAGGCGGCGACGGTTTTGTCGATGTCGACGTCGGAGAAGATCACCACCGGTGCGTGTCCGCCGAGCTCCATGGTGCTGGGTTTGGCGTTTTCCGCGGCGAGCTTGGACAGTTCCCTTCCGACCGCAGTCGATCCTGTGAAGCTGACTTTGCGGACCGTTCTCGATGCAATGAGGTGCTCGGAGATTTCTGCGGGAACGCCTGTGACGATGTTGAGTGCACCGGCAGGAAGTCCTGCGTCGTGCAGTGTCTGTGCGACTGCAGCGGTGGCGCTCGGTGTCTCTTCTGCCGGCTTCGCAATGACGGTGCATCCTGCAGCCAGCGCAGCTGCAATCTTGCGCACCGGCAGAAGCATGGGGAAGTTCCATGGTGCGAGTGCGAGGACGGGGCCCAGTGGCTGGTTGATGACAATCTGCCGTTGGCCGGGTAGCCGAGCAGGCAAGGTGCGGCCGTGTGATCGAATAGCTTCACCTGCGAACCACTCGAAGGTCTCCGCGCTGAGCGCGACCTCGAGTGCCGCCTCCGACAGCGGTTTGCCTTGCTCAATGGTCATTGCGCGCGCAATTGCGTCCGACCGCTCGCGAAGCATGGCTGCGGCCTTTGTCAGCACGGCGGCACGCGCGACAGCCGGCGTGCGACGCCATCCGGTAAATGCGTCCTCTGCTGCAGTCAGAGCGTCGTCGAGATCGCTGGCGCTCGCTCGTGCGACTGGTCCGAGGGAATCTTCAGTGGCGGGATTGACTAGATCGCCAACCGTGCCAGCCCCACCCTCGCGCCATTCCCCGCCGATGAAAAGTCGCGAGGCGGGGTGGTCGTTCGCGCTCATGTGAAAACCTCTCTGATTGATTGTCACTGACAGAGTCGAGTCCCACGATATGTGGGGCCACGATGATGTCGAGCCGACCAAGCTTCGCCTCGGCGACCTCGCCTCGACGACTCGTCCGAGGGGCTCGGCCCCGACAACATTCGAAGGCGATGACGTCGGCGCCTTCCTCGGCGAGGCGCTGAGAACGCGGACGAGCCGCGGCCTCCGTGAGACCGTGAACTGCCTCGACAGATAGCCATGCAGGCCCGTGCGAATTGATCGATAGGCGGCTGTCCGTCCTCGTTGATCGCATACCCCTGTGGCGACTCCGCACCTACCGCCATGGATTCGAGCGATCGAAGTGCCTTCGGCACCCGGAGGATCCGGGAGCGGCACCTGCCCAGTCGCCTCCCGTGCGTGTCAGCGTGATCTTCCGGAGTCCAGAGACTGCGGCGCCGACGGAAACACGGGGTCATGTGTTCTCGAACTTCTCGACGTCGGAATCCCTTGGCGCGGAATCGGCCACAGCTACGTCGGGCAGTTTGGCACATGATCATCCTGTCGGGAAAGCGTGATTGCCGCGCCCCGGAGCTGCAGCCGATCGTGGTCGCGGCCAGATGGGGTCACGGCGTGCTCCCGCTGTGCGTTCAGGGCTCGACCACACAGCCGCCGGTCACATGGCCGGCCAGTCGAGCTAGACCAGCGTCCCGAATTCCGGAGAGGGGGTAGCGATGGGACACGAAGGGTGTTATTAGGCCCTGTTCGACCCAGTCCAAGATGGCGGCGATGCGTGGGGGGCGGATCGAAGGGTCGCGGAAGGTATGGATCACCATCGGCGACCCCATGACATACAGACCTTTCATCTGGATGATGTTCGTCGGAAGCAGATTGGCTCCGTCCGAGCCCCCGCGGCCGCCTCCCTGAGCGACAGTCGTGTTGGCAGCCCAACCTACGATGACCAGCCGTCCGCCGTAGGAGAGCGACCGCATGCCCTCGAGTCCGACGGGTCCGCCCACGGTGTCGATGACGACGTCTGCGCCATTCCCGCCAGTGAACTCCTTGACCTGGTCGCGGAAGCGGCCCGGGGTTGATCCGGTCGTGTGGATGGTCGCGTCGGCACCCCAGTCGCGCAGCGTTCGGAGCTTCTCCTCGGAACGGCCGGTCACGATGACCTTCGCGCCGAGAATCTTCGCTGTCTGGACCGTTGCCATGCCGGCGGCACCGGACGCTCCGGTGATGAGGACGACCTCGCCCGCTTGAAGTCGGGCTCGGTTGACCAGTGCATAATAGGCGGTTTCGTAGTTGACGAACAGGTTCGCACCCTGCTCGTAGGAGAACGTGTCGGGGATCTTGTGGAGTGCGCTGGCAGGAGCGACCGCATAGGTCGCCCAGCCGCCGTGGGCCTGGTAAGCGCCGGTACTTCGAGGGCCGGCATGTGTGAAGTCGTTGACCACGCGATCACCGATGTCGAACTCCGCCGCGGCGACACCACCCACAGCGACGACGTCGCCGCTGTACTCCATTCCGGGGGTGAAGGGCGTACGGGGCTTGTGCTGGTATTGGCCGCTGAGCATCAGCAGATCTGCGAATGCGACGCTGCTGGCTTGGACACGGACGAGAACCTCATCAGATCGGATCTTGTACTCACCAGGGTCATTCACGACCTTGAGGACGTTCTCCAGCGCGTCGCGCTGAGACTCCGCAAACTGAGGCAGGGTGACCCGGAGTCCAGGAGGGACGGTTACATCTGTCACGCGTGTTCCTTTCAGCGTGTGCCAAGTGAAATCAGAGATCGATCGCCCGGACTACGGTGCAGATGATCTCTCGGGGATGTCGATCGCACCGGTGAGCAGGAGCTGCTCGATGGCGTCGGAGTCGAGGCCGAGCCGGCTGCTGCGGCCACGCCCCGGTCCTCGTCAGCGCATCGACCACACGGGGTCGCGCTTCTCCCGGAAGGCCGCGACGCCCTCCTTGATGTCCTGGGTGCTGAAGGCCAGGGCGAGCCGGGAGCGCAGCGAGTCGAGCGCCTCCGGCAGGGCGAGGTCCCGGGTCGCGGCGATCGCGTCCTTGCCCAGTCGCATGAGCAGCGGCGACTTCGCGGCGACCTTGCGGGCCCACTCCTGGACCGTGTCCGCGAAATGCTCCGGCTCGGCGACGGCGTTGACGAAACCGAGACGCAGCGCCTCGTCCGCGTCGACCGGCTCGCCGAGCATCATGAGCTCGTTGGCCTTCATCCGGTCGATGGAGCGGTAGATCAGAGCCGAGATCATGAACGGGAAGACCCCGACGTTGATCTCCGGGCAGCCGAAGCGCACACCGCGCCGGGCGATGACGAGGTCGCAGGCGAGGGCGAGGCCGAAGGCGCCGGCGAGGACGTCCCCGTTCGCCGCGCAGACGACCGGCTTCCCCAGCCCGCCGATTGCGGTGTAGAGCCGAGGGAAGCGGTCGAGGCCCGCGTACTTCTCGATCAGTGGCACGTCGGAGGCGAACGCCTTCAGGTCGCCACCAGCGGAGAAGACCTGATCGTGTGAGGACGTCAGCACCACTACCCGAACCCGGTCGTCGTTCCGGGCGTCGTTCAGCCGCGCGAGCAAGGCGTCCAGCAGGGCATCGCCTAACGCGTTACGGCTGGCGGGCCGGTCGAGGGTCAGGGTCGCGACGCCGTGGTCGTCGAGCAGGTAGCGGACGGCATCGGGTTGGTCGGGCATAGTCACCTCTCGTCGGGGCCGAGCGCGTCTCAGGCGGTCGCGTCGTGCAGGCCGCGGAGCAGCTCGTCCCGGTGCTCGGGCGCGGCGACCGCCGCTATCCGTTGCCCGCGCTGGGCCAGTGGGCAGCCACGCAGCATCGCGACACCGTGCTCCGTGACGATCGCGTCGACATCGGCGCGGGTCGTCGTGACGACCGCCTCCGGAAGTGCGGGCACGACGGTGGACCTGCCGCCCGCCGTGGACCTCAGGGCGATCATCGAGAGCGCCCCGGTTCGCGCAGCAGCCCCCGAGAAGTCCACCTGACCCCCGACGCCACCGAGGTAGCGTCCGCCCGAGACCTCCGCACCGACCTGCCCGGTCAGGTCGACGGCCAGCGCCGAGTTGATGGCCACGAGCCTGCCGAGCCGGCCCAACACCCGTGGGTTGTGTGTGTAGCTGGCAGGCCTGAAGTCGACGGGGAGCTCGGTGAGCGCGTCGTAGAGCCCGGGAGTCCCGACGGCCGAGCCCGTGACGATCCGGCCGGCGTCGATCTCCTTGCGGTGACCGGTCAGGACGCCGCGGCGAACGAGGCGGACGACGGCGTCGGTGATCATCCCGCCGTGGAAGCCCAGGTCCGCGTGGTCCGTGAGGCCGTCGAGGATGGCCGTGGGCAGCGAACCCACGCCGATCTGGACGGTGTCGCCGTTCTCGACCAGCCCGGCGACGTGCGCGGCGATGGCCTGGTCGACCTCGTCGGGAGCGCGCTCCGGCAGGCCCGGTAGCGCCCGGTCCGTCTCGACGTACGCCGTCAGGTCCTCGAGCGCGATACCCGGGGTGCCGACCGTGCGCGGCATGCGGGCGTTGATCTCTCCAATGAGGACGCTGGTGTGCCGGACCGCATCGCCGGCGTAGTCGGGCCCGAAGCCGAACGAGCACAGGCCGTCGGGGCCGGGCGGGGAGAGCTGCACGAGACCGACGTCGGTGGGGAGCGTGCGTTCGGCGAACAGTCGCGGGAGCACGGAGTAGTGCGTCGGCACGATGTCCAGACGCCCCTGGGCCGCGACCGACCGCAACTCCCCCATCGCTCCGTAGGAGACGAGATGGACCTCGGGAGGGAGCTCACGCAGACGCCGGTTCAGACTCAGTCCTGTGAAGGCCCACATCGGCCCGATGTCACCGGCCTGGTCGATCAGCGCGTCGACGAGTGGGGTGGCCTCCGCTCCGGCCTGGCCCCACCAGACGCCGTCACCCTCGCGGACGTGGCGGCGCAGGTCGAGTGAGGTCATCGGGGTCGTCCTTCGTCTGCGTGGTGCCGGGTGGCCGTGGCTGGCGACTCTTCAGCAGGGAGGCCACCCGCCAGATCGTCCGGGTGGGGCGGCACGGTATGGCGGTCATGCGGACTCGTGTGTTCCTCTAGTAGCTGCGGGGCAAGCCCAGCACGTGCGAGCCCAGGTAGTTGAGCACCATCTCCTGCGGGAGCGGCGCGATCTTCAGCAGCCGCGCCTCCCGGAAGTAGCGGGCGACGTTGTACTCCTCGGAGTACCCCATCCCGCCGTGGGTCTGCAGCGCCCGGTCCGCGGCCTGGAACCCGGCGTCCGCGCACAGGTACTTCGCGGTGTTGGCCTCACGGCCGCACGGCTTGCCGTGGTCGTAGAGCCACGTCGCCTTGCGCAGCATCAGCTCCGCGGCGTCGAGGTGGGCCAACGAGTCCGCCAGCGGGAACTGCAGCCCCTGGTTCATCCCGATCGGACGACCGAACACCTCCCGCTGGTTGCCGTAGGTGACAGCCCGGTCCAGCGCCACCCGGCCCAGCCCCAGCGCCTCCGCCGCGACCAGCATCCGCTCCGGGTTGAGCCCGTCGAGGATGTAGGTGAACCCCCTGCCCTCCTCCCCGACCCGGTCCTCCACCGGCACCATCAGGTCATCGATGAACAACTCGTTCGACGTGACCGCGTTGCGCCCCATCTTCGGAATCGGCCGGATGTCGACGTGCGCGCGGTCCAGGTCGGTCAGGAACAGCGTCATGCCGTCCGTCTTCTTCGCGACCTCGTCCACCTTCTGGGTGCGGGCCAACAGCAGGACCTTCTCCGACTCCATCGCCTTGGAGATCCACACCTTGCGCCCGTTGACCCGGTAGTGGTCACCCTCGCGCCTGGCGAACGTCGCGATACGCGTGGTGTCCAGGCCCGCGCCCGGCTCGGTGACCCCGAAGCACACGTGCAACGAGCCGTCCACGATCCGCGGCAGCGTGCGCTTCTTCAGCTCCTCCGACCCGTGCTTGATCACCGGATGCATGCCGAAGATCGACAGGTGGATGGCGCTCGCCGCGTTCATCCCGCCCCCGGACCTGGCCACCTCCTCGATCAGGATCGACGCCTCGGTGATACCGAACCCGTGCCCACCGAACTCCTCCGGCGTCGTGATCCCCAACCAGCCACCTGTCGCGAGCGCCTCGTAGAACTCCGTCGGGAACACCTTGTCCCGGTCGTGCTCCATCCAGTACTGGTCGTCGAACTTCGACGCCAGGTCCCGGACCGCATCCCGAATGATCGCCTGATCCTCGGACAACTCGAAGTCCACAACTCTCCTTCACGCACTGCTGACGACCGGGGCTGGGTCCCCGCGGTTACTTGATGAGGAAGCCGGCATCCACCGGCAGCGCGACGCCCGTGACGTACCGGGACTCGTCGGACGCCAGCCACGCCACCGCAGCGCTGATGTCACGCGGCGCCACAACCGGGACCGGCATGTGATTCGCGAGAATGCCCGCGGCGTCGGGGTCCTTCTCCAACCACTCGGCGACGACCTCGTTGTTGACCATCGGGCTGTCGACTCCGGTCGGGTTCACGGTGTTGACCCGGATGTTCTTCGGCGCGAGCCAGTAGGCCCAGGTACGCATCAGACCGGTGACGCCGTGCTTCGAGGCGGTGTAGCCGTCCTGCGCGCCGGAGCCGTTGCCACCGCGCCCGGAGAGCGCCTGCGTCGAGCCGGTCAGAATGATCGAGCCGCCCTCGCCCTGCTCGATCAGGCGGTCGACGACGGAGTGCACGGTGTTGTAGACGCCGGTGAGGTTGACGGCGACCGTGTCGAGGAAGGTCTGCAGGTCGTCGCTCTCGCGCACGGACATCGGCGCGATGCCGGCGTTGGCCACCACGATGTCGATCCGGCCGAGCTCGCCGATGCCCTCGGCGACGGCCTGGTTCAGGTCCGCGGCGTCCCGCACGTCCGCCTGCCGGGCGACGATCCGCCGGTCGAGCTTCTCGACCTCGGCCACGGTCTCGTCGAGGTCCTCGGGCGTGGACATGCGGTAGAACACCGTGTCGATCTGACCACAGATGTCGACGGCGATGATGTCGGCGCCGTCCTCGGCCAGGCGCACGGCGTGGGACCGTCCCTGGCCGCGGGCGGCGCCCGTCACCAGGGCTACCTTGCCGGTCAGTGGACCGCTCATGGGACTACTCCTTTCGGCGGCATCGTCACCGCGATCGTGAAGCGGGCGAGCTGAGGCACGCCCTCATGGTCGGCATCCCCCACCAGCCCGCAGAACTGGCACTTACGTCAGTTCGCCGGCGCCTCGATCAACACCTCGGTACCGCCATCCGGTCCAGCCCGGAACACGAGGGAGGCGCCCTGCTCCATGAGCCTGCGCCGGATCGCCGTCAGCCCGTAGCCGGGGCGCGACCCCGGCATGCCGACCCCGTCGTCGACGACCCGCAGGACCGCGACACCGGACGGACGCGCCGCGAAGACCACTGAGATCGTGCACGGACCGGCGTGCTTGGCCGCATTCACGATGGCCTCGCGCGCGGCGCCGAGGACCGCCGCGCGCCGCGCTCCGCGCAGGGTCGGGACGGCGTCGCCGTCCGGAAGGTCCACCCTGATGGTGATCCCGAACTGCTGTTCGACCTCCGCGACGACCTCGCAGAGCCCCTCGACCTGCGACCGGGCGGGCTCCGCTGTCTCGGCGAGGTGGTGGATCACCTCCCTGAGCTCCCGGTCCCCCCGGTCGACGAGCTCGAGGGCGCGCCGGGCGTGGCGCCGGACACCGTGGTCCGCGGGAAGGCCCCCGGGCACCGCCTCGTGCAGGTTCTGCAGCGACAGCCGGCCCGCGAAGAGCAGCTGCGCCACCCGGTCGTGGATGTCGTCCGCGATCCTCGAGCGCTCCGTCATCCGCGCCGCAGCCGCCTGCTCTTGCAGGTAACGGTCGGTGTTCCAGGCGAGGGCGACCGTGTCCGCCATCTTGCGGATGGCGCTTCGCTCGTGCCGCCGGAAGGGCACCCACGGCGTGCGCAACAGGGCCAACGTGGCCCGTACCTCGCCGTCGACGATCACCGGGACCTGCGTCGAGACCCAGCCGAACGCCCCGGGCCGTTCGGGACGTCGCATGGCAGTGCGCAGCCCCGCGGTCTCGGCATCGATCCCGGCGAGGAAGCCGGTCTCGGGCTCGAAGGGACGGGCATCGCCGCAGACGACACGATGGCCGTCGTCGCGGAAGGTCAGCACGGCGGTCTGGCAGGAGAGCGCGGCGCGGAAGCCGTCGAGGTGCGGGGCGATCCCGGCCATGTCCGTTCCCGCAGCGCTGGCCTGCGCCGCCCGTTCGGTCGCCAGGACGAGGTGCTCCCGCTGCTGCATCTCGAGCCGCTGCCGTACCTGGGCGACGGCGGCCGCGACGAACGGGGTGAGCCGCTCGGCGAGCCCGGCGTGGGCCGGCGTGAAGTAGCCGGGCGGGTTCGCCACGTAGCACACCCCGAGCCGCTCGCCGCCCACGATCATGGGCATGGTCATGAGTCGCTCCACGCCAAAGGCGTCGACCCACTCCGGGAACCGCGGAATGTCCACCTCGGGGTGGTTGGCCAGCATCGTGCGGCCCGAGCGGAAGACCTCGGCGGTGGACGTCGCGACCTCCGTGCGGTCCACGAGCGCGGACCCGATGAGCTCGCGGCTCGCCCCGAACGAACCCGGCAGGACCTGGAGGAAGTTCCGGTCGGTCAGCACCGCGACCCCAGCCGCCGTGGCGCCGACGAGCAGGCAGAGTGCCGCCGTCACACCACCGAGCAGCTCCTCCACCGACTCGGCGGTCAGGCCCAGCTCGGCGAGGATCCCGCCGCCGCTGACAACCAGCCGTTCCTCGGCGTCCGCGCCGTCATCCGCCGACACGACCGCGGCGGCGCTGCGCGCGAGCGCACGCGTCATCACCTGCACGCGCGGCTCGACCTCCGTGGACGCCGGCCACTCGACCGTGAGGGAGTACGGGGTCTCGAGGACGCCGCCCGCCACCGTCGTCACCGTCGCGTCGCTGCCCACCCGCTGGAGCGGGATCGGGACACGCAGGGGTGAGGAGTCCGGCCCGAGCGCGGGTCCGACGACCGTCGGCGCCCCCCAGGACGCGACGATGCTGCTCGGGTCGGTCAGCGTCACCGCGCGAGCTCGCAGCATCCCGGCCGCGATCTTCGTGAAGCGCAGCGCACTCGTGTGGTCGACCTCGACCCGGTGCGGTCCGATCAGCCGGCCCATGGCGCCGTCCGGGTGGCCGGAGCTGTCCCCGCCGGTGTCACGAGGGCCTCGCGCAGCGCGATGACAATCAGCTCGGCCTTGCTCCGCACGCCGAGCTTGTCCTTGATCCCGCCCACGTGGAACCGCACGGTCGACTCCGAGACGTGCAGCCGATGCGCGATCTGGCCGTACGTCATCCCCTCGGCCACCAGCTCGAGGACGCGGAGCTGGTGCTGGGTGAGGTTGCGGCCGGCCGAGGCGGTCCGGGCGGCGATGGCGGGTACCGAGGCGTCGCGGCGGACGACGCGTTCCCCACCCGCCGTCACGGCCGCGATCGCGTGTCTCAGCTCCTGCAGCCCCGCGCCCTTGCTGACGTATCCCGCTGCGCCGGCCTGCAGGCAGAGCCGGACGACGTCCTCCGCGGACGAACTCGAGACGACGACGACCGCGGTGCCGGGGCGCGCCGCCACGAGTCGACTGCAGAGCCGGTCCCCCGTCGTGTCGGGAAGGCGGTAGTCGACGAGGAACAGGTCCGGGTGATGCTGGCGCTGCGCCGCCACGGCCTCGGCTGCGGTCCCGACCTGGGCGACGACCTGCACTGCCGGATCCTCGAGGGACTCGAGCAAGACCCGGAGGCCCTCACGGACGATCTCGTGGTCGTCGACGATGCACGCCTTCATCACCGAATGCGCCTGCCTTCCGCTGACCCGTGCGTCCATATATACGGATGATGGTCCGGATATCTGCGCCGACGCTATCGGGGGGATGGTTGCAGGGTCAAGCCGAGCCTGACCCCGCCCGCTCTCCATCTCGACGTGCCTAGGCTCGGGTCCGAGCAGGCCGCCGACGCTCACCAGTACGCCACCCGCGCCACCGGCACGACGGAGGTGAGGCGGGCGGGCATGTGGTGGCCAAGCCCATTGAGGTAGAAGGGGTAGAAGCTTGGCACCACGACAGCGAGGCTGTAGTCGACCGCGTAGCCGCTGGCGCGGATGGTGCTCGGGAACTGCTCGGTCAGGTACGTCACGATCGGCCCGTACACCCCGAACGTCGAAAGGCCGACGACCACGGCGAGCACCAGCACACCCCCCGGCCCGCTCGCCCAGGTCATGAGCAGCATGTACGCCCCCGCCGCGACGACGAGCATCACGACGCCGGAGCCGGCGAAGAAGACACGGCGCGGCGCCCGATCCGCTGTGACGGCCCCGAAGAGCGGGCAGGCGACCCGCGACCACGGCGGTCAGCACCATCACCACTTGTGCGGTTCGGGCGCTCGACAGGTGCAGCCTCGACCTGCCGCCGACAATCGGAGCGCGACGGGTGCGCAACTGCCGTGATCGGGCGACGACGAGGGGCATCGCCTCGAAGGGCGCCCTGGCCAGTGCACCGGGTGGTGCTCGACCGGCTCGCCCAGCAGGAGCTGCTGGACTGGTCGCGCGCCGCGGTGGACAGCCTGAGCGTGCGGGCCAAACGCCGCGGCGAAGCGACCGGGCCCTCGCCGACCGACCGCGGGAAGGCCGGCAGCAACTACCACGTGCCCAGCGACCGCAGCGGGCTGCCGCTGAACGCCCTCGTCACCGGGGCGAACAACCACGACAGCCGGATGCTCGCCCCACCGCTGGACAACAACCCCGGTGTCCGTGAACACGCCGGACGGCCGGTGCGTCCCCGTCGGCGGCCGGACAAGCTGCACGCCGACAAGGGCTACGAATATCCGCTACCTGAGCAAGCGCGGGATCGGGGTGCGCATCGCGCGGCGCGCCCCGGTGCCGTCTACGACATCGAGGCCAGCGGTCGCCACGCCAGCCACTCCAGGGCCCGGTCAGCGGCGGCGGGCTCGAAGCGGTGCGGATCGAACGGCCCACCCGCCCACTCGAGGCGCTCAGCATGGTCGGGATGGGCGGGATCGGCCATGACAGCCTGGAACTCCTCATACCCCCAAACCCCGCCGACATCCTCTGGCGGACACGCCCCCTGTCCAGACACGCCACGCGGGTAGCGCACCCCCGCCTCGGCGGCGAGGACCTTCTCCACGGCGATCTCGTGGGCCCAGATGTCGCCGAAGTCGTACACGTAGCCGAACCCGTCACCCGGCTTGACCAGCCGAAACAGCTTGGCCCTGGCCTCGTCGGTGACGTGCTGGGAGGGCCAGTCCGGGTCCGGGATCCCGTAGCGGCGCCCGGCGATCTCGAACTCGTGCAGATGCGAGTTCGTCCAACCCATCACCGACTGCACCACCTCGTGCAACACCGCCAAGTCGATCTCGCCGGGCACCTGCACCCGACCCCGGACCGCCGGCTGCACCCCGGCCAGGACGATCTCCAACTCGAAGATCTTCGTCTTCTCAGACACACCAGGCGCGGGCATGCGCCGATGCTGTCAGCCCAGCCGACACCGACAGGACCGGGCCCACCACTTCGGAAACAGCCTCAACTGCGTGCACACGCCGCACGCGACGTTCTCGTCGATCTTCAGCACTCCCGGACTTCTCCGTGAAGCCTCGTGCCGTCCACCCCTCGTCGAGGTGGGCTCAGATCACGCCGCCCCTCCTCAGGCGTGTCAGGTCCTGGTCCGTCAGTCCGAGCCGCTCCCGCAGGACGGCGGCCGTGTCCTCACCGAGGAGCGGAGCGGGCGCGGCGTCGGGAACCGGAGACGCCCCCATCTGCAGCGGGCTGCCCAGCACCGTGCTCGACCGGGCGCCCTCGCCGGTCTCGGTGATCATCCTCCGGTCGCGGAGGACCGGATCGTGCAGCACCTCCCGGAGCGATCGGACCGGCGCCGCCGGGATGTCCGCATCCTGCAGGAGGCGGAAGGCGGTGTCCTTGTCGAACCGGCTCGTCCAGGCCGTGACGGCGCCGTCGACGTCGTCCATCTTCTGGACCCGGCCCGCCGGGGTCGCGAGCACCGGGTCGGCGGCGAGGTCCGACCGGCCCATGAGCGTGCACAGGTCGAGCCAGTGCTTGGGGCGCAGGCACAGGATGGCCAGCCACCCGTCCTGGACCGGATAGATGTTGTACGGGCAGACCGCGAGGCCACCGTGCCGGTTGCCCGTCCGCTCGGGGAAGTCCCCCTTGGCCTCGAGGAGACCGGCCAGGTTGGAGGTCAGCGTCGGCACGATCGCGTCCTGCATCGCCACCTCGACGTGCTGCCCCACGCCGGTGCGCTCGCGCTGGAACAACGCGGCGAGGACTGCCGAGGCGAGGTGGGTTCCCGCTGCGAAGTCGACGACCGCACCACCCGCCTTGACCGGGGCCCCGTCCGGGAAGCCGGTCGTGGAAACGATGCCGGTCATGGCCTGCACCGTCACGTCCATGCCGCGCAAGCCCTCGGTCGCCGGGTGCCGGCCGTAGGCGCGGCCCGACGCCAGCACCAGCTCCGGACGGATCTCGCGCAGCACCTCCCAGCTGATTCCCAGACGGTCCAACACGCCCGGGGCGAAGTTCTCGACGACGACGTCGGCCTGGCGGACGAGGTCCAGGAAGATCTGCCTGCCCTCGGGCTTCTTGAGGTCCAGTCGGACCCCCTTCTTGCCAGCATTGAGCATCAGGAACGCCTGTCCCGACGTCTCCCCGGTGGAACGCCACCGGATCGGCTCACCCCCGAACGGCTCGATCTTGATCACGGTCGCGCCGAGCGATCGGAGAAGGTGGGTGCAGTACGGGCCGGCATAGACCTGCCCGAGGTCGAGCACCACCACACCGTCGAGGGCGGTGTCGTGCGCCGGAGTGCCCTCCTGCGCAACAGATGCCCGAGAGTTCGTCATCGACCTTCCCTCCAGATATACGGACAGTCGTCCGCATCTACGTACGAGACGGTAGGTGCGTTCAGCGACTCAGTCAACGCCCGCCGCTACGATCGGTCGGTGCCTCCGCGCCATCACCGCACCGTCGACCGTGTGGCCGCGATCCTCGAGAGTGTCGCGCCGGTTCGTCAGGGGCTGACCCTCGCGGCCCTGGCCGAGCGCCTCGGCGCTCCCAAGAGCTCCATCCACGAGCTGGTGAACGGCCTCGTCGCGACGGGCTACCTCGTCGAGCGGGACCATCGGTTCGGCCTCGGCCCCGCGCCGTTCGTCCTGTCCCTCAACGGTAATCGCGTGGCGGCGCAGGACATCGACCGCGATCTGCTCCCCCGCATCCACGCGGAGGTCGAGTGCAGTGTGATGATCGGGATCCAGGTCGGGATGTCGCTCGTCTACATCGACCAGATCGGGGACGAGCCCGCGCTCGAGTTCGCCGCGCGGAACCACAGCCGCAGGTCGCTCTACTCGACCGCGTCCGGCAGGATCATTCTCGCGAGTCTGCCGGCTCGCGAGATGGACGCCCTGCTGCACTCGGCCACGCCGGCCGAGCAGCCCGAGGTAGACCGCTTCCTCTCCGAGCTGCCGGAGATCAGGGCGACGGGACTGGCCTACAACCCGGGCCGGACGGTGCCGACGGTCTTTTCCGTGGCCACCGCCCTCCGGCGCTCCGACGGCGAGCTCGTCGGTGCCGTGTGCGCCATCCGCCCGGAGAGCCTGCGCGACGATCTGCCACGCATCGGCTCCCGGATCCAGGAACTGCTGGCCGAGCGCTTCGTCGCACGCCTCCCTTGAGGAGGTCGGCGCAGTCTGCCCCTGGTTGTCGATCACTGCCACCTCGCTCGGGTCACCGTCGTCGGGAAGGGCCCCGCGGCGGCTCCTCCTACTCGTACGGGGCGCCCCGGCGACCCACAACTGTCACTACGGCCAGCGCGGGCCGTCCTCGGCGACCGCCTGTTCGGGCGCTTCCGACGGTGCCCACGTGCGTCCGCGGCTTCGCCATCGGTCCCGGCGTGACCAACCCGGTCACCGGCACCCGGCCGTGACGGCGGGCGCGATCGCCTCGCTGGACGAGATCTCCAGTGGGCGCCTTCCTCGGGCTCGGAACCGGCGACAATGCCGTCCGCAACCTCGGCCTCAAGGAGGCCACGATGAAGTCGACGGCCGACCACCTGGCCGCCATCCGCTCGTACCACGAGACCGGAACGGCCGTCTGGGACGGCCTCGAAGGCGCGGGCCGGGGCTGTGACCGTCGGATCCCGGTGATCTACTCCGCACACGGACCGCGCGACCTGCGGCACGCCGGTTGGATCGCTGACGGGGTCGTCGCCGGGGTCGGCGGGCGCCGAGGAGGCCGGTGGTCTCGGGGAGCGAGGCCGAACGGCGCCCTCGCGACTCGGCTCGGGATGATCGACTATCTCGCCGGCGGTTCTCCCTCGCGGGTTCCCCGGCAGACGTTCAGGAGCGTCGTCGCGGATGGCGTCGTCGCGGTCTACTCGCTGATTCGGAACGGAGAGGAACGGGCAATCAGTGCGCCGCGCGGGTGATGCCGCCGTCTATGCAGATGACCTGCCCGGTGATGTAGTCCGACTTCGGGCTGGCGAGGAACTCGACGAGGTTCGCACAGTCTTCCGGGGCCCCGAGCCGCCGCAGGGCCGCCATGGACGTCCACTCCTCCAGGCGCTTCGGATCGGCGGCGACGAGACGCGCCTTGAACTGGCCACTGGCAATGAAACCCGGGGCGACGGCGTTGGCCGTGATGCCCCAGGGCCCCAAATCCTGAGCGAGGCATCGCGTGTAGTGCGCGACCGCGCTCTTGGCAACGGCGTAGTCGGAGCCGTGCCCCTCGCCGAGAACCATCGTCCCGGTGAACGACGAGATCGTGATGATCTTCCCGCTTCTTTGGCGCTTCATGTGCGGAGCGAACGCAGCCACAGTGTTGATCGTCGAGAAGAGGTTGCGCCCGAAAGCCGCGTGCATTCCCGACTCCTCGATCTCCGAAGGTCGCTGCCCGGCGAAGTCCCCTCCGCCGCCGGCGTTGCAGACCACGACATCGACGCGGCCCCAGGTATGGCGCACCCGGTCGGCGAAGGCCTGGAGCGAGCCCCGCTCCGTGGCGTCGACCTGTTCGGTGATCACGTCGGTTCCCCACTGCGCCAGAGTCTTCTCGAGATCGTCACCCACGAGCCGGGCACGCTCCTCCTCGTACTGGTGCGCCGAGCGCAGGTCAAGGTCGCAGACCGCGATGTTCGCACCCTTCTCGGCAAGGCGTAGCGCGTAGTCGAGCCCGATGCCTCGCGCCGCGCCGGTCACGACCGCGACCTTGCCCTCGAGTTCCTTCATTTCATCCCCGTTCATCATTGGATCGCCGGAATGAGCTTCTTGTTGACGAACTCGTCTATCCCGTACCGGCCCAGCTCATGCCCGCCCCCGGATCCTCGAGGCGGCCGGGGGCATAGGCACGACATCTCAGACGAGATGCGCCCTCGCGATGATGCCCCCGGCGACTGCGAGGAGGACCGAGGCGGCGACGATCGCGGCAGGCAGTCGCCCGTCCGGCATGAGCCGAGTCCGTGCAGTGCACGGGATCAGGGAGCACCTGCCCTGATGGTGGGGCTCGGCCCGCCTGGCGTGCCTGGTCGGTCAGTTCGAAGCGGTTGCGGAACGAGCGGCACCGCCGAGCGATGAGCGGCCAGCAGCAGCCCAGGACCAGGAGCGGGCCGAGCCAGTGGGCAGGGGTGTGTCCAGGCGCGGCGCGCATCAGGATCGCGGTGGTCATCGTCAGCGACAGCGCGGTGCGCCGCCACGACGAGGTCGTCCGCTCCTGCTGCAGACCGGGGTCTGAGGGGCACCCGTGACCCTCACGACCGCACCGGAGCGCCGCCACCCGTCTGGTCGACGAGCCCAAGCCGGTCCTGCGTGATCTTGAGGGCGACGCTCACCGCGTCGTCCCGGCCGTAGCCGCGCCGGTGGCACTCCTCGTAGAGCTCGCGTGTCTCCCTGCCGATGCTCAGCGGCTGGCCGACCCGTTCCGCTTCGGCTGCCATCAGGCGGAGATCCTTTAACAGGATGTCGACCGGGGCCCCGGCGGAGAAGTCGCCCTTCAGCGCCGGTAGGAAGAGCCACTCTAGGGCGAAGGAGTTGGCCGACGACGAGCGGAAGATCTCGGCGGCAGCGGCAGGGTCTGTGCCGAGGGCCTGGGCCAGCGCGAACGCCTCGGCTGTCGCACCGGTGATGGAGGCGAGCAGCGCGTTGTGGACGAGCTTTACTGTCTGACCGGCACCCTCCCCGCCAACATGGAATGTGCGGGCGCTGAAACAGCGCAGCAGGCATTCCGCTTCTGCCACCGTCGAGGCCTCGCCGCCGGCGAGCACCTTCAGCGTCCTGGCCTCGGCGGCCTGACGGCCGCCCCCGATGACCGGCGCGTCGAGATAGCGCAGGCCACGCGAGAGGGCGATGTTCGCGTGCTCGGCCGACTCGGTGTGGCCGATGGTGCCGAGTTCGATGATGCCTGTGCCGGCGGGGACCCGCGCGATGACGTCCTCGAACACCGCCCGCGATGCTGCCACGGTGGGCAGCATCATCATGACCCAGTCGGCGCCCTTCACCGCATCCACGAGCGAGTCGGCCATCGTCATGCCGGACTCCCGGAGTTCGCGGCGGACGTCGTCGGAGGCGTCGAAACCCACGAACCGGAAGTCGCTGCTGTCGTGGATGTGGCGACCGATGGGGGTTCCCATCGCGCCGAGGCCGACGAACGCGACGTTCTGGACGGTGCACATCAGGATGTTCCCTTCTGGTGAGCGTGACCGGTCCGTCACGCTGCGGCAGATACCGCGGGCTGCGTGCTCGCCAGCCGCACCCGGTCCCGGTCCGGGTTGCCGCCGATCAACAGCGCCACCCCCGACACCAGGAGCAGGCCGGCGGCGACGGCGAAGCCGATGGTGTATCCGGCGGTGGGCGAGGCGGCAGCGTCGAGGAGCACGCCGGTGAGCGCGGGGGCCACGACGCCGGCCGAGGTGCCGATGGCGATGTAGGCGCCGAGCCCGAACCCGTGCTTGCCCGCCGGGATGATGTAGCCGATGGCGTTGGGGGCCGAGGATCCCACCGCGTTGCTCAGCGAAAACGCGATGACCAGTAGCACGATGCGGACGGGCCCGTTGCCGGGCAACAGGACGAACCCGACCATTGCCAGTCCGCTGGCGAGGACGGCGACGCTGCTGATGACCCCGAGGGCGAGGCGGCTCGAGCGGCCCCGGGACATGAGGCGGTTGCCGAGGAAGCCCTGGACCAGCATCGCGACCGCGCAGAAGAACGCGGAGATTCCGGTCAGATTGCCTGCCGTGACGGTCGAGAAGCCCATCTGGGTGGTCAGAAAGCTGGGGATCCAGGTCATCAGAAGGGCCGAGGTCCAGTACGCGGCGAACAGCGCGAACGTGAAGGTCAGCCATGTGCGGGAGCCGACGATCCGCCAGGCCGACACTGTGGGGCGTTCTGCGGCTGCCGAACCGGAGACCTCGGGCTGCTGCCCGTGCTCGTCGGCGCCGAGGTAGGGCCCCTCCTTGCCGACGATCCGCCACACCACTGCCCACACCACACCAAGGATGGCGAGCAGGGCGAAGCTCCACTTCCATCCCCAGTTCGCGATGACCCAGCTCAGCGTCGGCGCGGCGATCGCCAGACCGAGCAGCGCTCCACTGACCACGATCGAGACGGGCAGGTTGCGGCGTTCCGCCGGGAACCACTTCATGGTGGCGAGGCTGGCCACCGGGGACGCGGGCCCTTCCGCGGCACCGAGCAGCGTCCGCCCCACGATCAGGAAGCCGAGGCTGGGCAGCAGCAGGGCCGGCAGCATCGCTATCGACCAGATGACCGCCATCACCAGCAGGAGCCGGTTCGTGCCGACCCGGTCGGCCAGCGTCCCGGTGAACAAGGCCGAGATGCCGAACAGGAAGAAGACCGCGCTGCTCGCGAGGCCGAACTCGGATGCCGACAGGCCCATCTCTTTCATGATCGGCGTTGCCGCAAGACCGAGGACCGCCTTGTCGGCCCAGTTCAACAGCATGAAGACGAATAGGACCGCTGTGATGAGCCAGGCCCGGCCGGCGCTCCCGGTCGCCACGGCGGCACGCGTGGCCTTTGTCAACCGATCTGTCATGTTTCTGATCCCCGCAACTTCGCTGTCCCGATGGGATGCGTATTCGGCTTGAGCTGACTTACGTATTGCCTTGCCCGGCGGGCGAGCGTCGAGACCGCCGGGCGCGACGGCGCGCTGACCGGCGGCGTTCCCGGCCTAGCCCCGCGATGCCGCCGAGACATCGAGGAGCGGCGTTCCCTCCTCGGCGAGCTCCAACCACCTGAGCAGGCCCTGCTCCGACGCGGCAAGGTCCTCGACGGTGGGCCAGTGGCCGATGCCGTCGAGCGCGAGCGTTTCCGCGACAGTTGGATCCAGCGCCTCGACCAAGGCCCGGACGGATGGCTCCGGGCAGATCGGGTCTTCCCGCCCGTACACCAGCAGTGTGCGGCAGTTCTCGTGGGCCGGAGGCCCGGGTTCCTCGGCGCGCCCGACGAGCGAGCAGCACGCGGCGTAACCGGCCGGGTCTTGGCCTAGGAGGAACTCGCGGACCATCGCGACGGCCAACGGCGCCGACCTCAGCGTCGTCGAGCCGAGACTGGCCACACCGAACCCGTCGGCGACCGGGGCCATCCCCCCGCTGAAGGCGGCCGACGCCCTCGCCTCGAACTGCGGACGCTGCGCGTCGCCCGGCGCCGAGACCGGTCCGAACAGCACCTGCACCCGGACCCGGGGGTCCCGGGCGGCGACGTGCCGGGAGATCAACGTTCCGAGCGAGTGCCCCACGAGCGACAACCGGTCGAACCGGCCCGCGTGTGCGACGGCGCCGAGCACCTGCTCGACCCAGTCGTCGAAGTTGCGGGGGAGGGTGGTGCGGCTGCGCCCCAGCCCTTTCAGGTCCACCGACACGGTGGTGCGGTGCTCGGCCACGACCTCCTGCAGTGGATAGAAGACCGTGGAGTTGCCTCCGAGCCCGTGGACGAACACCACGCATTCGTCCGGTCGCGATCCGATCGTCGGCCGGGTCACCTCGGCGAACGTCGGGGCCCCCACGAGCACCTCACGCGTGTGTGACATCGCCCTCGAGCTCCCTGTTGAGATCATCATCGGACTCGGACACCGCGGCGTCGAAGTCGGTGGCGGGGTCGGGGGCCACGTACCGGACGTCGAACACGTCCATCGACGCCGTTCTGGTCATGTCCCAGTAGTCGGTGGAGGTCCACGGCATGTTGGCCGTGACCCGGCCCTTGGAGTTGCGGTACCAGGTCGACCCCACCGGGAGCGACCAGATCAGCTTCTCGAGCTCGGCGTCCATCCGGGAGTTGTAATCCTCGAAGACGTCCTGCCGGACCTCCGCGGTGGCGACGTCGCGCTCGATCATGTCCCGGATCATCCGAGCAATGAACCCACTCTGCGCCTCGGCCTGGAAGAAGATGCTCCCGCCCACGCCGACGTTGGTGTTCGGCCCGTAAAGGATGAACATGTTGGGGAACTGCGGTACGACGATTCCCAGGTAGGCGCGCGGATCCTCCTCGCCCCAGGCATCTCGGAGCGTGACCCCGTCGCGGCCGACCACCTCGAAGGACGACAGCTGGCGTGCGGTGCGGAACCCGGTCGCGAAGATGACCACGTCCGCCTCGTGCTCGACCCCGTGCTCGTCGACCAGGCCGCGCTCGGTGAAGGCCGCGGCGGCACCGGTGACCAGTTCGGTGTTGGCGCGCCGGAACATCCGACACCACCCGTTGTCGCGCAGCATTCGCTTCATCATGGGCGGATAGCTCGGCAGCAGCTGGGCCAGCAGCTCCTGCTTCTCACCGAGCTCGTCGCTCATGTAGCGGACCAGGCGCTCGCGCAGCTTCTGGTTGGCCGCGTTGATCGTGCCCTCGGGGCCGTCCCAGTCCGGGTCGACGAGCGCGGCCGGCCGCATGATGTCGTTCATGGACATCATGGTGCGGACGCGGAACCACCGCTCGTAGGCCGGAATGTTGGCCAGCACCCACCGCTCGTCCATCGGCACGTTGCTGTGATAACCCGCGACGCCGTTGATCCACTGTGGACTGCGCTGCAGCACGGTCAACGAGCTGACGTGCGGGGCGATCGCGGGACCGATCTGGTTCGCGCTGGCCCCGTTCCCGACCAGGACGACCCGCTTGCCCGCGAGGTCGACCTCGGGGTCCCACTCCGCGGAGTGGAACGCTTTGCCCGCGAACCGCTCCTGGCCCTCCAGAGCGGGCACCGAGGGGACGCTGAGCGACCCCACACCGCTGACCACCGCACGGGCCCGTACGGTCCGCACCTCGCCGCCCGCTGCCACCCGCAGCACCCACTGGGCGCTGTCCTCGTCGAAGACCGCCGAGTGCACGGTGGTCCCCAACTGCAGATGCTCGGTCAGCCCGAACTCCTGCACACAGTCCCGGACGTACGCGAGGATCTCCGGCTGCTTCGCGTAGTACCGGGTCCAGCCCGGGTTGCGGGCGAAGGAGTAGGAGAAGTAGTGGCTTGCGATGTCGACACCGCAGCCGGGGTAGGTGTTCACCAGCCACGTGCCGCCGACGTCGGTATTGCGGTCGAGGATCGTGAACGGGATGGCCATCCGCTTGAGGTGGATCGCAATCGCGATGGCGGAGAGCCCGGCACCGATGATCACCACCGGGAAGGTGTCCGCGCGGGACGGCCGGCCCGACCGCCAGTCCACAAATGCCTCCTCGAGCAGCCCCATCTCCTTGAGCACGAGGTCCCGCTCCGTCTCCGTGACGGGCCGCCCAGCCACGGTGTCGGCCAAGCGGTGGAAGACCAGTGGGTCCTGGAGCGGGTCGGACGCCGGAGCGGCCGAGCTGGTCAGCACAGCGGTCACCCTGTCGCGGATCTCCTCGGCGATGGCCGCCGGGAAGGTCGAGGTCTCCGGCGTCGGGCCCTCGATGTGGCGCCCCCAGCGAGCGAGCAAAGTCGTGTCGCCGGTCATCTCGACGAGGGCGAGGAGCAGGGTCGCGGTGTCCGCAGCCTCGAGTTTTCGACGGATCTCGTGCCGCGACAGGGACCTCAGTTCAGACTTGACAACCATGGGGACTCTCTTCCTCGGGAAAACGGAGCTGCAGGCCCCACACCCACCCGGACGGGTGCGCGTCGTCACGTCCGGCTGAACGTCGGGTCGATCGGGTCAGGTGTAGCCAGTTCGCGCTGGTCGACAACCCGACGCCGAGGGCGGCCACGCCGAACAGGAAGAAGAAGCTGCTGGCGATGAACCCGTAGGTGGTCGGCGAACGCCCAGCTCCTCCATCAGGTGCTTCGCCGACAAACCGAGCACCGCCTTGTCGGCGAAGTTGATGAGTATGAACAACAGAAACCTCGCCGCGATCGACCATGCCCGGACCGCAGAAGACGGTGACGCCTTCTGGGGAGACAGGCAATGCTCAACGAGTCGATCATCGTCACCTCACAAAGTCCTTGTCGCTCGCCGTCGGCGTAGCCGGAGACAACGAACGAGCAAGCATGCTCTCGTCAGCCGCATGCAGCGGCAAGGTGATGCGCGCTCGACATACATTAATGACTAGTCATCACAAGTCAAGGAATACTGTATGATTAGCTAGTGCGGCGACCACGAACGTTCGCCGGGTGATCGCGGGATCCGGTGGTTCCTCGCAAGGCGCCCCCGCACCGCCTGTACCGGGCGTACCGGGGTGCGGGGGCAACGCCGCGAGGGGCCGCCCGGGGCCCGTGAGGACCGGTGGTTCGTGGTCACCTCACTCGTCGTCAGCGTTCTTGCTTCGCGGAGGGGATTACGTGAGTACGCGTGAGCGGGGGACCAAGGAGCGGATCATCCTCGCGGTCGAACGGCTCGTCGCCGAGCGCGGGATCGGCTCGGTGCCACTCCGGGACATCACTTACGCCGCCGGCCAGCGGAACTCCTCGGCGATCCGCTACCACTTCGGCCCCAAGCCGGACCTCCTTCGGGCGGTGTTCGAGTATCGGATGGGGCAGGTCAACGAGCGGCGTCTGGAGCTGCTGGCGCACATGCACGCCATTGGCACCCCGTCGACCGTGCGCTCACTCGTCGACGCGTGGATCAGGCCGCTGGTCGCGGTGACGAGTGAACCCGACTGCTTCTACGCCCGGTTCCTGGCGCAGCTCTCGGCAGATCCGAACTACCACGTCGCGGACGACTGGCATGTCGCGTCGAGTCTGGTCGCCGTCCGCGAAGGCATCCGCCGCGCCCTACCGCCAGACCTGCCCGAAGGCATCTTCGCCGAGCGGTGGCGGATGGCGATCCACCTACTGGTGCACACCGTCGCTGACCAGGAGAACGTCAGCCTCGCCGAGCTGCAGAAGAACGTCGACGGGCAGTGGGGCGACTGGGTGTCGCGCCTGGTCGACGCCTGCATCGGTGTGCTTACCGGGTTCACCGGGTCCGGCGTCGTTGGCCACCTCCAGGAACACGTGGGCGCGAGCGAGTAGAGGGCCCGAACCTGCTCCTCCCGCAGCACGCGGAGACCGACGACTCACAGCCTCCTTCGGGATCAGGTGCCCGGTCACGCCCCACGCTCTTGGCGACATCCTCCCCCGGCGCACCCGGCCTGCAAGGCGGCGGTAGCGAGGCGCTGTCGGGCATTCTGTGTGCGAACCGGGCAGGGAGCGCATCATCGGGGTCGTAGCCGTCGCCGCGCCCGCAGATCGGGGTGTCCGCTCGTCCCGGGCATCCGGACGGTCTGGGTCGACTTCGTGAGCAGTTGAGACAGCTCCGCCGAGGCGCGGGCATACAGCGCGACGTGTCCGCGGTCCGCGGGCATGTGCACATACTTCGCGGCGCGGACCTGCCCGACCGCGTCGGTCGCGCCCGCCACGCGGTCGGCGTTTGGCTATGGCGCGGTTCCTTCCCGACCACGGAGCAGCAGCGCGCCGAGTTCACCGCGGCCGCCCACCAGCAGGACACCGAGCACGTCCGCTAGCTCGCCGAGCTACAGCTACACCGCCAACTCGGCGGCGCCGACCACGAGATGCGGGGCCTGCGAGCGCAACTTCCGGCCGCTGACACCGGTTCCGACGACGGTTCCCTGGCAGGTGAGGCGGGAGATCCCACTCTCGACGCTGGTAGCGGTGCAGCGGCGGGAGCGGGGTCTTCGGATGGCGGGACCAGTACGAGCGCGACGGTTGACCGATGAGGACGGTCGGCGGCCGACCCAGATCATGGGCCGCGGACGGGGCAACCCGATCCGGGTCCGGCGAGCGACGATCATCATGGCCTCGTCGTCCGGGGCCTCCGGCCCCGGCGATCGCCCGGCTCGTCGCCGGGGACGAGGACACCGTGCGCGATGTGATCCACGCGTTCGACGAGAAGGGCCTGGCCGCGCTGGACCCTCAGTGGGCGGGAGGCCGGAGCCTGTCATTGTTGTTCTTACAGTCCCCCGAAATGCGCGGTGATGACCTCACGCACGGACTGGGCCGGTCGCTTGATGAGATCTTCGAGCGCGGGGCCGTGCGCGGCGAAGTCGCCGCGGCGACTCGCGGTGAAGATCGTGAGGAGAAATCGGGCTTGGCCTTCGGACATCCCGGCGTGCTCGACGAGCCCGGTGACCCAGTCCTCGTCGGCCGCCGTGTTGAAGTCGATCGTCCGGCCGAGCGTCTCGCTCGCGATGCGCGCGACCTCGTCGAAGGTTGGCGCGAGGGGCGCGGTCAGGGGCGGGGTCACGCCGTCGAAGCTGGCATCGTCTGCGAGGATCGCTGCGTCGGCGGCGGCGAGATCGGCGTGTGTGGTCCACGACACTGGTCCGTCTTCTGGGGCGTAGAGCGTGCCGGTTTGGATGCCCCGGGTGATCAGCCGCACCAGGTTCTGGGCGTAGAAGCCGTGTCGTAGGGACGTGAAAGGAACGCCGGACTCCTTCAGGAGTTCCTCCGTGGCGGCGTGGTCCCGCATCGGCGCGAACGGCGACGTCGGGTCCGCTCCGACATGGCTCGTGTAGAGGATGCGACCGGCCCCGGCCTCCCTGGCTGCTGCAATCGCCGTGGCATGCTGCGAGACAGCATCGCCTCCGGTGGCGTCCACGGAGATGATGAGGACTTGAGTCGCCCCCTCGAAAGCGTGTGCGAGGCTGCCGTGATCCGTGAAGTCGCCCTGGCGCACGCTTACGCCGAGTGCGCTCAACTCCTGGGCCTTGGAGATGTCGCGAACACTGACGCCGATTTGCTCGGCGGACGTATGAGCCAGGAGCTCGGTGACGACTCCGCGGCCGAGTTGTCCGTTCGCGCCGGTAACGATGATCATGAGGTCTCTCTTCTCTTGTCCGGTGTGGCACCAGTGGTTTCCAGCGATACCAAGTACGACGGTAGCACTGGAAACATCGACGGTAGCATGATTCTGATATCGTTGGAACCATGGACGGCCGCGAGAGTCGGGAAGCTGCGGGGGAGGATCTCGCCCAGAGGTCGCTGCGAGATCGGATCGTGGCAGCAGCAGCGGGCCTGTTGGTTAGTCAGGGGCGAGACGCGCTGACGACGCGCGCCGTGGCCGCTGCCGCCGGTGTTCAGGCGCCTGCCATCTACCGCCTGTTCGGCGACAAGCGCGGCCTGGTGGATGCCGTCGCCGAGCACGGATACGCCGCCTACCTGTCCAAGAAGCAGATCCGTCCCGACATCTCCGACCCCATCAAGGCGCTACGTTCGGGCTGGGATCTCCATGTCGACTTCGGGTTGTCCAATCCAGCCCTCTACACGCTCATGTACGGCGAACCCGACGCGGGTGCCAGGTCCGCGGCCGCGGAGCGATCCGAGCAGCTCCTTCGTGAACGGGTCAAACAGCTCGCCGTAGCAGGCAGGCTCAGGACAACGGAGGACAGGGCGATGAACCTGATCCGCGCTGCCGCGCGCGGCACGGTGCTCACCCTCCTGGCTATGCCTGAAGTCGAACGAGACGACGGACTTCCCGCACAGGCGCGAGAGGCGATCATCGACGCGATCGTCGCAGATTCGCCGGTGATCAGCCGACCCGGGCCAGAGGCTGCTGCTGTCTCACTGCGTGCACTCCTGCCTGACGTAGCGTCGCTCACGCCACGCGAGCGAGATCTACTCAGCGAATGGCTTGAAAGGATTGCCACGCGCTAATCCCTATTCGCTCCTACCGAGCCACCCGTCCACGATGGACCAGGGCTCGGGCCGCACGGCGCAGGCACGCCGACCCTTCTCAAGCACGCTCTTAGCGTGAGACTACCCCTTCGGATCGAGATCCCGGAACGGGGCGGGTGGGAGGACGGACCATGTCACCGTCGAGCGCCTGATCGTTCGATCTGATCCACGAGCCCTGGATTCCCTGCCGGGTGCGCGACGGCACGGTCACCGAGTTCGGGATCCTGCAGACGCTCGACCACGCCCATGCGCTGGCGGGGCTGTCCGGTGACCTGCCGACCCGGACCTTCGCGCTGACCCGGCTGCTGCTGGCCGTCCTACGGCGCCCTCGCGGGACCCGGCGACCTGAACGAGTGGGTCGAGCTTTGGGAGCAGCCGCAGCTGCCGGTGGCCCGGATCGCCCGTCACCTCGCCACGTACCGCGACCGGTTCGGCCTGCTCCACCCCGAGACGCATTTCCTGCAGGTGGCCGACCTGCACACCGCCACCGGGGAGGCGTCGGAGCTGTCCAAGCTGATCGCGGACGTCCCCAACGGGGCACCGTTCTTCTCGACCAGGCAGGGCGAGCTCACCCTGTCGTTCGCGGAGGCCGCACGCTGGTTGGTGCACTGCCACGCCTTCGACCCGTCGGGTATCCGTTCCGGTGCGGTCGGGGACAAACAGGTGAGGAACGGCAAGGGGTATCCGATCGGGGTGGTATGGAGCGGGCTGCTCGGAGGCCTGCTCCTGGAGGGAGTCACGCTCAAGGAGACGTTGCTGCTCAACCTGATCGCCCGAGACTTCGGCGATTACGCCCGCGATCCCCGGATCGACCGGCCGGTGTGGGAGCGTGAGCCGGTCACCGCCGCGGAGGAGGTCGACGGTGGACGGCCTCCGACCGGTCCGGTGGACCTCTACACCTGGCAGAGCCGCCGGATCCGGCTCTTCCCGTCCGAGGGCCGGGTGGCCCGGGTACTGATCGCGAACGGGGAGAAACTGACCCTGCAGAACATGCAGCGACACGAGCCGCACACGGCCTGGCGGCGTAGCGAAACCCAGGAGAAGAGGCCGGCGTCTCGGGTCTGGTCCACATGCCCCGCGGAGCACGATCCGGACCGGGCGATCTGGCGCGGACTGGAGTCGCTGCTGCCGGGCCGGTCCTCCCGCCAGCGGCAGGAAGGTGCCCGGTTCCTCGCCCCGGGGATCATGGAGTGGTCCAGCCACCTGGGCAACGAGCGTGTTCTGTCCGACGACCGCCAGGTGCGGGTGCGGGCGATCGGGATGGTGTACGGGTCGAACAGCTCGGTCGTCGGCGACGTCGTCCACGACTCGCTGGCCTCGCGCGCGATCCTGGCCCGCCGCGACGCCGAGCGCCTCGCCCGGCCGTGTGATGCCACGTCCGACGGACTCCCGTCCGGCGGCGCCAGCCCGCCCTCGCGTTACAACCCGCACGACGCCATCTCCTCCGCCGCGTTTTACTTGGGTGACAACGGAGTCGGCCGCGGTGACGTGCGGGCTGCGATCTTCTCCTACAATCACGCCGACTGGTACGTGCAGGAGGTCCTCGATCGGGCCAAGAAGTACGCCGACGCCGCTGTGTCGGTCGGCACGGGCGGCTGCAACGCCATCCAAGCCACCAACTCGGTCGCGCTAGCCGCGATCAATTTGTGCGTGCGGCCAGCGGGGTCTTCCGTACGTATGGGGAGGGAATGGTCCACAGGACGGTGGATTCGACTGTTCAGGGCTGACGGTGGCAGCCTACGGCGCAGCCGGGGTGACGTTGCCGCGCACTGCCGACGCGCAGTTCCGGGCGGGACCGCGCGTGCCGGACGGACAGCCGCTGCTGGCCGGCGATCTGGTGTTCTACGGCACCGCCACGCACATCCACGACGTCGGTCTCTACAGTGGTGGAGGTTTGATGATCGACGCGCCGGACGTGGGCAGACCGTGAAGATGGAGCCCTATCGGTTCAAGGGTGATGACTACTTCGGAGCTACGCGCCCGGCGAGTTCCGTTGCTGCTGGAGGGTCTCAAATCCGACGGCACTTTCTCAAAGATCTTGGCCTCTGGTTGGCACGTGTGCCATCGGCGTCGCCGTGTCGAGGAGTTTGAGCATGGACGGCAGCAGCTCGGACTCGAACGGGTCGCAGGCGTTGTGATCCAGTGCGCCTTCCAAGGCCAGCATCGTGTAGCCGTGGACCAGGGACCAGACGGCATAACTCGCCACCAGGACTGATGATGAGTCGCCGCCTCGCGGGGAGCCGTGGCCACGGAGGCCGCGGTCCAGAGCGAACAACGCGCGATGCTTCTGCTCGATGAGTTCCGGGGCATCGACGTCGAACTGCGTCGTCCGCCACATCAGGTCGAACAGGGCCCGGTTGTCCCAAGCGAACTCGACGTACTCCCGGGAGAGCGCCACGGCCCGCCCAGCGGAATCGCGCCCCTCGAGGTCGACCGCTTCGAGGCGATCACAGAGCATCTGGTAGGCCCGGGTGGCGAGAGCGCCGAGCAGCCCTCTCGCATCGCCGAAGTGGTGCTTGGGCGCAGACTGCGACACCCCGGCCCGCCGCGCGGCCTCTCGCATGCTGAAGCCCACGGTTCCGCGTTCAGTCAGCACTTCGAGGGCGCTGTCGAGTAGCGCGGCACGGAGGTTGCCGTGGTGGTATCGATCGCCGGCCGGTTGCTTCTGCGTCATCATCAGACACCCATCTTGACAGTGAGCAGTCGCCTCGTAAACTGCTCATTGTCAAGATGGGGCGGGAATCGAGGTAGTGATGGTCGACCGAGTGTTGGTCACGGGAGTGTCAGGGTTCATCGGCGGGCACATCGCCGCCGGGCTGCTGCAGCGCGGGTATGCGGTGCGGGGCTCGGTGCGGTCGTCTGGCCGCGTCGGCGAGGTCCGCGCCGCGGTCGCGGCGGCGGGAGCGGATGACGCCCTGCTGGAGATCCGCGAACTCGATCTGCGCTCGGACGCGGGATGGGCGGCCGCGGCCGCAGATTGTCGCTTCGTGCTGCATGTGGCCTCACCGTTCGTGACGGCGAAGCCGAAGAGTCCCGATGATCTGATCCGTCCAGCCGTCGATGGGACGGCACGGGCCCTCGGTGCGGCCCTGGAGGCGGGGGTGGAGCGCGTGGTCGTGACGTCCTCACTCGCAGCGGTGCAGCACGCCCCGGTGCGCAAGGGGCATGTCCTCACCGCTTCGGACTGGACGGATCCGGATCGTCGTGGCCTGGGGGCCTATGCTCGCTCGAAAGTCCTCGCCGAACGGACTGCGTGGGACGTCGTCGACCAGCGTCATTCCCGTGATCGGCTGGCGGCGGTTCTGCCTGGTGCCGTCATCGGTCCGCTGCTCACCCGTGACCCGGGTACATCCGTGGGCGCGATCCAGCAGGTCATGTCCGGAGCGCTGCCGATGGTCCCCGACCTGCGAATGCCGTGGGTGCACGTCCAGGACATCGTGGATGCACACATCGCCGCGATGACATCCAAGTCCGCGGCAGGAACGCGCTCCATCATCGCCACCGACCCAACCTCGCTCATCGATGTCGCGGCGGTGTTGCGCGAGAGACTCCCCGAGGCGAGCACCAAGATCCCCGGGCGCTCCCTGTCGACATGGCTGACCTGGGTCGCGAGTGCGTTCGAACCGCAGCTACGCGACAACCGCTGGCTCATCGGCGCCGATCAGCACTTCGACCACGGCACAGCGGAAAAGCTCATCGGCCGACCGCTGCGCTCCGTCGCCGACACAATCGAAGAGACTGGACGGAGTCTTGTCGAACACGGACTGGTGTAGAAGGTGCCGAAGGCGATCCCATCGACTTCAGGCACTCCGTTCCGTCCGGTGGTGTATCGCCGAGCCCCAGCATGGACGCCCTATCAGATCTACCCAGGCTGGGATGAGGTACGCGGATGGAGGCGGCCTGACCGAGCAGGGCAGGGCCACACGCGAAGCGGTGCGGCTGCGGGCGGCCGAGTGGTTCGCCCAGGACTTGCTGTTCGGCTACCACCGGCTCGCCATCCGCTACGACCGGTATGCCAACCAGTTCTGTGCGTTCCGCACCCTCGCCGCGACACTGACCTGCTACACGAAACTCGCCAAGACCACCATGCGAGACATGATCTTAGTAAGACAACTGTACAGTTAGCTGAACATCTGCTACGGTAGAGACATGGCAGACGAACGGACGGCGAGAGCATCGGCGGTGGCCGGCGACCTCCGGGCCGTGCTCGGCCAGCTCGTCCGTCGCCTGCGCGAGCAGAACACCGGCGTCGACCTGACGAAGTCGCAGGCATCGGTGCTGGGCCGCCTTGAACGGGAAGGTCCGAGCACGGCGACCGCCCTGGCCAAGGCGGAGGGGCTCCGCCCGCAGTCGATGGGCAGCATCGTGACCGCCCTTGAGACCGCCGGGCTGATCACCCGCTCCCCCGATCCCGGCGATGGCCGCAAGACGATCCTGCGCCTCAGCGACGGAGCCAAGGAGCTGTACCGCACTGGGCGCCTCGCCCGGGAGGACTGGCTCACCCAGGCGATGACAGCGACACTCACCGCCGACGAGATCGACCGGATCGCCGGGATCATCGAGTTGCTCGACCGAATCGCCCGGTCTTGAGCTCACCTGCTCAGCACGCACATCGGCACTGAGGCCGATCACCGCCACCCGCTCGGGTGCGGAGTCATCGCCTGGGCCTTCACGGCGCGCAGCGAGTGACCGGACCGGAAGGACTCACCATGCCGTTCTCCACGCTCGACCCCAAGACCGCACTGATCGTCGTCGATCTGCAAAAGGGCATCACCGGGCTGCAACTGGCCCATCCGACCGAGGACGTGGTCGCCAGATCCGCAGCGCTGGTCGAGGCGTTCCGCCGCCACGACCTGCCCGTCGTGCTGGTCAACGTCGCCGGCTCGCCTCCCGGCCGCACCGACCAGCGTGCCGGCAACACGCACAACTTCCCGGAGGGCTGGACCGACCTGGTCCCGGAACTCAACCAGCATCCGGACGACATCGTCATCACGAAGTTCACCCGAGGCGCGTTCTCCGACACCGGACTCACCGAACGCCTCCGTGGCCTCGGCGTCACCCAGGTCGTGATCGTCGGCATCTCCACCAGCAGCGGTGTCGAGTCCACCGCCCGCCACGCCCACGAACATGGCTTCCACGTCACGCTGCCGGTCGACGCGATGACCAACGCGGCCCTCGACTCGCACGAGCACAGTCTTAGCAAGATCTTCCCCAGGATCGCCGAGACCGGCAGCACCGACGAACTGCTCCAGCTCCTGGAAAGCACGCGGCAATGACAGCAACCACAACGACTCCTCGTCAGGTGCGTAAGCCATTCGGACTGCGGTTCACCAGTCCACTGTTGCTCGGCTCGAGTCTGAACCCGATCAACAGCTCGATGATCGCCACCGCCCTCGTCGGCATCGGCATGGACTTCCACAAAGGATCGTCCACAACCGCGACGCTGATCTCGGTGTTGTACCTGTCCAGCGCGGTCATGCAGCCCACCATGGGCAAGCTGGCCACGATCTTCGGCGCCCGCAGAGTCTTCCTGGCCGGTGTCACGATCCTGCTCCTCGGCGGCATCATCGGGGCCGCCGCGCCCACCTTCGGGTTCCTCGCCGTCTCACGGGCGCTCATCGGCATCGGTACGTCGGCGGCGTATCCGACGGCCATGGCGCTGGTCCGCAAGCGGGCAGATGGGCTCAGGACCGGAGTGCCCAGCCGAGTCCTCGGCAACTTCTCCATCGCCTCGCAGGTCACCGCGGTCGTCGGCCTACCGCTCGGTGGCGTGCTCGCCGGGGCGTTCGGCTGGCGGGCGATCTTCTTCGTCAACGTTCCGCTCGCCCTGATCACCCTGGTGTTCACGCTCGTCGGCGTGGCCAGGGACGAACCGACGGACTCGTCCGGGCGCAGCGGCCTGCTCACCGCCGTCGACGTGGTCGGCATCGTGTTGCTCGCCGGCACGATCATCACGCTGCTGCTGTTCCTGTCCCACCTCACTCGGCCGGTCTGGTGGCAACTCGCCGTCACAGTCGTGCTCGGCGCGGCACTGTTCGGCTGGGAGCGCCGCGCGCCTCGGCCGCTGATCGACGTCAGGATGCTCGGCCGCAACGGACAGCTGCTGAGGACCTACGTACGCCAGTGCCTGGCCTCACTCGGCATGTACACCGCGCTGTACGGCACCAGCCAGTGGATGGAAGGCCCTGCGCACTACAGCGCCTCCCAGGTCGGGCTGATCCTGCTGCCGCTGTCGGCGGTCAGCATCGTGGTGGCCAGGGTGGTGTCCGGCCGGGGCTGGGTCCGGTGGCCGCTGATTCTCGCCGGTGTCCACTTCACGCTCACCGGGGTGGTGATGCTGGGCATCACGCATACCTCGAACGTGATGGTCCTGATCGCTATGTCGCTGCTTTTCGGCTTTGCCAACGGGTTCAGCGGCTTCGCCAACCAGGCGACCCTGTACGTGCAGAGCCCCGCCGACGAGATCGCGGTCGCGTCCGGCCTGTTCCGCACCTTCGCCTACATCGGCTCGATCTTCTCGGCGAGCCTGATCGGCATCGCGTTCGGGGCAGCGGCCACCGACGGTGGTCTGCACATCGTCGCCTACGTCGTCGGCGCCATCGGGGTCGCCATCCTGCTCATGACGATCTTCGAGCGGAACATCCCCAACACCACACGATGACCCAACCTCCGCGCTACGGCACAACAAGCACTTCCCGGACGGCGCGACAGGGTTCAACCATCGTGCGATCTCATCGAGTCACCTTTCAACGTCTGTAACCGGACGAA